>NZ_JAOTNW010000005.1:0-327084 GCF_036346515.1 Pseudomonas sp. AM4(2022)
TGGGGTTTGGCTGGCGACTGCTCAGGCCGATGCATTCTGCCCCGCCCCGTCAGCCATCGCCCGCGTTGAGGTGCAGCGTGTGGTGGATGGCGACACAGTGCGCCTCAAGGACGGTCGCAGCGTGCGCATGATCGGCCTCAACGCACCGGAAACCGGCAAGAAGGGCCGCCCAGACGAGCCATTTGCCGTCGCCGCGCGCCAGCGTCTGCAGGCGTTGGTAAAGGCTAGCGATGGGCGTGTCGGCCTGGTGCCGGGGCGTGAAGGCAAAGATCATTACGGGCGCACCCTGGCTCACCTCTACGGCGCCAATGGCGAGAACCTGGAGGCGCAACTGCTGGCCGAGGGCTTGGGGTACCAAGTGGGCGTGGCGCCGAATGTTGACCTGGTTGCCTGCCAGCAGGCGGCCGAAAACAGCGCCCGCCATGCACGGCTTGGTCTGTGGCGCCAATCGCCGGTGCAAAGTGTGGCGAAGCTCAAGCGCTCCGGGTTTGCGCTGGTGACCGGCCAGGTCAGCAAGGTCGAGCGTAATCGCGGCGGAATCTGGATTGAACTGCAGGGTTCACTGGTATTACGCATTGCCCCTGAGCTGATCAGCCAATTCGATACGGCCATGCTCGATGGTCTACAAGGCCGCACCCTTGAGGCGCGCGGTTGGGTGCAGGATCGTGCCCGCCGTGGCGGCCAGAAAAAAGGCCAAGCACGCTGGCTGTTGCCAATAACCGATCCCGGCATGCTGAAATCGGCGCTTTGAATAAAAAATTGTAGACATTTTTTATTTCGATTGTGAACAGTTGAGCCCTTGTATCCCGTGGCTCTTGGCCAAAAGTCGTAGCCCAGGGCCCTTGACACCTGTGACTGCCCAGTCTTGTAGGGACTTTACGACACGCGTATCCTCGGCGGTCCGTCGACCAACAGTAAAAGCGGAATGCCGATATGTCTGATTTGAAAACTGCCGCTCTCGAATACCATGCCAATCCTCGTCCAGGAAAGCTGAGTGTAGAGCTCACCAAAGCCACTGCCACTGCCCGCGACCTGTCGCTGGCCTACAGCCCTGGTGTTGCCGAACCCGTACGTGAAATCGCCCGTGACCCAGAGCTGGCGTACAAGTACACCGGCAAAGGCAACCTGGTTGCAGTGATTTCCGATGGCACCGCGATTCTTGGCCTGGGTAACCTCGGCCCATTGGCTTCCAAGCCAGTCATGGAAGGCAAGGGCGTGCTGTTCAAGCGCTTTGCCGGTATCGACGTTTTCGACATCGAAGTCGATTCCGAAAGCCCGCAGGCGTTCATCGACACCGTCAAGCGAATTTCCATCACATTCGGTGGCATCAACCTGGAAGACATCAAGGCGCCTGAGTGCTTCGAGATCGAAAAGGCCCTGATCGAGCAGTGCGACATTCCGGTATTCCACGATGACCAGCACGGCACTGCGATCGTTACCGCAGCCGGCATGATCAACGCCCTGGAAATTGCTGGCAAAACCCTGGGCGAGGCGAAAATCGTCTGCCTGGGCGCCGGTGCCGCGGCCATTTCCTGCATGAAGCTGATCATCAGCATGGGCGCTAAGCTGGAAAACATCTATATGGTCGACAGCAAGGGCGTGATCCAGTCCGAGCGTACCGATCTGAACCAGTACAAGGCGATGTTTGCCCATCCGTCCTCCAAGCGCACCCTGGCTGACGCCCTCGACGGTGCGGACGTGTTCGTTGGCCTGTCCGGCCCGAACCTGCTGAGCGCTGAAGGCCTCAAATCCATGGCGCCGAACCCTATCGTGTTCGCCTGCTCGAACCCGGATCCGGAAATCTCTCCTGAGCTGGCCCACGCCACTCGCAGCGACGTGATCATGGCCACTGGCCGTTCGGACTACCCGAACCAGGTCAACAACGTATTGGGCTTCCCGTTCATCTTCCGTGGTGCCCTGGACGTTCGCGCCAAGCGCATCAACGAAGAAATGAAAGTGGCTGCCGCCAACGCCCTGCGTGAACTGGCCAAGCTGCCGGTACCTCAGGACGTGTGCGACGCCTACGGTGGCGCCAAGCTGGAGTTCGGTCGTGAGTACATCATTCCAAAACCAATGGACAAGCGCCTGATCACCCTGATCTCCGATGCCGTGGCCAAGGCCGCTATCGAGACTGGCGTGGCTACCCTGCCGTATCCAAAGAACTACCCGCTGCAGAGCGTGGATGATGTGTTCAACGGCTAAGCCGTTATAGCGCACCAACAAAAAGCCCCGGCTGAGTGATCAGTCGGGGCTTTTTTGTGGCTGGCGATTCACGAGGCCTGTGCAGATCCACCCTATGTAGGAGCGAGCTTGCTCGCGAAAAACGTCAACGATAACGCGTACTTCCTGAATGAACGCGGCGCCTGTGAATTTTTCGCGAGCAAGCTCGCTCCTACAAAAAGCCTTCACTGACTGGCATTAGGACTTGCTCCAGGCCGCAAAGCCGTCAGAACAGGTCGATCGGCGCGCCTTCATCCGCTGGTAGTGGGCTGCCCGGCACTGCGCCGTTGCCCAGTTCGTTGACCGACGGCGGTGTGTCTTCGCTCTTGAACAGCTCGAAGTACGCATTCGGCGTGCTCGGCGAGGCCGCACGGCCACTGATCGGGTCGATGCGCAGGCTGAGGATGCCTTCCGGCTCCGGCTGGGTGTGCAGCGGCTTGTCCTTGAGGGCGGCGCCCATGTAACTCATCCAGATCGGCAGGGCGACGGTGCCACCGAATTCGCGGCGGCCCAGGCTTTCCGGTTGGTCATAGCCGGTCCACACGGTGGTCACGTAGTCGCCGTTGTAGCCAGAGAACCAGGCGTCCTTGGACTCGTTGGTGGTACCGGTCTTGCCAGCGATATCCGCACGGCCCAGGGCCAATGCGCGGCGGCCGGTGCCTTTCTTGATCACGTCCTGCAGGATGCTATTGAGAATATAGGTGGTACGGCCATCCACAATGCGCTCGGCAACCGCTGGCGCTTGCGGTTCGGCCGGTGCGCTGGCGTTTGCGGCCGACGGCGTGCCTGGCGTCGGCTCGATGGTAATACCGTCGTTAGCCGGGGCCGCGAGACCGTCGGTTGCGGCCACGCCATTGACCACATCACCCGGTACCCGTGGCGGGTTGGCAGTGAACAGGGTGTCGCCATTGCGGCTTTCGATCTTGTCGATCAGGTAAGGCGCGATCTTGTAGCCGCCGTTGGCAAAGGTGCTCCAGCCGGTGGCGATTTCCATCGGCGTGAGGGTTGCGGTGCCCAGGGCCAGGGACAGGTTCGGCGGCAGGTCCGACTTGGCGAAGCCAAAGCGCGTCATGTAGTCGATGGTCTTGCCTACGCCCATCGCCTGCAGCAGGCGGATCGACACCAGGTTGCGCGACTTGTACAGCGCCTCGCGGATGCGGATCGGGCCAAGGAACGTGTTGGTGTCATTCTTCGGCCGCCAGACCTTGTCCAGGTATTCATCGACAAACACGATTGGCGCGTCGTTGACCAGGCTGGCGGCGGTGTAGCCGTTGTCCAGCGCGGCACTGTAGACGAACGGCTTGAAGCTGGAGCCCGGCTGGCGCTTGGCCTGGGTGGCGCGGTTATAGTTGCTCTGCTCAAAGGCAAAACCGCCGACCAGCGCGCGGATCGCACCGTTCTGCGGGTCCAGGGACACCAGGGCGCCCTGGGCGATCGGCACCTGGCTGAATTTGAGGCTGTCATCCTTCTGGCGTTGCACGCGGATCAAATCACCCACCTGGGCTACGTCGGATGGCTGCTTGGGCATCGGGCCCATGCTGTTGGTGTTCAGGAACGGGCGTGCCCACTTCATGCTGTCCCAAGCTACATGGGCTTCGCCAGAGCGGGTCAGCACTTGGATACCGTCTTTCGATACCTGGGTAACGATGGCCGGGTCCAGGCCGCTGATCGAGCGCTGTTTGCCCAATTCGGTGGTCCAGGCACTCAGGGTCTTGCCGGGCAGGCGCGACTCGGGACCACGGTAGCCGTGACGCTGGTCATAAGTGATCAGGCCTTCATGTACCGAATGGTTGGCGATTTCCTGCAAGTTGCTCGGTACCGTCGTGGTCACGCGGAAACCTTCGGTGTAGGCCTCGCTGCCATAACGGCCAACCATCTCGGCGCGGGCCATTTCAGCGATATAGGGCGCATTCACTTCCGGCGTCGGCACGTGATAGCTGGCGTTCAGCGGCTCGGCCACGGCGCTTTCATAAGCGGCCTGGTCGATCTTGCCCAGCTTGTACATGCGGCCCAGGATCCAGTCGCGGCGCTCTTTGCTGCGCGCCGGGTTGGCCAGCGGGTTGAAGCGCGAAGGTGCCTTGGGCAGGCCAGCAATCATGGCCATCTGCGCCAGGCTGGCGTCACGAATCGACTTGCCGTAGTAGACCTGGGACGCGGCCTCGATGCCGTAGGCGCGGTTGCCCAAGTAGATTTTGTTGACGTACAGCTCGAGGATTTCATCCTTGGTCAGCTGGCGTTCGATCTGCAGTGCCAGCAGGATTTCGGTGGCCTTGCGGGAAAAGCTGCGCTCGCTGGTGAGGAAGAAGTTCTTCGCCACCTGCATGGTGATGGTGCTGCCGCCCGATTGAATGTGTCCGCTTTTTACCAACTGCGTGGCTGCACGCACCAGGCTGCTGGGGTCTACGCCGTAGTGGTTGGCGAAATTATCGTCTTCGGCAGACAGCAAGGCGCTGATGAAATTGGGTGGAATGTCGGCGAAACGGATCGGTGTACGGCGCATTTCGCCGAACTCCGCGATCAACTTGTCATCGCTGCTGTAGACCCGCAAAGGAATCTGCAACTGGATACTTCTGAGGGCCTCTACGGAGGGCAAACCCGGACTAAGGTAGAGGTAGGCCCCGCTGAATACGAGCAGCAGCCCGCAGACGATGGCGACAATGGAGTACCCGAAAAACTTCAGCAGACGAATCAAGGCTTTTGGATTTCCAGAGAAAAGAAAGAGTTACGCGTCGGGGCATGCATGGCAAACGATGGATCGACCCGGGCAGCAGATAAAAAGCGGGAAAAAACGCTGGGCATTAAAGCATTTTTCGGCTTAGGGCGTCATTCGCGAGCCTTGAACAAGCCGACCGAATGCAAGGTGCCTGGCAGCAATCAGGCGAGATGACAGCCGGTATGACAGGGAAAGTTTTGGGGAGTTTTATGGGAAAGGGATTTTTCAGGCGAAAAGTCGACACGGTGTTGGGGGTCGATATCAATGACAGCGGCATCAAGCTGATCGAGCTGGGCCGTTCATCCGGCGGTTTCAGCGTCCAGGGTTACGCCACACAAGTGCTGGCGCCCCACGCGATGGTCGACGGCACTCTGCTGGACCTTGAGGGTGTGGGCCGGGCGCTGCAACAGGCGCTCTCGCGCTTGGGTTCCTCGGCCCGGTACGCCGCCGTGGCGGTTGCAGGCCCTTCGGTGATTACCCGGTTGATCGAAATGGACGCGGGTCTGAGCGATGAGGAAATGGCCTGGAAGATCCAGATGGAAGCCGACCAGTTCATCCCTTATCCATTGGATGAAGTGGCCATCGACTTTCAGGTTCAAGGGCCATCGGCTCAAGGCCCACAGTGGGTGGAGGTGATGCTGGTGGCGTGCCTGCGCGAGCAGGTCGAAGCGCGCGAGGCGGTTTTGGCCCTGGCGGGGCTGGTGCCGCGGGTGGTCGATGTAGAAGGGTTTGCATTGCAGCGCGCTTGCCTTCAGGATTTTGCCAGCTTCACGCCGGGTCATAGAGTCGATGGTGCACAATGGGCCTTGGAGGCCCAAGGGATGGGAGTGGCTTGCGGGCTGGCCCTGAGGAGTTTCGCTGGATGACACGAATCAATCTTTTGCCTTGGCGCCAGGCCCTGGCGGAGCGCAGGCGCAAATACCTGTTGGTGCTATTGCTGGCGTTTGCCTGCGTGGCGCTCGCGGCACTGTGGTTGGCTGATCAAGTGATCGACCAGGCGATAGACCGGCAGGTAAGCCGCAACAGCCGCCTGGAAGAGCACATCGCCACCCAGGACTCGCGGATCAGGACCATTGACGATTTGCAGGAGCGAAGCCAGCAACTGGCCGAACGCATGAAGGTGGTTCAGGACCTGCACGATGCCCGCTCTTCCGGGGCCCGATTGTTCGAGCAATTGGCTCGCGCGGTGCCTGAAGGTGTCCATCTGCATGAGGTGGTTGCGAACGGCGACACCATCAGCATTCGCGGCACGGCTGAAAGCAACCAGGATATCGCCCGTTTGATGCAGCAGCTCAAGCCAACCCACGGTTCCAGTTCAACCCGTCTGCAGCGCGTGCAGGCCGAAGGTGCGCGCGGCGAAAGTGAATTTCAGCTGATGGTGCGCCAGGGAGAATCCAGCGAGGCGCAACCATGAGCCTGCCCAGGCTCGATTTTTCCACGCTCTCTTACAACGCTGCTAAATGGTCCCTGCCGGGCAAGGTGCTGCTTGGCTGTGCGCTGGCCGGCCTGGTGCTGGTGATAGGCGAGGTTTCGCATGGGGGGCCGCAGCGGGAGCGATTGCACGGGCTTGAGGCGCGGGAGCAGGCGCTGCAGCAGCAACTCACAGAAAAGACCGGCCTGGCCGCGAGCCTTGAGCTGCGCACCCGGCAGGTCCGGAGCATGGAAGGCCAGATTGCCAGCCTTCTAGGGCAATTACCCGGCGAGTCCGAGGTGCCTGCCGTGTTGGAAGACATCGCCCGGCTGGCGGCTGCCCATGGGGTGTGGGTCGAAGGCATCACCGTGCTGGATGAAGCGCCTCGGCAGCTTTATATCGAACAACCCATGCAGGTAAGCGCCTCCGGGGCTTACCACGACCTGGCGACATTTGTCAGTGCCTTGGGTGGGTTGCCTCGGGTAGTCACCGTGCAGGACGTTACGCTTGGGCATCAGGGCGCCTTGTTACGTCTGAACATGCTCGCCAAGACCTATCGCAGCACCCTGCAAAACGGCAAGGCCCGTCAGGTGCTCGACCCAGGGCCGCTGTTTGTCTACGAGCCCTCGCCCTTGCGCGACCCGTTCACGCCGCCCGCCTTGCAGGCAGCCCACGTTCCGGGCCGCCCGGCCCTTGCCCCGGATTTCACCCGGCCACGGGGACTGTTGGAGGGTATGCGTCTCGAACAGTTCGAAATGGTCGGCACGTTGTCCCGTGGTGCGCAGGCCTTTGCCTTACTGCGGGCTGGGGCCAGGGTGTATCGGCTGGCGGTGGGTGATTATTTGGGGCCGGACCATGGCCAGGTCACGGCCATTCAAGACGCTGCTGTCGAGCTGGTGGAGCTGTTTCCCGATGGACAGGGTGCCTGGCTGGAACGCCCGCGAACCCTTGTGCTGAACGTCAACTCATAACGGAATCAAACAATGAAAAGGACCTTCTTGTCCTTCGGTGTGGCGCTATGGATAGCGTTCACGGCACCGATGGCTGCTGCTGTGCCCAATCGCCTGGACCTGATCCAACTGCCGCCGCCCGACAGTGCCTTGTCGGTCAGCTATACAGGCGCCAAACTGACTCTGAACTTCCAGGACATCGACCTGCGCGCGGTATTGCAGCAAATCGCTGATGTCGCTGGGCTCAACCTGGTGACCAGCGATGAGGTGCAGGGCTCGATCACCTTGCGGCTCAAGGATGTGCCGTGGGACCAGGCGCTGGACCTGGTGTTGCAAACCAAGGGCTTGGACAAGCGAGTCAAGGCGGGTGTGTTGCTGGTGGCGCCCGCCGATGAATTGGCTGCCCGAGAGCTGTTGATGCTGGAGTCGCGCAAGCAGATGGCTGAGCTCGCGCCCTTGCGGCGGGAGCTGCTGCAGGTCAATTACGCCAAGGCCGCCGACCTGGCCAAGCTGTTTCAGTCGGTGACCGGCTTTGAGGGCGCCACCGATGAGCGCGGTTCGGTGGCGGTGGATGACCGCACCAACAACATCATCGCCTACCAGACTGGCGAGCGGCTCGAAGAGCTGCGGCGCATCGTGGCGCAGCTGGATATCCCGGTACGCCAGGTCATGATCGAGGCGCGGATTGTGGAGGCCAATGTCGACTACGACAAAAGCCTGGGCGTGCGCTGGGGTGGACGGCTTACCCGTGGCAACGGCGGCGTTGGCGGTATTGCCAAGCCGCAGGCAGACGGCGCCGAGCCGCCGCAAAACCCGCCCAGCTCACCCTTTGTCGACTTGGGGTCGCTGGCCGGAACCTCGGGCCTGGGGATCGCCTACATCACCGACAACCTGTTGCTGGACCTTGAGCTGACCGCCATGGAAAAAACTGGCAACGGCGAGATCGTCTCGCAGCCCAAGGTCGTCACCTCCGACAAAGAGACTGCACGCATCCTCAAGGGCACGGAGATTCCTTACCAGGAATCCACCTCCCAGGGTGCCACCTCGGTGTCGTTCAAAGAGGCTTCGCTGTCGCTTGAAGTCACGCCGCAAATCACCCCCGACGACCATGTGATCATGGCGGTCAAGGTCACCAAGGATGAGCCCGACTACCTGAACCGCCTCAATGACGTGCCGCCGATCAAGAAAAACGAGGTCAACGCCAAGGTTCTGGTCAGGGATGGCGAGACCATCGTCATTGGCGGGGTTTTCTCCAACACCCAAAGCAAAGTGGTAGATAAAGTGCCATTTTTGGGCGATGTGCCGTATCTTGGCCGCCTTTTCCGGCGCGATGTGCTGGCGGAGAAAAAATCCGAGCTGCTGGTATTCCTGACTCCGCGTATCATGAATAACCAGGCGATTGCTGTGAGTCGTTGATTCTGTGCGAAATTTGATTCTTGTAGGGCCGATGGGGGCTGGAAAAAGCACCATCGGCCGTTTGCTGGCCAAAGAGCTGCGCCTGCCGTTCAAAGATTCCGACAAGGAAATTGAATTGCGCACGGGTGCCAATATCCCATGGATCTTCGATAAAGAAGGCGAGCTGGGCTTTCGTGACCGCGAGCAGGCGATGATTGCCGAGCTGTGCGGCTGCGATGGCGTGGTATTGGCAACCGGCGGTGGCGCTGTCATGCGCGATGAAAACCGTCGGGCGCTGCATGCCGGTGGTCGGGTGGTGTATTTGCACGCGTCGGTCGAGCAGCAGGTGGGCCGTACCGCCCGTGATCGCAATCGCCCGTTGCTGCGCACCGCCGACCCGGCCAAAACCCTGCGGGACCTGCTGGCGCTGCGCGATCCGCTGTATCGGGAAATCGCCGATCTGGTGGTGGAAACCGATGAACGGCCACCTCGGATGGTCGTGCTCGACATCCTTGAGCGCCTGCAACGGTTGCCACCCCGTTAAAGCCTGGCCAGAAATGCGCTATTCTCGGCGGCGCGCCATCACCCTGTAAGGTATGGCGTAGAGCCACCAGGCGGTGTCGAGATATCGACAGTGCCGGTCGTCAATACATCTTCAACGCGGGGACACATGCAGACACTTAAGGTCGATCTAGGCGAGCGCAGCTACCCGATCCACATTGGCGCAGGTCTGTTGGACCAGCCCGAACTGCTTGCGCCGCATATTGCCGGCCGACAGGTGGCGATCATCTCCAACGAAACGGTCGCGCCGCTGTATCTTGAGCGTTTGAGCCGCAGCCTGGCGGCGTACTCGGTGATCTCCGTGGTGTTGCCTGACGGCGAAGCCCACAAAAACTGGGAAACCCTGCAACTGATCTTTGATGGCCTGCTGACCGCACGCCATGACCGTCGAACCACTGTGGTCGCCCTGGGCGGCGGGGTGATTGGCGACATGGCCGGTTTTGCCGCGGCCTGCTACCAGCGCGGCGTGGATTTTATCCAGGTGCCGACCACCTTGCTGTCCCAGGTCGATTCGTCGGTGGGCGGCAAGACCGGTATCAACCACCCGCTGGGCAAGAACATGGTCGGCGCGTTCTACCAGCCTCAGGCTGTGCTTATCGACACCGCTACCCTCAACACCTTGCCGCCGCGCGAGCTGTCGGCGGGCCTGGCGGAAGTCATCAAGTACGGCCTGATTTGCGATGAGCCGTTCCTGACCTGGCTGGAAGAACATATGGACGCCTTGCGCGGCCTCGACCAGGTGGCGCTTACCGAGGCGATTTCCCGCTCATGCACGGCCAAGGCGCTGGTAGTCAATGCCGACGAGCGCGAGTCCGGTGTGCGGGCCACGCTGAACCTGGGCCACACCTTCGGCCATGCGATCGAAACGCACATGGGCTATGGTGTGTGGTTGCATGGGGAAGCCGTAGCGGCTGGCACGGTAATGGCATTGGACATGTCGCAGCGCTTGGGCTGGATCAGCGCCCAAGAGCGTGATCGCGGTATCCGCCTGTTCCAGCGCGCCGGTTTGCCGGTTGTTCCGCCCACGGAGATGACCGAGGCGGATTTCCTTGAACATATGGCGATAGACAAGAAAGTGATCGACGGTCGACTTCGACTGGTACTGCTGCGCCACATGGGCGAAGCCGTGGTGACCGACGATTATCCAAAAGAGATTCTACAGGCCACGCTGGGAGCGGATTACCGCGCCCTGGCCCAGCTCAAAGGTTAATAAGACCCGATGACTAGTTTGCATGCCGACGAGGCGTTCCTCGGCCATTACCACTTGAGCCACGACCCCTTTGCTCCACGGGTGCCGGGTTTCAAATTCTTCCCCGCCCAGCGCAAGCCGGTACTAGGGCAGTTGCATCACCTCGCGCGCTACAGCCAGTTGCTGCTGGTGGTCACCGGCCCTCTGGGCAGCGGCAAGACCTTGCTGCGCCAGGCGCTGGTGGCCAGCACCAACAAGCAATCGGTGCAGAGCGTGGTGGTATCGGCCCGCGGTGCCGGTGATGCGGCCGGCGTACTGCGTCAGGTAGCGCAGGCGTTGGACGTCTCTAATGCTGAGCCGAACGCGATTCTCAAGCAGGTGGTGCAACTGGGCTTGACCGGCCAGGAAGTCTACCTGCTGGTAGACGATGCCGAGCAGCTCGACGAATCCGCCTTGGAAGCCCTGCTGGCGCTGGCGGCGGGTACGCCGGAAGGTCGCCCGCATGTGTTCCTGTTCGGTGAGTCGTCGCTGATCGCCGATCTGGAGCAGATCAGTGGTGAGCAGGAGCTGTTCCACGTCATCGAGTTGCAGCCGTACGAAGAGGAAGAAACCCGCGAATACCTGGCGCAACGTCTTGAAGGAGCCGGGGCGGGTATCGAACTTTTCACCGCTGCGCAGATCTCTGATATTCACGAAAGCTCCGATGGCTGGCCTGGAAACATCAACCAGGTTGCCCGCGATGCCATGATCGAAGCCATGATTGCCAGCCGCTCTGCGGTCAAGCGTCCAAAGATGGGGTTCACTATGCCTAAGAAGCACGTATTGGCTATTTCCGCCGTTGTCGTGGTCGCTGTTGCCGCCGCCTGGTTGATCCCGGGCCGCAACAAAGCACCGACAACCACCGGCGCGCCAACCGAACAGGCGCAGTTGCCACTGGGCAAGCCCACGCCAAACGTCGAGTTTGCCAACTCCGGCCAACCGACCAACCTGCCGATGGTCGGCCAACCTGTGATGCGCGGCCCGCTGGCCGAAGAAGCCGGTGGCATCTCCGAAGGCGACGACGGCGTGCCGGTGGAAGGCTCCAGCGCCACGCCGCCGACCGTGACCACCACCGCGCCACCTGCAGGCGTACCGGCCGGTGTGCCAGCGACGCCGGTTGCTCCGGTCGCCAAGCCAGCTCCGACTCCGGCGCCGACCGTTGCCACCGCCAAGCCTGCTCCGGTGACCAAGCCTGTCGCACCGACGCCAGCCGCCAAACCAGCCCCGGCCGCCAAGCCTGCGGAAAAACCAGCCGCCACCGTTGCCAAGGCCGGCGCTGCTGGCAGCAGCTGGTACAACAGCCAGCCTACCGGTAACTTTGTGGTGCAAATCCTCGGCACCAGCTCCGAAGCCAACGCCCAGGCGTTCGTCAAAGAGCAGGGCGGCCAGTACCGTTATTTCAAGAAAGTGCTCAACGGCAAGCCTCTCTACGTGATCACCTACGGCAGCTTCCCAAGCCGCGCCGCAGCCGATTCTGCCATCAAGGCCTTGCCAGCGAAGGTTCAGGCTGGTAAACCTTGGCCTCGCACTGTTGCCAGCGTTCAACAAGAACTGGCAGCAACTCGCTGAAGATCCGGCGGCCTTACCCAGGCCGCCCTCCCGGCACCTCAAAAAAATCCGCAAGTGCGTGCTGCCCTTACAGGCCGCGCGCTTTGTGGTGTCTGCGTCACAGTAGCTTTTGAGTCGTAGCGGTCAGAATTAAAAAAGTTTTGACTAGCACAGCATATCGCTTTAAACCTTTCATAAATGCGACATAGATTTGCGACATTTCGTCGCTAAATTTGTGAGCGTCTGTGTCGGTGTGTACAATGACCTCCCTTTTGCCCCCGCTAAGCCGGCGTACGTTCGGCGTGGAAGGTAACCGGTTGAATTGAAAAGAAATTTGCCTCGATATAAGAGGCAGCCTGGTGAGAAAGTGTCTATGAAAGCAGGTCTGTACCAACCCGATGAATTCAAGGATAACTGCGGTTTCGGCCTGATAGCCCACATGCAGGGCGAACCCAGTCATACCCTTTTGCAAACGGCCATCGAGGCCCTGACCTGCATGACCCACCGCGGTGGGATCAACGCCGACGGCAAGACCGGTGACGGCTGTGGCTTGCTGATTCAAAAGCCCGACCAGTTCCTGCGCGCTGTCGCCAAAGAGCAATTTGCGGTTGAACTGCCCAAGCAGTACGCCGTGGGCATGGTGTTTTTCAACCAGGACCCGGTAAAAGCCGAAGCCGCTCGCGAGAACATGAACCGCGAGATCGCCGCCGCCGGCCTGCAGATCGTCGGCTGGCGCAAAGTGCCCATCGACACCAGCGTACTCGGCCGCCTGGCCCTGGAGCGCCTGCCGCAGATCGAACAAGTGTTCATCGCAGGCGATGGCCTGAGCGACCAGGACATGGCGATCAAGCTGTTCACGTCCCGTCGTCGTTCGTCGGTGCTCAACGCCGCCGACACCGACCATTACATCTGCAGCTTTTCCCACAAGACCATCATTTATAAAGGCCTGATGATGCCGGCGGACCTCACCGCCTTCTATCCAGACCTGAGCGATGAGCGCCTGCAAACCGCAATCTGCGTGTTCCACCAGCGCTTCTCCACCAATACCCTGCCGAAATGGCCGCTGGCCCAGCCATTCCGCTTCCTCGCCCACAACGGCGAGATCAACACCATCACTGGCAACCGCAACTGGGCCCAGGCCCGTCGCACCAAGTTCGCCAACGATTTGATGGACCTCGAAGAGCTCGGCCCGCTGGTCAACCGTGTGGGTTCCGACTCTTCCAGCATGGACAACATGCTCGAACTGATGGTTACCGGCGGCATCGACCTGTTCCGTGGCGTGCGCATGATCATTCCGCCAGCGTGGCAGAACGTCGAAACCATGGACCCGGATCTGCGTGCGTTCTACGAGTACAACTCGATGCACATGGAACCGTGGGACGGCCCGGCCGGCGTGGTCATGACCGACGGCCGCTACGCGGTGTGCCTGCTCGACCGTAACGGCTTGCGCCCGGCGCGTTGGGTGACCACCACCAACGGTTTCATCACCCTCGCTTCGGAAATCGGCGTGTGGGACTACAAGCCCGAAGACGTGATTGCCAAAGGCCGTGTCGGCCCCGGCCAGATCCTGGCCGTGGACACCGAGACCGGGCAGATCCTCGACACCGACGCCATCGACAACCGTTTGAAGTCGCGTCACCCGTACAAGCAATGGCTGCGCAAGAACGCCCTGCGTATCCAGGCGACCATGGAAGACAACGACCACGGTTCGGCTTTCTATGACGTCGACCAGCTCAAGCAGTACATGAAGATGTATCAGGTCACGTTCGAAGAGCGCGACCAAGTGCTGCGCCCGCTCGGTGAGCAAGGCTACGAGGCCGTCGGCTCCATGGGCGATGACACGCCAATGGCCGTGTTGTCCCAGCGCGTGCGCACGCCGTACGACTACTTCCGCCAGCAGTTCGCCCAGGTGACCAACCCACCGATCGACCCGCTGCGCGAAGCCATCGTGATGTCCCTGGAAGTGTGCCTCGGCGCCGAGCGCAACATCTTCCAGGAATCGCCTGAGCATGCGTCCCGCGTGATCCTCAGCTCGCCGGTCATTTCCCCGGCCAAATGGCGCTCGCTGATGACCCTGGAGCGTCCAGGCTTCGACCGCCAGATCATCGACCTGAACTACGACGAGAGCCTCGGCCTTGAAGCGGCTGTGCGTAACGTTGCTGACCAGGCTGAAGAAGCCGTGCGTGCCGGTCGTACCCAGATCGTACTCACCGACCGCCACATTGCGCCAGGCAAGTTGCCGATCCACGCGTCCCTGGCGACCGGTGCGGTGCACCATCGCCTGACCGAAAAAGGCCTGCGCTGCGACTCCAACATCCTCGTGGAAACCGCCACCGCCCGCGACCCGCATCACTTTGCGGTGCTGATCGGTTTCGGCGCTTCGGCGGTGTACCCGTTCCTCGCGTATGAAGTGCTGGGTGACCTGATCCGTACCGGTGAAGTGCTGGGCGACCTCTATGAGGTGTTCAAGAACTACCGCAAGGGCATCACAAAGGGCCTGCTGAAGATCCTGTCGAAGATGGGTATCTCTACGGTCACCTCGTACCGTGGTGCTCAGTTGTTCGAAGCCATCGGCCTGTCCGAAGAAGTCTGCGAGCTGAGCTTCCGTGGCGTGCCGAGCCGCATCAAGGGTGCGCGTTTCGTCGACATCGAAGCCGAGCAAAAAGCCCTGGCCTTGGAGGCCTGGAGCGCGCGCAAGCCGATCCAGCAAGGTGGCCTGCTCAAGTTCGTGCACGGTGGTGAATACCATGCCTACAACCCCGACGTGGTCAACACTCTGCAAGCCGCTGTGCAGCAGGGCGACTACGCCAAATTCAAGGAATACACGAGCCTGGTGGATAACCGCCCGGTGTCGATGATCCGCGACCTGTTCAAGGTGAAGACCCTGGACACGCCGATGGATATCGCCGAAGTCGAGCCGCTGGAGTCGATCCTCAAGCGCTTTGACTCCGCCGGTATTTCCCTGGGCGCCTTGTCGCCGGAAGCTCACGAAGCCCTGGCCGAAGCCATGAATCGCCTGGGTGCGCGTTCCAACTCCGGCGAAGGCGGTGAGGACCCAGCGCGCTACGGCACGCTCAAAAGCTCGAAGATCAAGCAGGTGGCCACCGGCCGTTTCGGTGTGACCCCGGAGTACCTGGTGAATGCCGAGGTGCTGCAGATCAAGGTGGCCCAAGGCGCCAAGCCGGGTGAGGGTGGTCAACTGCCAGGCGGCAAGGTCAACGGTTTGATCGCCAAGCTGCGTTACGCCGTACCGGGCGTGACCCTGATTTCGCCACCGCCGCACCATGACATCTACTCGATTGAAGACTTGTCGCAGCTGATCTTCGACCTCAAACAAGTCAACCCCCAGGCCCTGGTCTCGGTGAAACTGGTCGCAGAAGCTGGCGTCGGCACCATTGCCGCTGGCGTGGCCAAGGCCTATGCCGACCTGATCACCATCTCCGGCTACGACGGCGGCACCGGCGCTTCGCCGCTGACCTCGATCAAGTACGCCGGTGCACCGTGGGAACTCGGCCTGGCCGAAACCCACCAGACCCTGCGCGGCAACGACCTGCGCGGCAAGGTGCGAGTACAGACCGACGGCGGCCTGAAAACCGGCCTCGACGTGATCAAGGCCGCAATCCTCGGCGCCGAGAGCTTCGGCTTCGGCACCGCGCCCATGATCGCCCTGGGCTGCAAATACCTGCGCATCTGCCACCTGAACAACTGCGCTACCGGCGTAGCGACTCAGAACGAAAAACTGCGCAAGGATCACTACATCGGCACCGTCGACATGGTGGTGAATTTCTTCACCTACGTCGCCGAAGAAACCCGTGAGTGGCTGGCCAAGCTGGGCGTACGTTCGCTGGAAGAGCTGATCGGTCGCACCGACCTGTTGGACATCCTCGAAGGCCAGACCGCCAAGCAACAACATTTGGACCTCACGCCGCTGTTGGGCAGCGATCACATCCCGGCAGACAAGCCACAATTCTGCCAGGTGGACCGCAACCCACCGTTCGACAAAGGCCTGCTGGCCGAGAAAATGGTCGAAATGGCCGGCTCCTCGATCAACGACGTCAGCGGTGGCGAATTCGCGCTGGATATCTGCAACTGCGACCGTTCCATCGGTGCTCGCATCTCCGGTGAAATCGCGCGCAAGCACGGCAACCAGGGCATGGCGAAAGCGCCGATTACCTTCCGCTTCAAGGGCACTGCGGGCCAGAGCTTCGGCGTGTGGAACGCCGGCGGCCTGCACATGTACCTCGAAGGCGACGCCAACGACTACGTGGGCAAGGGCATGACCGGCGGCAAGCTGGTCATCGTCCCGCCGGCTGGCAGCGTGTACAAGACCCAGGACAGTGCCATCATCGGCAACACCTGCTTGTACGGCGCCACTGGTGGCAAGCTGTTTGCCGCAGGTACTGCCGGTGAGCGTTTCGCCGTGCGTAACTCCGGTGCCCACACCGTGGTGGAAGGCACGGGCGATCACTGCTGCGAGTACATGACCGGAGGCTTTGTCGCGGTACTGGGCAAGACCGGTTACAACTTCGGTTCGGGCATGACCGGCGGTTTCGCCTACGTGCTTGACCAGGACAACACTTTCGTCGACAAGGTCAACCACGAGTTGGTCGAGATCCAGCGCATCAGCGGCGAAGCCATGGAGTCCTACCGGAACCACTTGCAGCACGTGCTGGACGAGTACGTCGAAGAGACCGGCAGCGAATGGGGTCGTAACCTCGCCGAGAACCTCGATGATTACCTGCGTCGTTTCTGGCTGGTCAAGCCCAAGGCTGCCAACCTGAAATCGTTGCTTTCCAGCATCCGTGCCAACCCGCAGTGATATGCGCCTGAACAGTTTGATGAGGTTTTAACATGGCTGAACGTCTGAATAACGACTTCCAGTTCATCGATGTCGGGCGCAAAGATCCGAAGAAGAAACTGTTGCGTCAACGCAAGAAAGAGTTTGTGGAAATCTACGAACCCTTCAAACCCCAGCACTCGGCCGACCAGGCCCACCGCTGCCTGGGGTGCGGTAACCCGTATTGCGAATGGAAGTGCCCGGTGCACAACTTCATTCCCAACTGGCTCAAGCTGGTGGCCGAGGGCAACATCCTCGCCGCCGCCGAGCTGTCGCACCAGACCAACACCCTGCCGGAAGTCTGCGGCCGGGTGTGCCCGCAAGACCGCTTGTGTGAAGGTGCCTGCACCCTCAACGACGGTTTTGGCGCGGTAACCATCGGTTCGGTGGAGAAGTACATCACCGACACCGCGTTCGCCATGGGCTGGCGCCCGGACATGTCCAAGGTCAAGCCGACCGGCAAGCGCGTCGCGATCATCGGCGCGGGCCCGGCGGGCCTGGGGTGTGCCGACGTGTTGGTGCGTGGCGGCGTGACCCCGGTGGTGTTCGACAAGAACCCGGAAATCGGTGGCCTGCTGACCTTCGGTATCCCTGAATTCAAGCTGGAAAAAACCGTACTGAGCCACCGTCGTGAAGTGTTCACCGGCATGGGTATCGAGTTCCGCCTCAATACCGAGATCGGCAAAGACATCACCATGGAGCAACTGCTCGCCGAATACGATGCGGTGTTCATGGGCATGGGCACCTACACCTACATGAAGGGCGGCTTTGCCGGTGAGGACTTGCCGGGCGTGTATGACGCGCTCGACTTCCTGATCGCCAACGTCAACCGCAACCTGGGCTTTGAAAAGTCGCCGGAAGATTTCGTCGACATGAAGGGCAAGAAGGTCGTGGTACTGGGCGGTGGCGACACCGCGATGGACTGCAACCGCACGTCGATCCGCCAGGGCGCCAAGTCGGTGACCTGCGCGTATCGCCGTGACGAAGCCAACATGCCCGGCTCGCGCAAAGAGGTGAAGAACGCCAAGGAAGAAGGCGTGAAATTCCTCTACAACCGCCAGCCGATCGCCATCGTCGGTGAAGACCGTGTGGAAGGTGTGAAGGTGGTCGAGACCCGTCTTGGCGAACCGGATGCCCGTGGCCGTCGCAGCCCCGAGCCGATCCCGGGTTCCGAAGAGATCATCCCGGCCGACGCCGTGGTCATCGCCTTCGGCTTCCGCCCAAGCCCGGCGCCCTGGTTCGAGCAGTTCGAAATCCAGACCGACAGCCAGGGCCGCGTGGTAGCCCCGGAGCAAGGCCAGTACAAGCATCAGACCAGTAACCCGAAAATCTTCGCCGGTGGCGATATGGTGCGCGGCTCTGACCTGGTAGTGACGGCGATCTTCGAAGGCCGCAATGCCGCCGAAGGGATCTTGGATTACCTGCAAGTCTGATTTGAAACACGGTCAACTGTGGGAGCTGGCTTGCCTGCGATAGCGATAGTGAATTCACCACCGCCATCGCAGGCAAGCCAGCTCCCACACAAACCCCATTCCAGATAGGGTTTGGTGGTGTCTGTCATACCGCAAGACACCGCGACAAATTGACCCGATAGACAAAAGGCACGGCGCATTCCGTGCCTTTTGCGTCGCGCTCTGAGAAAATGCCCGCACTTTTTTTGCGGATGCCGACATGACTGCCCTCAAGAACGACCGTTTCCTTCGTGCCCTGCTCAAGCAACCCGTAGACGTCACCCCGGTGTGGATGATGCGTCAAGCCGGTCGCTACCTGCCGGAATACCGCGCCAGTCGCGCCAATGCGGGCGATTTCATGAGCCTGTGCATGAATCCTGCGTTCGCCTGCGAAGTCACGATGCAGCCGCTGGACCGCTATCCACAACTGGATGCGGCCATCCTCTTCTCCGATATCCTCACCATCCCTGATGCCATGGGCCAAGGCCTGTACTTCGAAACTGGCGAAGGCCCGCGCTTCAAGAAAGTCGTCAGCACCCTCGCTGATATCGAAGCCCTGCCGATTCCTGATCCACACAAAGACCTCGGTTATGTGATGGACGCCGTCAGCACCATTCGTCGCGAGCTCAACGGCCGCGTGCCGCTGATCGGGTTCTCCGGCAGCCCATGGACCCTGGCCACCTACATGGTCGAAGGCGGGTCGTCGAAAGACTTCCGCAAGACCAAGGCCATGCTCTACGACAACCCGCAAGCCATGCACCTGTTGCTGGACAAGCTGGCGCAGTCGGTGACCTCCTACCTCAACGGCCAGATCATGGCCGGTGCGCAAGCGGTGCAGATCTTCGATACCTGGGGCGGCAACCTGTCGGCGGCGGCGTACCAGGAATTTTCCCTGGCCTACATGCGCAAGATCGTCAGCGGCCTGATCCGCGAGCATGAAGGCCGTAAAGTGCCGGTGATCATGTTCACCAAGGGCGGCGGCCTGTGGCTGGAAAGCATCGCCGATGCTGGCGCCGATGCATTGGGCCTGGACTGGACCTGCGATATCGGCGAAGCCCGCCGTCGCGTCGGCAACCAGGTGGCGCTGCAAGGCAACATGGACCCGACCGTGCTGTACGCCAAGCCGGAAGCGATCCGTACCGAAGTCGGGCGCATCCTGGCTAGCTACGGCAAAGGCAGTGGCCACGTGTTCAACCTTGGCCACGGTATCACCCCGGAAGTGAACCCGGAGCATGCCGGCGCGTTCCTGCGTGCAGTGCACGAACTGTCGGCGCAGTACCACGAGTGACGAAAAAGCCCGGCTTGAAGCCGGGCTTTTTCATGGATGAACACAAAACAAATGTGGGAGCGGGCTTGCTCGCGAATGCGCAGTGTCAGTCGACAAATTCGTGACTAGACCACCGCATTCGCGAGCAAGCCCGCTCCCACATAAAGCAAATTGCGTCAGGTCCGCATATTTCCCAGTGGCGGCAACTTCGCCAGCTTCAACGCCACCAGCAACGCGCCAATCAGCAGCGCGACGATAAACCCGCCAATCCCGTTCCAGCCGGCAAAGTGCCAGAAAAACCCGCCCGCCGTCCCGGCAATACTCGATCCCACGTAATAGCAGAACAGATACAGCGACGACGCTTGCCCCTTGGCTTTCAACGCACGGCGGCCGATCCAGCTGCTGGCCACGGAGTGGGCGCCGAAGAAGCCGAAGGTGAACACCAGCATGCCCGGCACCACCAGCCACAACGGTGTGAAGAGGGTCAGGGCCATGCCGGCGAGCATCAGCACGATGGTGGCCCACAGCACGCGGCGGCGGCCAAGTCGGTCGGCCAGGGAGCCGATCTTGGCCGAGCTGTAGATGCCCGAGAGGTACACCAGCGACAGCAGGCCCACCACTGCCTGGCTCAGTTCATAGGGTGAGGCCAGCAGGCGATAGCCGATGTAGTTGAACATCGTCACGAAGGCGCCCATCAGCAGGAAGGCTTCGAGAAACAGCCATGGCAGGCCGGCGTCCTTGAAGTGCATGACAAAGCCATCCACCAGGTTGCGCGGCTTGAGGCTGCTGGCGCGGAAGTTGCGCGATTCGGGGAGGATCTTCCAGAACACCGTGGCAGCGATCAACGCCAGGGCACCGATGATCAGCATTGCGGTGTGCCAGCTGACGAAGTCGATCAATACGCCGATGATCAGGCGCCCGCTCATGCCGCCAATCGCGTTGCCGCCGATGTATAGGCCCATGGCCAGGCCGATGTGCTGCGGGTGGATCTCTTCGCTGAGGTAGGTCATGGCCACGGCGGCCAGGCCGCTCAAGGACAGGCCCACCAGTGCGCGCATCAACAGGATGCCCTCCCAGCTCGGCATCAAGCCGCTGGCGATGGTGGCCAGCGCCGCACAGAACAACGCGGCAACCATCACCGGCTTGCGCCCCAGCCTGTCGGATATCGGCCCGGTGATCAGCAGGCCGCAGGCGAGCATTGCGGTGGCGACGGACAGAATCAGGCTGCTTTGCGCCGCATTGATGGAAAACTCATGGGACAGCGCCGGCATCATCGGCTGCACGCAATACAACAGCGCAAAGGTGGCGAACCCGCCGGAGAACAGCGCCAGCACGGTGCGCATGAACATCGGCGTGCCTTTTTCGATGTACGCGTCATTAAGCTGCGCCACCACCTCATCGAGGGCTGAGGGCGTGGTGTGTTGGGCAAGTGGAGCAACAGCAGGATTCACGGGGGACCTCGGGGAGGAAAGTCTGCCAGGACTGACAATACGAAAAAGAATATAGCTGGCTAATGATTCTTTCCAATATATTGTTCGACCTGTTTGATAGGTTCTACGACCTAATGAGGTGTGCATGGAATTACGTCACCTGCGGTACTTCATCGCCGTCGCTGAAGAACTGCACTTTGGCCGCGCCGCACAGGTGCTGGGCATCTCGCAACCGCCCCTGAGCCAGCAGATCCAGGCGCTTGAACTCGAGCTGGGCGCACGCTTGTTCGAGCGCACCAATCGTCGGGTCGAGCTGAGCGAGGCCGGGCGCCTGTTCCTGCAAGAGGCACGGCTGGTGCTGGCCCAGGTCGACAAGGCAGCGGATGTGGCGCGGCGTGCGCAGTTGGGGGAACTGGGTGAATTGAAGATCGGCTTCACCTCGTCTGCGCCGTTCAACGCCAGCATTCCCCAGGCGATCTTTGCCTTCCGCCAGGCATTCCCGGCGGTGCATCTGAACCTGCAAGAAATGAGCAGCACCCAAGTGGCCGAGTCGCTGGTGGATGAGTCGATTCAGGTGGGGCTGATGCGGCCGTTGCCCTTGCCCGACTCACTGAGCGTGGTCGAGTTGATGCGCGAGCCATTAGTCGCGGTACTGAGCGCCGGCCACCCGTTGGCGCAAGGCAGCGAGCGCGGCTTGCACCTGGAGCAATTGGCCGAGGAGCCTTTTGTGTTCTTCCCGCGCAGTTACGGCAGCGGCCTGTACGCGCAATTGCTCAACCTGGCCCGCGACGCCGGGTTCAGCCCGCACTTTGCCC
The DNA here is from genome assembly GCF_036346515.1 of Pseudomonas sp. AM4(2022). Classification (NCBI taxonomy): domain Bacteria; kingdom Pseudomonadati; phylum Pseudomonadota; class Gammaproteobacteria; order Pseudomonadales; family Pseudomonadaceae; genus Pseudomonas; species Pseudomonas sp. AM4(2022). The sequence continues at coordinate 21,827 of NZ_JAOTNW010000005.1, forward strand.
AGGAAGCAGGGGAAGCAATGACCATCATTGGGCTGGTGGCGGCGGGGTTGGGGGTATCGGTGCTGCCGGCGTCTTACCAGCGCATCCGCATTGATGGCGTGGTCTATCGCACCTTGCTCGACCCGCAGGCAGTGACGGCGGTGTGGCTGGTGCAGCGCAAGGGCGCGCAAACACCGATGGCGAAGGGGTTTGTGGAGTTGTTGACGCGTAGGGCGTCTACGTAACGAAGCAGAATGATGTGGGAGCTGTCGAGCTTTAGCGAGGCTGCGAAAGGATCACCGCGTTGTATCTGAAAGACCGCAGCGCCTGCATCGCAGCCTCGCTAAAGCTCGACAGCTCCCACATTTGATCGGCGGTCTTTTCCGAGTGCGGTTGCTTCAGGCATACTGCCCGAGTTCCCGAAAGGGGCTTGTGAGACTCTGAGGATCCTGGGTAACCAGCCATCGCAGAGCCAGGCAGGAAGCGGCGATGACAAGCCAACCTGTTTGTGAAGAGGGCGCCGAAAGGCGCCCTTTGTCGTTTCTGGCCTTACTGCATTCCGGCCGAGCGCAACCCCGCCAGAATATCCCGATCCAGCATGCTCACCCAACGGTTGTAGTTGCGATGGATCTTACCGTCCTTGTAGCCCAGGTCGCGGCTGTCGCGGTAGGTGATGGCGTAGCTGTTGCGGGTGTAGCGGATGTCGATGGCGGCGTAGAACTGGCCGCGCACGGTGATCTCGGCCTGCACCAGTTGCGGGCTCAGGCGTTGTACCGTCCACTCGCGTTTTTGCAGGGCGGCGACGATCACTTGTTTCATTTTTTCTTCGCTGACTTGGCTCGTGGCCGGCAACTCATGCTGGGTGTTGAGCACCGGTTTGCTGGTGCAGCCAGCCGTGGTCAGCAGGGCCAGGGTGATCAGGGTAGCGCGTAGCAGGGAAGACATTCCGTTTTCTCCGGTCGATTAAAAAGTCAGGCCCAGCGGCGGAAGATCAACGAGGTGTTGACGCCGCCGAAGGCAAAGTTGTTGTTCATCACGTAGTCGTTGTGCATCTGGCGAAAGCCACCTTGCAGGTAGTCCAGCTCGCCGCATTGCGGGTCGACCGAATCCAGGTTGAAGGTGTGCACGTACTGGTCGCGGTTCATCATCTCGATGCTGAACCACGATTCCAACGCCCCGCACGCGCCCAGGGTGTGCCCCAGGAAACTTTTCTGCGAACTGATCGGCATACGGCTGCCAAACAGGCTGCTGGTGGCCAGGGTTTCAGCGATGTCGCCCTGATCGGTGGCCGTGCCGTGGCCGTTCACGTAGCCGATGGCGGACGGTTCAAGACCTGCGTCTTCCAGGGCCAGCTCCATGGCGCGGCGCATGGTTTTCTGTTCCGGGCGGGTGGTGTGCTGGCCGTCGGCGTTGCTGCCGAAGCCGACCAGCTCCGCATGAATATGCGCGCCTCGCGCGAGTGCGTGTTCCAACTCTTCGAGCACCAGCATGCCGCCGCCTTCACCGATCACCAGGCCATCGCGGCCGCTGTCGTAGGGGCGCGGGCTGGTTTGCGGGGCGTCGTTTTTCAGGCTGGTGGCGTACAGCGCATCAAACACCATGGCTTCGGTGGGGCACAGTTCTTCTGCGCCGCCCGCAAGCATCAACGGCAGGCGCCCGAACTTGATCGCCTCATAGGCGTAGCCAATGCCCTGGCTGCCGCTGGTGCAGGCGCTGGAGGTGGGAATCAGCCGGCCCGTGAGGCCAAAGAAGATGCTGATATTCGCTGCCGTGGTGTGCGGCATCATGCGCACATAGGAATTGGCATTGAGCCCCTCGGCCACCGAGTTGAGCAGCATATTGCCAAACGCCTTGATCTCATCGGTGCTGCCGGTGGACGAGCCACAGGCCACGCCCATGCGTCCGTCCTTGATCGACTCGTCACCGAGCAAGCCGGCGTCCAGCAGGGCCTGCTCCGCCGCCCATACCGCCAGGCGCGAGACGCGGCCCATGCTGCGCAGTTGTTTGCGCGTCCAGTGAGCGGGCACGACGAAATCGTCGATAGGGCCGGCCAGGCGCGTGTTCAATTCGGTGAAACGGTCCCACTCATCCATGCGCCGGATGCCGCTGCGGTTGGCGCGAAAGTTCGCGGCGATGGTGTCCCAGTCGCTGCCCAGGGAGGTCACGCCGGCCATGCCGGTGACGACAACTCGCTTCATCAGCACAGGCCCCCGTTCACGGCCAGCACCTGGCGCGTGATATAGCCGGCTTCGGCCGACATGAGGAAGTTCACTGCGCCGGCGACTTCTTCCGGCGTGCCCATGCGTTGGGCCGGGATCATTTTCATCAGTTCTTCTACCGGCACGTTTTCATCCAGCATCGCGGTGTCGATCAGGCCCGGCGCCACGCAGTTGACGGTGATCTTGCGCTTGCCCAATTCAATGGCCAGCGCCTTGGCCGCACCGATCAAGCCGGCTTTGGACGCGCTGTAGTTGACCTGGCCGCGGTTGCCGATCAGTCCGGACACCGAGGTGATGCACACGATACGCCCGGCGGCGCGGCGTCGAATCATCGGCATCATCACCGGGTGCAGCACGTTGTAGAAACCATCCAGGTTGGTGCGCATCACCACATCCCAATCGTCTTCCGACAGAGCAGGAAAGGCACCGTCGCGGGTCAGGCCGGCATTGAGCACCACGCCGTAGTAGGCACCATGTTGCTCCACGTCGGCTTCAAGAATGGCCTTGCAACTGGCGCGGTCGGACACGTCGAATTGCAGCACCCGCGCTTTGCGACCCATGGCCTCGATCTCGACCTGCACGGTGTCGGCTTCGGTGCGGCCGTTGCGGCAATGCAGCACGATGTCATGGCCGGCCTGGGCCAGGCGCAGGGCAATGGCGCGGCCGATGCCACGGCTGGAGCCGGTGACCAGTACGGATTCAGTCATGGCGTTTCGTCCTTCGATTCATCTAAATAGTTGGCCGCCTGGGGCGGTCGAAATACGTTCAAGCGCGCGCTGGCCTGGATGCCGTCGCCGGTGAGGTGGCATTCGAACACACCCATGCCGTTGTCGTCTTCCAGGGAGCGCAGGCCGTGGATGTTCAGTTCGGCACCGGCCGGGAAGTGCTCCACATTGCACTCGAACTTACGCGTGCCCAACAGGAAGCCCAGCTCCACGGCCTTGCCTTGCTGGCGTGCATGGCAACCGGCATAGGCGGCGACGCTTTGCGCCATCAGCTCGATGCCGACCCAGGCTGGCAGGCTGCCGTCATCACGGTTGAACAGGCCGCCGGGCTTGACGGTGACGCGGGTGTGAATCTGCTCATCATCGAACGACAGCACCTGGTCGATCAGGATCATGTCGCCCGCGTGGGGCAGCAGTTCGGCGAGTGGCCAATCGATCATGGGGCCTCTGCGATTATCAGGCTGACATTGTTACCGCCGAAGGCAAACGAGTTGCTCATCAGGCAGGTTTTTTTCAAGCTGTCGCCGCTGCGCACCCATTGCAACGCGGGCAGCGCCGGGTCGGGATGGCCGTCCCATACGTGGGGTGGCAGCAGGCGATGGGTCAGGCTCAGCCAGCAGAACGCGGCTTCCAGGGCCCCGGCAGCGCCGAGGGTGTGGCCGGTCATGGGCTTGGTCGATGAGCAGGCGACGCCGCCGGGAAACAGGCTGGCGACCGCCAGGCTTTCCATGGCGTCGTTGTGTAGGGTCGCGGTGCCGTGCAGGTTCAGGTAGCCGATCTGCTCGGGCGAAAGCTTCGCGCAGGCTAAGGCCTTGCGCATGGCCAGCAACGCGCCCTTGCCGCTGGGCTCGGGCGCGGAGATATGGTGCGCGTCGCAACTGGCGCCGCTGCCCAGCAAGGCGATAGGGGCCGGCTCGCGGCTCATCAGGAACAGCACCGCCGCTTCACCGATATTGATGCCGTTGCGGTTCACCGAGAACGGATTACAGCGCTCGGCAGACACTGCTTCCAGCGCGGTAAACCCGTTCAGCGTCAGCTTGCACAGGCTGTCCACACCGCCGCAGATCACCGCATCGCACACCCCCAGGTCCAACAGGCGCTGGGCACTCATCAATGCACGGGCGCTGGAGGTGCAGGCGGTGGAAATCACATAGGCCGGGCCGCTCACGTTCAACCAGTCAGCGAGGAAGTTGGCCGGAGCGCTGAGTTCCTGTTGCTGGTAGTCGTAGTCAGCGGGGAACTGCGTGTTCTGCAGGTAATGGGCAATGCCACGGCTGGCTTCGTCAATGCCCGAGGTGCTGGTGCCCAGCACAACCCCGACCCGGCCAGGGCCGTAGGTTTGAATGGCCTGACGAATCTCATCTTCAATCTGCAGCGCCGCTTCCAACAGCAATTGGTTATTGCGGCTGCTTTGCTGGGCCAGCTCAGGGGGCAGGCTCGCCAGTTCGCCGTGTACGGCGGCCACCGGCACTACGCGTTCCGGCACCCAGCCGCTTTCGGCACGCATGCCCGAACAGTCGCCGGCAAACAGGTTGCGGCTGACTTGCGCCTGGCCACGGCCAAGGGCGCAGATCACGCCAAGGGCATTGAGGTAGGCGGTCATCGGCTCACACCCAGCGGGGTGATGCGGTAACTCAATGGCGGGTCGGCCATGTTCACGCTGAACACCTCCGAAGACTGGTAGACGATCTGCCAGTGGCCCGGCAGCGTGCGCGTCAGGTCCATGGCCTGGGCAGTGGGATACAACGCCGGTACGTCACCGGGCGCGGTCAGGGCAAACAGCAGCGCGGCAAATAGCGTGCGCGCCTGGGGGTTGGGCGGCAGCAAGCCGTCTGCCTGCCACTGCCCATCAAGCAGTTTTTGCCGGGCCAGGGGAATGCCCAGCGGGTCCATCATCGACCAGCGAATCGCGCGGCCTTCGCGCTGGATCACCAGCAGCCAGTCCTGGCTCTGGCCGTCCGCCAGGCGCTGCACATGCAATTGCATCGGCAAGGCCAGGGCCGGCATTTTTTCCGGCAGCGGCGCCTGGCTGGCGCAGGCGCCGAGCAGCAGCAGGCAACTTATCAACAGCAGGCGCATCATGGGGCCGCATTCTCCGCAGGTTTACGGGCCACGCAGTTGACCAGGGTTTCCTCGCGCTGGCCCACCGGCGGTGCCTTGCGCAGGCCCCAGCGTTCCAGCAGGCCGAAGTCACTGGAACGGCTCCACCACAAGTAAGGGTACGAAATGTTCTGTGCAGCGAACTCAAAGCCCTGCTCGCGTAGCATCTCCAAGTACTCTTCGGCGCTCTTTTGCACATGCATCGGGTGGCGGAACAGCCAGCGAATCACCCAGGTGTCGATGTAGGCTTCGGTGGATTCGGCGAACAGCAAATAGCCGCCCGGCTTGAGCACCCGATAGAACTCCTTGAGTGCGCGATGTTGCTCCACCAGATGATGGAAGGTCTGGTGGCAGAACAGGATATCGATGCTGGCATCCGCTAGGTTGAGGGTCGCGCAGTCGCTGCCGATCAACTCGACGTCCAGGCCCAGCCGCGCGGCTTCTTCACGGCTCAGTGCCAGGCTGTGAGGGTCGGCATCCAGGCCGATCAGGCGCGAAGGCGCAAACACCTGATGCAGCAACTGGAAGGATTTGCCCTGGCCGCAACCGGCATCCAGCAACACCGGCGCCACCGGCAGCGGCTCGCTGAACAGGCTGCGCAGGTCATTGATCGCCACGCGCAACACGTGATGCTGCCAGGTATGGCTGCGCAGGAACCAGAAACCGAACTTGGTCTCTTCGACGTAGTTTTGACTCAGGTAGTTTTTTTCAACGCCTGGGCTGCTCATACCGGCTCACTCGCACAAATTTCAGACAGCATCCGCAAGCGCCGCTTGGGCTCGCTGACAAACGGGTTGCGTTCATCCCAGGCGTAGCCGGCCAGGATCGAGCTGATCATGCGGCGAATCTCGGCTGAACTACCAGGATGGAAAATCACGTCCTGGAACGTGCCCGCATACCAGCCTTCGACGTAGCAACGGAAGGTATCGACACCGCGTTTGAGCGGCTCGGCAAATTCGGTTTGCCAGTCCACCGTTTCGCCGCTCAATTGGCGGTGCAGCACACCCGCGGCCATGCTTGCCGAACGCATGGCAATGGTCACGCCGGAGGAGAACACCGGGTCGAGGAATTCCGCCGCGTTGCCCAGCAGCGCAAAGCCTGGGCCGTGCAGGGTCTTGACGTTGGCCGCGTAGCCACCGATGGTGCGCGCCGGGGTGTCCCAGACGGCATTTTGCAGCACGCCGGACAGGCTTGGGGTTTGCTCGATAAAGCTGCGTAGGCAGGCGTCGAGGTCGCTGTCGGCGCCCTCGAAATGCTCCTTGGCCGCGACCACGCCCACCGAGCAACGGCCGTTACTGAACGGGATGGTCCAGAACCAGATATCGCGCTTGGTCGGGTGAGTGGTCACCAGGATTTTGCTGCGGTCAAAGCCTGGGTGTTCGATACGGTCTTCGACGTGGGTGAACACGGCCTGGCGCAGCGGGAAATTCGACGGTGCTTCCAGGTCCAGCAGGCGTGGCAACACACGGCCATAGCCACTGGCATCGAGCACGAACCTGGCCTTGAGGTGGTACTCGCTGCCATTCTCGCGGCGCACATGCAAATACCGGCTCTCGGCAGAAAAATCCACGCCGACAATGGTTTGGCCATAGCGGATTTCCACGCCTTGCAGCGCAGCCTGGTCGGCCAGCAATTTGTCGAACTCGCCGCGCTGCACTTGGAAGGTGGTGGGCTTGCCGTTGCTGAAGGTATCGCTGAAATCAAAGGCACTGTAGCGCTCGCCCCAGGCGAAGGCCGCGCCGGTTTTTACCTGGAAGCCTGCCGCTTGCACAGCGTCGAGCATGCCGGCTTCTTCGATAAAGTCGATGCAGTGCGACAGCAGGCTTTCGCCAATCGAGAAGCGCGGGAAATGCTCGCGCTCGATGATCAATACATCATGCCCTTTGCGCTTTAACAGCGCGGCCGCGATGGCACCGGAAGGCCCGGCACCGATCACCACCACCTGGCGACGTTCCATTTCAACTGTGGGCACGAGGGCTCCTTGCCGCATAGGCGCTAATCACATTCATAAGGCGTGTTTCTGCCGGCCGGCCCAGGGTGCCAGCATAAAGCTGAACGCCAGGCCCAGGCTGACCGACAAGCCGAAATTGCTCACGGCTGGTGTACTGGAGACCGCCAGCAGGCCGAACGACAACCAGGTCGTCAGTGCCGCCAGCAGTGTTCCCAACAGGCTGACGGCAGGGCCGCCGATCTGCTCGCGCATCAAAATCGCATAGTCAACGCTGATGGCCGTGACCAGCAACAGGCCAAACAGACTGAACAGGGTCAGAGGCTGGCCCAGCCAACCGAGGCTGGCCAGGCTGCACAACGCGGCCAGCAGCGGCAGGGCGACGATACGCAAGGCGCCGCCAACGCCGAAGGGCGCAATCAGCAATAGCACGATCAGCACGCAAGACAGCAACTTCAATTCGGCAGCGCTGATCTGCGTGTCGGCGAACACCCGGTTCAAGTCACCCAGGCGGTCCACCAACTGCACGCCGGGCAAGTCCTGCGCCTGCACCCGCAGCAACGCCGGGTTATTCAAGCCTTGCAGGCTGACCATGGCCGCCACGCCGCCGTCCACCGGGCCGAGCCACAGCGTGCGCCAGGGCTCGGCCAGCGGGCCTTGCAGTGCGGCGTCGATGTCTGCGGTGGGCAGCGCCTGCAACTGCGCCACTTCGGCTTGCAGGGCGCTGAGGGGCACGCCGAGGTCCAGTAGCGGTTGCCAGTGTGGCGCCAGGTTGTTCAGCGCCTCGCGCAGCTGTTGTTGCTCGCCAGGAAGGTTGACCAGTTGATTGAGCGCCAGGTAGCCCTGGAGCTTATCCATCTGCACCAACTGATCCAAGCGTTTGCCCAGGGCGGCCTGGCGTTCCAGCAACTGCTGCTGATTGTCCGCCCGCACCAGGAAAAACTGGCTGGTGGGCTGGAACCCGGTGATGCGTGCCACGGCCTGGGCTTCTTGCAGCAACTGCGGCGGCGCACCGATCCATTGGCGGATATCGTTTTTAGTGTTCAGTTGCCACAGGCCCGCGGCGCAGAAGAGCAGCACCCCCACCAGCAGCACCGATCCGGGCACGCGTTTGAGCAGGGCCGTACGCAGTTGCCATAGGCTTTGGGCGACACGCAGCGGCCATTGCGCCGGGCGCAGTTCCACGCCCTTGAGCAGTGCGGGCAACAGGCACACGGCGCACAAATAGGCACCGACCAGGCCGGCAGCGGAGAACACCGCAATCTGGGTCAGCGCCGGGAACGGCGTCCAGGCCAGCGCCAGGTAGCCGATAGCACTGGTGGCCAGGCTCAGGCTCAGCCCCGGCAGGGTCAGGCGCAACGCCGGCCAACTGCGCCACGGCTGCAGGCTCCAGCTTTTGGACAGGTAATGCAGCGGGTAATCCACCGCCACGCCGATCAGGCTGGAACCCAGCACCAAGGTCATCACATGCATATGCCCAAACAGCGCCACGCACGCCACCGCGCCAAACAGCATGCCCACCAGCACCGGCACGAATGCCAGCAACACCCGCCAGCGCCGGAACGCCAGCAACAGCAATAACAGGATGCCCAGGGTGGCGCCGCCGCCGACCCAGGTCATTTCCCGAGTGGCCTGCTGTTGCCCGTTGGCCGCATAGAGCAAACCGCTGGCGGCGAGCAGTTGCGCGCCGTGTGCGCCGGCTTGCTCGCGGCTGGCCTTCAGCAAGTCCGCGACCTGCAGCGGCAGCTTCATGTCGAATGCGTTGCCGGTAGTGCGCGCCCGCAGTAGCACCCAACTCTTGCCGTCGGCATCGGCGATCAAGGCGCCGCTGCCGATATCCATTTGCACCGCGCCGTGTTGCGGTTGGCTGTTCTGGATGCGCCCGGTCAGGCCGAGCCAATCGTCCTGGCTTGGCACCAGGCTGAAACCGGTGAAGGGGTCGAACAGCGATTGCACGCGTTGCTGGATGAACGCCTCAGGCTGTTGGGTCAGTTGTTCGCGGTCCTTGGACGAGAGCATCGACAAACGCCCACGCAGCAGTTGCTCGCGCAATGCTGGCAAGTCGGCTTGCAGGTTCCACTGCACCTTTTCAAACAGGCCGCTGGCCTGCCAACGCTCACCCAGTTGCTGCGCCACGGCCACCGCTTGCTGGCGGTCGGCATGCCCCACCAGTACCAGCATTTCGCGGTTGAGCGGCTCCTGCATGCGCTGTTCGGCTTGCAGTTCCAAGGCGTCCGGCGTGCTGCCGGGCACCAGCTCCATCAGGTTGGCCGATAAAGGCGCGCCATCACGCCACTGCCAGCCAGCCAGGGCCAGCACGGCCATCAGCAGGGTGAGGAACAGGCGCGGCAGTAGGCGCTCACTGGGCAAAGTCGTGTTGCTCCGCGTCGCTCAGGGGCTGGTCGGCCGTGCTGTCCTGCATGCGCAACAGCGTGCTGTCGCCTTGGGTTTCCAGCAGTTCAATGCTGTGCACCAGCGCGCCGCCGTCGATATTGATCTGGGTGAACACTTGCTTGAGCAGCAGCGAACGCGGGGTCAGCGTCAGCTTCCACTGTTGGGCCTCGCCTTGCAGTTGCAGGTCGAAGTCGCGCTGCAGGCCACTGCTGTCGCCCTGCAGTACTGCCAGGAACAAACGATTCTGTTCGGCGCCGGCGCTCTTGTTTGGCAGTAGTTGCCAGCCATTGGCGTCACGGCGGGCAATGCCCTGGGCTGTAATGCGGTAGTCCTGTTGCAGCGGAGTTTTCAACAGCCACAGCAGGCCGTGATCCTTGGCGAGCACGAAGGTGCCTTTGCTCACCAATGGCTGGGGCAGGGCGCGCAGGTGTTTTTCCTGGGTGAAGTTGCCGTGGATCACGGAGGGTTTGGCAAGCTGATCGCTCAACTGCTGCAGGTCGAAGGCGTGGGCGCTGAAGCTCAGCAACAACGCAGCCGCTGTAGGAGCGAGCTTGCTCGCGAAAAACCTGAGGGCCCCACGGGGTGTCAGGCGCCCCGCGTTATCGTTGGCGATCTTCGCGAGCAAGCTCGCTCCTACAGGGGGTCTCATTCCAGGGCTCTCTCTACGGCGTCGGTGAAGACTTTGGGCGAGGCCAGTTGCATCTCGCGGCTGGCGATTTGCACCGCTACTTGCACGGTGCTGGCGCGGGTCAAGCGCTCGCCGCTGGCCAGGTCGGTAATCAGGTAATTCACCTTCAAACGGTTTTCCCATTCCACCAGGCTGGCGCGCACATTGATGGTCTGGCCGAACGTCGCGCCGCGCACATAGCGTAGCTGCATGTCGATCACCGGCCACGCGTAGCCGGCTTCGAGCATCGCCGTGTAGTTATGGCCGATCTTGTCCAGCAACGCACAGCGAGCCACTTCCAGGTACTTCACGTAATGCCCGTGCCACACCACGTTCATGGTGTCGATGTCGAAAAACGGCACAAGGATTTCAGTGTCGCTGTGCAACACGCCGGGGCTACGCATGCAGCCTCCAGTGTTGCGTGGCGATGCGTTGCAGGCACAGGCGCAGTTCGCCTTCCAGGGCGCGGTCTTCGATGACCGGCGCAAAGTCCTGGGCCAGTTCCGCGTGCATCGCGGCCAGTGCCGGTGGCAGTGGGCGAGCATCCTCGGCCTGGGCGCGCAGCCACACGCCTTGGTTGGCGGCGAGCAAGGTCGCGGCGGCGACCTGTTCGGTCAGCTCCAGCACGCGGATCGCATCGCGGGCAGCGATGGTGCCCATGCTCACTTTGTCTTGGTTATGGCACTCGGTGGAGCGTGAGAACACGCTGGCCGGCATGGTGTTTTTCAGCGCTTCGGCGGTCCAGGCGCTGGTGCCGATTTGCACGGCCTTGAAGCCATGGTTGATCATTGCACGGTCAGCCGGGGCGCCTGAGAGGTTGCTCGGCAGGCCATGGTTGTAACGCACGTCCACCAGCAGTGCGAGCTGGCGGTCGAGCAGGTCGGCAACGTTGGCGACCAGGGTCTTGAGGCTGTCCATGGCGAAGGCGATATGCCCGCCGTAGAAGTGCCCGCCATGCAGCACACGTTCTTCTTCGGCATCGATGATCGGATTGTCGTTGGCACTGTTCAGCTCGATCTCAATGAAGGACCGCAGCCAGTTCAGGCTGTCCGCCAATACGCCGAGCACGTGGGGCGCGCAGCGCAGCGAATAACGGTCTTGCAGGCGATGCAGGGGCGCGGTGGGCGCGTCGATGGCCAGGTCCTTGCGCAGCCACGCGGCCACTTGCATCTGCCCAGGGTGTGGCTTGGCGGCGAACAGGCGCTCGTCGAAGTGTTCCGGGTTGCCTTGCAGGGCCACCACATTGAGCGCGGTGATGCGCGTGGCCAGTTGCAACAGATAGTCGGCGCGGGCAAAGGCCAGGCAGGCCAGGCCGGTCATCACCGCGGTGCCGTTCATCAGGGCCAGGGCTTCCTTGGGGCGCAGGACCAACGGCTCCCAGCCCAGCTCGCGGTGCACGTCGGCCGCCGGGCGGCGTTCGCCGCGAAATAGCACCTCGCGCTCGCCGGACAAGGTCGCGGCCACGTAGGACAGCGGCGTCAGATCACCACTGGCGCCCACCGAACCCTCTTCCGGGATCAGCGGCAGCACATCCTGTTCGAGGAAGGCATGCAGGCGTTCCAGCAGTTCCACACGCACCCCGGACACACCATGGCACAGCGACTGCAAACGCGCCGCCAGTACGGCGCGAGTAGCCTGGGCATCAAGCAATTTGCCCAGGCCGCAACCGTGAAAGGTGTACAGATGACGCGGCAAGGCTTCGACGTGTTCCAGCGGCACTGCCACTACGCAGGAGTCGCCGTAGCCGGTGGTCACGCCGTAGATCACGCCTTCCTTGTCCAGCAGCGAGTCGAGGAACTGCGCGCCCTTGGCGATGCGCTGGCGGTACGCGGCATCGTCCTGCAGGCGAGTGGGCACCTGGCGGTTGGCCAGGGCCAGCACGTCTTCGATGCGCAGGGGGCGTTCACCAAAGGTGATGGGCTCAAGGGGCGTCGTCATCGGTCTTCCAGAAAGGGTAAAAGTTGAACCATTGTTGGGGCGCTTGCAGGCAGAACTGGCCCAGGCGTGCGGCGTAGCGTGCGGTCCATTGGGCGATGACCTGCTCGCGGGTGCTGCGCTTCCATTCGATCAAGTCGGCAAAGGGCTCGATAGTCAGGCGATAGCGGCCCTGGTGCTTGAGGCACATCAGTAGATTGACCGGGCACTTGAGCAACCCTGCCAGCAGCCATGGGCCTTGGGGGAATGCCGCCGTATGACCGAGGAAATCCACGCGCACCGTGCGCCCGCCGTGCAGCGGGATGCGGTCGCCGGCAATCGCCAGCCACTCGCCATCGTCCAGGCGCTGGCTGAGCAGCAGCATGGTAGCCGGGTCGAGTTCGCTGACCTGGATCAGGCGCAAATGGGTCGCGCCGGCCTCGCCCAGCAGGCGGTTGAAACGCTCGGCGTGCTTGGTGTGCACCAGTACATTCATGGTGACCTGTTCACCGATCTCCGCCAGGGCGCGACACACTTCCAGGTTGCCCAGGTGCGCGCCCACCAGCATCTGCCCACGCTCGCCACGCAGGTGGCTACGTAACTGCGCCGGGTCGTTGATCTCGATTTGCTCCAGGCGCAGCTTGCCGTTCCATACGTCGAGCTTGTCCAGCAGCGAGTCGGCGAAGGCCATGAACTGGGCAAAGACTGTGCGGTGGGTCGGCAGCAAGTCATCGCGCCCGCTCCACTGCGCCAGCCGCTGCTGGTATTGCCAGGCGCTGTAGCGCGCGGTGCGGCCGAACAGGAAGAAGTAAAAGACGATGCTGTAGAGCAACGGGCTCAATAGGCGACGGCCGAGGACTTTCACCGCGACCGCCGTGAATTTCATCAGCCAGAAGCTGCCGCGTTCCTCGCGGTCGGCCCAATGCTTGGAGCTGTCGTTCATGCTTGCCACCGTCGCCACAGGATCATCGGCGCACGCACGAGCATGCCGAAGAACAACCGTGTGTGCATGGCGCTGATGCGCAGGTTGTCGCGCAACAAACGAAAGTGCGACAGGCCGTCGGCGGGGTAGTGCACCTGGGTGGGCAGCCAGCGCATAGGCTGGTTGCGCCAGGCCAGGCGCACCAGGATGTCCGAGTCGAAATCCATGTGCGTGCCGATATAGGCCGAGTCCATCAGCGCCAGGGTCGGCGCCAGCGGGTACACGCGAAAGCCGCACATCGAGTCGCGAATCTCAAGCGACAGGGTGTTGATCCAGACCCACACGTGGGTCAGGTAACGTGCGTACAGGCGACCCTTGGGCACGCTGTCGTCGTATTCGGGGTAGCCGCAGATGACGGCGTCGGGGTGCTGGCGTGAGGTGTGGATAAAGGTCTCGACTTCGCGCAGGTCGTGCTGGCCATCGGCGTCCACTTGCAGGGCATGGGTATAGCCCAGGCGCGCTGCTTCGCGAAAACCGGCCATCACGGCGGCGCCCTTGCCCTGGTTGCTGGGCAGGGTCAGCAGGGTGACGTTGTCGAGGGTGGCCAATTGCGCCAACACCGCTGCGCAAGCTGGGCTGCTGCCGTCGTCGACCAGCAGGCACGGCAAGCCGCTGCCCAGCAGGCTGCGGACCACGGCGGGTACGGCGGCTTCGTGGTTGTACACCGGGATCAGGGTACAGGGGTTATGCATATTCAAAGCCTGCGCAAACCCTGTGGCGAGGGAGCTTGCTCCCGCTGGGCTGCGAAGCAGCCCCAATGCAGGCGACCGAGATCATCCTGGGAATGGGTGATGCCAGGGTTGGGAGCGCTTCGCACTCCAGCGGGAGCAAGCCCCCTCGCCACAAAAACGGCTTATGCATGGGCGGGCTCCAGCACTATCCGTCCGCTGGAACAGGCGGCAACGCCGTTGCGGTAGGTGAAATATAGCTTGCTGCGTTCCCGGTCAAAGCGCAGGTGCAGTTCAATCTGATCGCCCGGGCGCACCAGTTGCTGGAACTTGAGCACTTCCATACCGGCGAACCGGGTTGGCAGGTCGAGCAATTGCTGGCCCAGGTTGAACGCCCATTCCACCTGCACCACTCCCGGCAAAACCGGGGTGACCGGGAAGTGCCCGCTGAAATAGGCCAGGTCCGGTGGGATGCTCAGTTGCAAGGTCCATTCACCTTCGGTTTCGACTTGCTTCAACACCTCAGGTCCCTTGGGGCGAGGCGCCAGTAACAAGGCTTCGATATCGGCCTGGGGCAGCTTGCCCTGGCTGTTCAGCGGCAATTGGCGCAGCACACGCCAGCGGCGCGGCAAGGCCAGGGCCTCGCAATGTTGGCTCAGGTGCTGGCGCAGGGTCTGGGTGAGCGTGCGGCGCCCCTGGTTGCGCAGGGCATGCAGCCCCGCGTCGGTGAGCACCACCACGGCCCCCAGGGAGGCACGATTTTCCTGCACCACGCCTAGGCGGGTGTCGGCCACCCATTCATGGGCGATCAGCGCTTGTTCCAACATCGGCAAGGAGATGCGTTTTTCTTCCAGCTTGACGATACGGTCCAGGCGGCCCAGCAATTCAAAACGGCCATCGGCATGGATGCGTGCAGCGTCGGCGGTCTGCTCGACATGCCCTTCGGGCAAGTACTTTGAGGCGATGCGTAAAGCGCCGTCGGCATCCTGGCTCAGTTGCACATCGGCAAACGGCTGCCAGGGTTGCGCGCCCTGGCGCCAGGCGATGCCGCCAGTTTCCGAGCTGCCGAGGATTTCTGTGGGCCATTGTTGCAAGCGGTCGTAGAGGCTGCCCGCGGCGTCAACTGGCAACGCGCCACCGGAGGAAAATACCCGTGCCACCTGGCTCAGTGCCGGCCAGTCGAGGTTGTCGCCCATGCGCTTGAGCAGCGCAGGGCTGGCCACCCAGGCAAATTGTGGGTGCTCACGGCTGGCGCGCTGCATGTCCTCGGGGAACGCCAGTTGCTTGCGCACAAAGGTGCGACCTGCGCACAGCGGCCACAACACGCGAAACAGCAAGCCGTAGATGTGCTGGGTGGCGACGCTGCCGATGATGCAGGCGTCCTTGAGGTCTTTGCCCCACAGGGCTTCCAGCGCCTCCACTTCATTGGCCAGTTGGCGCAGGGACTTGTCGATGCGCTTGGGCTCGCCGCTGGAGCCGGAGGTGCACAGGCTTAGTTGGCAGGTGTCCAGGTCGAGGGCGGCGGCGCCCAAGGGCGTTTGATACAGCGCGTCCAGGTCGCTGGCTTCGACCAGCCAGGCGTCCACGGCATTGGCCCAGCGTTGGCGCGTCTGGGGTTGCAGGTCGGCGGGCAGCAGCACGCTCGCACCGGCGCGCCAGGCGCCCAGCAGTGCAATCGCCAGCAGGCCGGCGTCTTCCAAGTGCACGGCCAGGCGTCGGATGCCCCGGGCTTTCAGGCCTGCGGCGAGGCTCAGGGAGTGCTCGCACAGTTGCGCGTGATTCATGAGGGGCTCGGTGGTCACCCCGCGATCTTGCAGTGGCTCAAGCAGCAAGTGCTCAAGTTTCAACCCATTCATACGCGGCCTCGAACCCTTTGTCGTACCAGCCATTCCACGGCAAACAACAGGCCCATCAACCCGTAGGCGATCAGGCCGTTGTACAACGTCCACCAGCTCAGCGGCGCCCACAGGGTGAGCGCGGCGGCGAGCAGGCCATTACAGAGAAAAAACACACTCCACACCAGGGTGACCCGGCGGGTATACACCACCGCGTGGGGCGGCAGGTGGGGGTCGGTCATGCGCGCCAGGCGCTCGACCATCGGCGGGCCGTATTTCAGGCTCAGGCCAAACAGCGCCAGCATGAACCCGCTGACCAGGCTCGGGTACCAGCGCAGCCACTGCGGGTTATCGAACCAGGCCAGCGCCAGGCAAAACACGATCACCACCACCGCCATCCAACGGCTGCCCGGGCGCTGCGCAGCGGTGAGCGCGCGCAACAGCCACAAGCTGCCCAGCAGCAAGCCGAACTGCCAGGGTGCAAAGTGCTCGGTGCCGTAATACACCGCGAAGGGGTACAGCAGCCCCGCCAATAACAGGCCAAGGCCGATCAGCCGGCTCATGCGGCGGGCTGGACCAGACGGTACACCGCCTCTACCACGTCGTTCACCGTGCGCACTGCCTTGAACTCTTCGGCGGCGATCTTCTTGCCGGTCTGGCGCTTGATGTGGTCGATCAGGTCCACGGCGTCGATGCTGTCGATTTCCAGGTCCTGGTACAGGTTGGCGTCAAGGGTGACGCGTTCCGGGGGCAGTTCAAACAGTTCCACCAAGGCGTCGCGCAGGGTGTTGAAGATATCGTCACGAGTTTGCATGGTACGGTCTCAAGCTGCCTGTCGGGCCGTGACGAATGCCGCAAGGCTGGCCACGTTGGTGAAGTGATTGCGGGTGTCCTTGGCGTCGGCATCGATTTTGATGCCGTATTTTTTCTGGATCGCCAGGCCCAATTCCAGCGCGTCGACCGAATCCAGGCCCAGGCCTTCGCCAAACAGCGTCTGGTCGCTGCCAATGTCGTCGACGCTGATGTCTTCCAGGCCCAGGGCCTCGATGATCAGCGTCTTTATGTCGTGCTCAAGGCGGTGTTGGTCGCTCATCTTCGGCGAGCTCCTTAATGAAATAGTGATGCAGGTGATCGTTGAGCTTGCGTGAAGCCTGGGGCGCGGCGCCGAGCGCGGCGAACGCCTGTGGTTCTATATCGGCGCCCACGCGCAAACTGAAGTGAAATCGACGGTGGGGAATGCGATACCAGGGTTCGGCCTTGGTCAGGGTGGTGGGGCTGACCTTGATCACCACCGGCGTGATGATTGTCGCACCCCGCAGCGCAATGGCCGCACCGCCGCGATGAAAGGCCGGCGCCGCGCCCGGCGGGGTGCGGGTGCCTTCGGGAAAGATGATCAGCGTCTGGCCGGCGCGCAGGGCATCGGCTGCGGCATCGAGCATATCGGCACTGCCGTCGTTGCTGATATAGCCGGCATCGCGTACCGGGCTGCGGGTGAACGGGTTCTGGAACAGGCTCTGCTTGACCACGCAGTTGGTCTGGCGCATCAGGCCGATCAGGAACACCACGTCGATCAGCGACGGATGGTTGGCGACGATCATCTGGCCAGGGCGGCCAAGCTTTTCGGCACCCTCGACGCTGTAGGTGAGAATGCCCAGGCCCTTCATCAGGCGAATGAAAAACCAGAACAGGCAACTGATGGTGTGGCGTGCGCGCCGTTGGTGCTGGGTGGCGTCGCCCGGCAGGCAACTGAGCAGTGGAAACACTAGCAAACGCAGGCACAGCCCGCCGATGCCAAACAGGCAAAAGCTGAGGGCCGTGGCAAACAGGCGCCAGTAGTAGGCCTGCCGTGGCTTGTGGGTCAGGGCTTGCGTTGCCAGTTCCATACTCGGTTCTTCCAGGCATGTTGGCAGGCGCCCTGTTCGGTCAGCAGGGTGCGCAGCAGGTTCAGGGCGTGGGGCCACTGGGTTTGAGTGAGTTGGACAGTGCCGGTGGTGAGTTCCAGTTGCCACTCGTCGCCCGGCGTGAGCAACAGGCCGAGGGCGTAGGGGAAGGGCACATCCGTAATCCAGCTGGCGTAGGCGTGGGGCGGTTGTTCTTCGGTGATCACCAGCAATACGGCGGCGGCGCCTTCGTTGAGCAACGCGGCGGCTTCGAGCAGGCCGTGTTCGAGGCCATCGCCGGCGGCGGCGAGAGCGGTCATCTCGCTGGTTTCATTACGCAGGATCGACCACAGGCCAATCACCGCGTTATGCACCGACAGGCTGAACTGAGTGGGCGACAGCGGCTGCTCGTTGGCCAGGTCGCTGAGGATGTCCAGGGTGCGCGGGGTTTCGCCGTGGCGGGAAATAAACACCAGTGGCAGGTCTTCAAGGCCCTCGGCCAGCGGCCAGCCGACGCTGAACGCCATGCGCGCCAGCCGGCTCAGACGGCGGCGCTGCATGGCTGGCAAAAATGACACATCGGGGGACGCTTCGCTGACAGGCGGCAACACCGGGTCCCGGCACCAGGCGTACCAGTCGTCCGCACTCTCAAGGCCAGGAGCCCAGGCGCGCCATTGGGCGATGTTGAAGTTGATCACTGAGAAGTTATCCCGCCCCTGCGGGCTTCCATGTGCGGCCAATGGCCCCGGATTCCGGGACAGGGAGCAATGGCCGTATGGCGCGCATTATCCCGGTGCTGTGGGGTTCTAGCAAATAGTGGTGAAAATTTGTTCACTATTGATCACAAATAAGTTGGAAGAATTTACAGATTATCGGCGAGCGAAGGCCGGGCTCGATCGTTGCGCGGTTTCCATTCATTTGTGAGCCAGGCAGCGCGTTAGGATGAACGAGGTAGCTAACCGGCGCTTTTGCGCTCTACACTCGGGGGATTCATTGATACACGGAGGTTTTTCCATGCGGCGCGTGGTGTTCAATCAAAAAGGCGGCGTGGGCAAGTCCAGCATCGCCTGCAACCTGGCGGCGGTCAGCGCCAGCGAAGGTTATCGAACCCTGTTGGTGGACCTCGATGCACAGGCCAACTCAACCCAGTACCTCACCGGGCTGACGGGCGACGACATCCCCATGGGGATCGCGGATTTTTTCAAGCAGACGTTGTCTTCCGGGCCGTTTTCGAAGAAGAACAAGGTGGATATCTACGAAACGCCGTTCGACAACCTGCACGTGATCACCGCCACCGCCGAGCTGGCAGATCTGCAGCCCAAGCTCGAAGCCAAGCACAAGATCAACAAGCTGCGAAAGCTGCTGGATGAGTTGAGCGAAGATTACGACCGGATTTACCTAGATACGCCGCCAGCGCTGAATTTTTATGCGGTTTCGGCGCTGATTGCGGCTGATCGTGTGCTTATTCCATTCGATTGCGACAGCTTCTCGCGCCAGGCTTTGTATGGCCTGCTAGCAGAGATCGAAGAACTGAAGGACGACCATAACGAAGGCCTGGAAGTGGAAGGCATCGTGGTCAACCAGTTCCAGGCCCGGGCGAGCCTGCCGCAGCAGATTCTCGATGAGTTGATTGCCGAAGGGCTGCCGGTACTGCCGGTGTACCTGGCCAGCTCGGTGCGTATGCGCGAGTCGCACCAGGAGAGCAAGCCGCTGATTCATCTGGACCCACGACATAAGCTGACGCAGCAGTTTGTGGAGTTGCATAACTTACTTGAGAACGCCTGATTCCTGTGGGAGCGGGCTTGCTCGCGAAAGCGGTGGGTCAGTCAGCTTATACGGCGACTGACACTGCGCATTCGCGAGCAAGCCCGCTCCCACATTTTTTGCATTTCGGCAGGTGAGTTGGATTTGTCCCACAAGGTCTGTAGGAAGGGTCTGGCAATGGGGCTTGTGCCTTGTAACCTTGCCTACAGCTACGCCAGAATCCGCCGGCTTGTGCGTCTGGATGGGCGTCTCTAAGGTTTGCCGGTCGCTGAATGTTCAGTGATCGGGTTTAGTAGCCCGTGGTGAGACGTACGGCAAATCGTCATCAGGATCTTCCTGGATTTGATGGTGGCTGTACGGAGGGCGCTTTCAAGCGCGCCGGTTGCGTCTCCCCGGTCTACTAACCTGCGTACAGCTGCCACCCTCCGTTTAGTAGCGGTAGGTTGCGGCTCCTCTACTCGGAGACGATCCATGGTTAACCTTTATACCGTTACACCCAACCTCCCCACCGAAGCCCTCGTGCTCAACAGCTACGAAACCTTCTCCTCCGTGCGCACGCTATTACTCAACTTGTCCAACGACCTCACAGGCGAACATCGCGATGTGGCTCTGGCGATTCACCAATTAAGCGAACTGGGCGTCATGCTGGTCGGCCAGATGATGGACCGCGAAGCCCCCCTGACCTAAAGCTGAAATGCATTCAATGTGGGAGCTGGCTTGCCTGCGATAGCATCGCCTCGGTGTACCAGGCAGACCGAGTCGCCTGCATCGCAGGCAAGCCAGCTCCCACATTGACCGAGTTGATGGCGGGGGGTGTTTACACCCCCTGGCTACGCAACCAGCTCATCAGCTGCGGCAACGGAAACGCCCCACTCTGGCGCGCCACTTCGCGACCGTTCTTGAACAGAATCAAACTGGGAATCGAGCGAATCCCCAACTGAGCCGATAGCTGCTGGTTAGCCTCACTGTCCAGCTTCGCCAGCCGGCACTTACCCTCCAGCTGCCCGGCAGCCTGCTCGAATACCGGCGCAAACGACTTGCACGGCCCGCACCAGTCGGCCCACACATCCACCAGCAACGGCAAGTCGCCCTTGATCTGGCTGGCATAGTCGCCCTGTTTCAAATCAAAGGGTTTGTTCAGCAACACCGGCTGCTTGCAACGCCCGCACTTGGGCGCATCACCCAGGCGTTCGCCGGGGATGCGGTTGAGGCCGTTGCAATGTGGGCAGGGGATGACAAGAGGTTCGGACATCGGAGGCTCCTTGGGGTCTGGCCAATAGGTGTATTTGGTGCCGGAACTGGGATTTATCAAGGCTGGGTGCAGGGGACTTATTCGCTCACAGTTTCGCCCGCGCCGGGATAAATCGTGTGACTAGGCTTTTGTTGTGCGCCACCCGTCTGTTTGCGGCTATAGCAAATTGCGATAGCTCGAATTCAGGTTTAACCTTCATAGCAAGATGCGATAAGGACGTTGCATGCGAGTCATCAGTGAAAGCAGGATCTGGGAAGCAAAAGGAAAATGGCCGCGCTCGGCAACGGCTCTGGATCAGTGGTATCGCGTGATCAAGCGCAACGCCCCCAAGGACTTCGCTGCGATGAAAGCCATGTTTCCTGCCACCGACAAGGTAGGTGAATTTCATGTGTTTGATATTGGCGGTAACAAGCTGAGGTTGATTGCCTCGGTGCAGTATCGAATGCAGCGCGTTTACATCAAGCATCTGCTTGACCATCGCGATTATGAGAAGGACAAATGGAAGGAAAAAATCAGATGAGCGCACTTATGCGAGTGGCGGCAGAGCACTGGCAATTCGTTTCGCCTGTGCTGCGCAAGCCGGAAAACGAGGCAGACTACGACGCACTGGTGTGCGGTTTGGATGAGTTGTTGAGCCTGGTGGGTGAAGACGAGGACAGCCCGCTAATGAGCCTGGTCGACATTCTCAGCGACTGGATCGAAGCTTATGATCGAGAGCATCGCCCAATGCCCGTCGCCAGCGGGGTCGATGTGCTGCGCTACATGATGCGCGAGCACAACCTCACCCAGAGCGACCTTCCGGGGGTTGGGGCGCAATCAGTCGTCTCTGAGGTATTGAGTGGAAAACGCCAGCTCAACGTGCGCCAGATTCGTTGGCTGGCCGAGCGTTTCGGGGTGTCGGTGGAGACCTTTATCTAAGGGGTCACGACGAACAACTAATCTCCAAATGCTTGCCCCAATCCGGCGGCCGTTGCGCGTACTGCTCCATCCCCGCTTGTTCCTCAAACGGCCTGGTCAGCACCTCATGCAGCCGCCGCACTTCGCTGTAGTCGCCTGATTCGGCGGCGGCGATGGCGTTTTGGGCCAGGTAGTTGCGCAGGATGTACAGCGGGTTGACCGCGTGCATGCGCTCACGGCGCTGTTCCTGGGTGTCATCCCCGTCCCGCGCAACGCGGGCCTTGTACTGCTCGGCCCAGGCGTCGAACCCGGCCAGGTCGACAAAGTCGTCGCGCAAACGCGTCACGGCCAGCGCCGCGGACTCATCCCCCAGGCGGCGCAAGAACAGCGTGTAGTCCACGCCACTGTTCTGCATCAGCTTGAGCAAACCCTCCACCAGCGTCTGGTCATCCTCTTCGGCGGTCGTCAGCCCCAGGCGGCGGCGCATCAGGTCCAGGTAGTGCGCCTGGTACAGCGGCAGGTACAGGCCGAGGGCTTCTTTCAGTGCGTCAACGCTGATGAACGGCGTAAGCGCCTGGGCCAAGGCGCTGAGGTTCCACTGCCCGATCGGCACCTGGTTGCTGAAGGAGTAGCGCCCTTCATGGTCGGAATGGTTGCAGAGGAAATGCGCGTCAAAATCATCGAGAAACGCGAAGGGCCCAAAGTCGAAGGTAATGCCCAGGATCGACATGTTGTCGGTGTTCATCACGCCGTGGCAAAAACCATAGGCCTGCCATTTGGCGATCATTTCGGCGTTGCGCTCGACGATTTCGCGGAACATCGCCAGGTAAGGCTCGGGTCGCTCGCGGCATTCGGGGTAGTGCAGGTTCAGCACGTGTTCGGCCAACTCGGCCTGCTGTTCGGGTTTCTTGGTGTAGTAGAAATATTCGAAGTGCCCAAAGCGGATGTGGCTATGGGCCAGGCGTAAAACCATCGCCCCGCGTTCCTGCTTCTCCCGCCATACCGGCGTGTTGGAGCCGATCACGCACAGGGCACGGCTGGTGGGGATGCCCAGCGCATGCAGGGCTTCGGAGGCGAGGAATTCACGAATCGAAGAGCGCAACACCGCGCGCCCGTCGCCCATGCGCGAGTAAGGCGTCATCCCAGCGCCCTTGAGGTGCAAATCCCAATGCTCGCCGGCCTCGTTATAGACCTCGCCCAGCAATAACCCGCGGCCATCGCCCAGTTGTGGCGTGTAGCCGCCGAACTGATGCCCGGAATACACCATTGCCCGCGGTTCTGCCTCGGCCCACAGCTTGTGGCCGCCGAACAGCTCGGCAAATACCGGCGTTTCGGCCACGGCCGGGTCGAGGTCAAGCAGGGCCATGGCAGCCTTGCTCGCGACGACCAGGCGCGGCTCGTCGAGGGGCTCGGGTAATACTTGGGTCGAGAATGCATCGCCCAGGCGTGCGAAGCGGTTGTCGAAGGTCAGTTCGTCGAGGGCTTTCACCGGCCATCTCCAGCAGAATGTCCGAGCATTCTGCTGGGGATAGGGCGTTTAGTCGAGTTTGCTGGGTGGTGGCTCCGGCGCATCCACCACTTTGCCTGCGGGAGGCTCCGGTGCGTCGGGCTTGTCGAGGGGCTCGGCGATGGTCTTGCGTTCATCTTCGGCCGGTACCAGTTTGTATTCCTGGCCGTGGAGGTTTTTCAGGTAGATCTCCATCTGCCTGAACGAGATGTTGATGTGCTGTTTCTTGAACTCACGGTTGATAAAGCGGTTGACCTCGTCGAGCACCGGGTTGCGGTCGCCCAGGTCGCGCACATGCATGCGCAGCTCGTGGTCCAGGGTGCTTTCGCCGAAGTTGAGGAAGTACACGTGGGGTTCGGGTTCTTTCAGTACCCGCGGGTTTTCCCGTGCGGCTTTGAGTAGCAATTCCTTCACCAGGTCAAGGTCCGAGCCGTAGTCCACGCCGAGTTTCAAGGTGACGCGGGTGATGGTGTCAGTCAGCGACCAGTTGATCAGTTGCCCGGTAATGAAAGTCTTGTTCGGGACAATGATGTCCTTGTTGTCGAAGTCGGTGATGGTGGTGGCGCGAATGCGGATCTTGCTCACCGTGCCCGACAGGTTGCCGATGGTGATGGTGTCGCCAATGCGCACCGGGCGTTCGAACAGGATCATGATGCCGGAGATGAAGTTGGCGAAGATCTCCTGCATACCGAAGCCCAGGCCAACCGACAGCGCGGCAACCAGCCATTGCAGTTTGTCCCAGCTCACGCCGAGGGTGGAGAGCGTGGTGACAAAGCCCACGCCAGCAATGATGTAGGACAGTAAGGTGGTGGTGGCGTAGGCGCTGCCTTGGGCCAGGTCGAGCTTGGACAGTACCAATACTTCCAGCAGGCCGGGCAGGTTGCGCGCCAGGGCGAAGGTGATGCCGATGATAATCGACGCGCCCAGCAGGTCGCCGATGCTGATGGGCACCATGCTGATATTCGCACCTGTGCCGCTGGTGTATTCGTACAGGGTGACGTTGTCCAGGTAGGAAAATACCGAGATCAGGTCCGACCACACCCAGTACAACGCCGCGATAAAGCCGCCGAGCAGGGCCAGGCGGATCAGGCGCATGGACTGTTCGTTGACCTGCTCGATGTCCAGGGTCGGCTCTTCGATCACCGCTTCGCCGTCACCGGCCTCCTTGGCTGCCTGGCGTTTGGCCAGGGCGCGGGCGTAGGCCAGGCGCCGTGCGGCAACACCCAGGCCGCGCACGAAGGTGGCTTCGATCACCAGCCAGAACATCAGCAGGTACAGGGTATTGATCAGCCGGTCGCTGAGTTTCAGCGCGGTGTAGTAATAGCCAAAGCACACGGCAATAAACAGCGCGATCGGCAGGGCGGTGAACACCACGCCGATAGCTTTGCGAAACAACGAGGCCTTTTCGTGGGTTGGGCTGTTCAGCAGCAGGCGGCCCAGCAGCCAAGCCATCAGCCCGTAGCAGGTCAGTACCACGGCGATACCCAGCACGTCGTCGGCCAGCGCCGCCGGTTGATGTTCGGCAATTGCGACCACGGCCACCAACGCCAGTACCACCAGCCCGAGCTTGCGTATCCAGCCTTGCAGGAATTCGACCTGGGGCCTTTCCCAGCGAAAGTGCAGCTCCGCCACGCCGCCCGGCGCGAGGATGCGGTAGGCGGTGTAGAACACCAGCCAGGCCTGGGCGATCTGCAACAAGGCCGCGCCCAGGTTGGCGTTTTGCCCGCGGGCGTCGATCTGCAACGCATAGCCGCACAGCGCCAGGCCCAAGGCCACGGGCATTGCCAGGAGGATGTTGATCAGGATGGCCTGCGGCGTATGCCACTGGCTGTCGCGCTTGAAGTGGCCGATGTCCTGGTGAACCTTTTTCAGGCGCACATACAGCGCATTGCGACGCCACAACAGCGCGCCGATCAGCAACAGCAACGGCAGGAACAGCAGTGGGCGTTGGGTCAGGCCGTCATACAGCTCGCTGACGCTGGACGCCCAAGGCAGGGTGGTAACCTGCTTGCTCAAGTGCGCCGGTACGGTTTCCAGCCATTCGGTGTCCAGCGGCTTGTTGCTGGGGATCCAGAACATTTGCTCGTCGAGCGTGGCGCGCAGGGTGCTGGCGGTGCTGAGCAGTTGTTTCTGGTTCAGTTGCAGGGTGATGGACTCGTTGAGCAGTGCGCTCAGTTCGCGGCTCAGGCGCTCCAGCAGGTCGCTGCGGGTGATCGCCACTTCCAGCAAGGTGCGGCGCAGTTGCGGGGTGACCTCATCCGGGGGCTGGTTGGCCAGCAGGTTGTCCACATAGGCGCTGGGGGAGCTGATCAGCTCACGCTGTTGGTTGACCTCGAACTGGTACAGGCGAATGTTGGCGATGTCGTCGGCCAGGTCTTTGTCCACGGTGAGACGCGGCAGGGCCTGCTTTTGTTTATAGAGAATCTTGGACAGCAGCAGGCTGCCCTTGAGCACGTTGATCTGCTCGTCCAGGGCCGAATCGCTTTGGGTCACGGTGTCCAGTTGCTGCTTGGTCTGCAGGTTTTTCTGGGTCAGGTCGTTGAGGCGGTCGGTGCTTTTGAGCAGGTAGTCGGACAGCTTCAGGTTGTCTGCGCTTTCCTTGGCAAGGATGCTGCTGCCGCCGGCTTTCTGCGCCTCGATGGACTGTTGGGTCACCGTCTGCTGGGACTGGGCCAGGCGTTTCTGGTTGATCAGGGTTTGCAGGTCCTGGATTTCTTGCTCCAGGCGTGCGGTTTTTTCCTGGATCAGGTCGTGCTGGCTGTTGCCCAGGTCTTGCAGCTGGCTGTTGCCGGCCAATTCTTGGCGGCGCAGGGGAATCAAGGCATTCAGGGCCGCCAGTTCGGCGTTGAGCTGGTTGCGCTGGTCGCCGCTGAGGGGTTTGCCATTATCTTTGCCGAGCTTGAGCGTCGCGTTGATTTGCTGGATGCGCGTCTGGCTGCTGCTGATTTCGGTCTGGGCGCGCTCGGGGCGGGTCTGGGCGGCGATGGTCAGGCTGTTGGCGTCGGCCAGTTCTTTTTGCAGGTCGCCTTGCTGGGTGCTGCGTTGCACCAGCAATTGTTCGAGCTGAGGCACCGGCAGGCTGGCGTAGCGTTGGGCCACCGGGATGATTTTGGTGGCCTTGAGGCGCGCCAGCTCACGCTGGTTCTCATTGGTCTGGCGCGGGGCCTCTTCCAGCTGGCGCTTGAGGTCGGCCAGGCGCTGCTCGTAGTCCTGCTCATTGCCCAGGTAGGTCAGGGTCTGTTGCAGGGTCGCCTGCAGCGCCTTCATGTCGGCGTCAGGCAGCTTGCGGTCGGGCAGTTTATCCAGGCTTTGCTGGACGGCTTCGGCGCTGGGCGGGTCGGCGGCGTATACGCTGCCAACACAAAGGGTCAGGCCCAGCAGGGCAGTGGCGAGAAAAGTACGCAGGGTTGGCATAGAGACCGGTCTTGCAAAGTGAAGAATCGGGGCGTTGTTGTCCCGCAGTTTAGAGGAAGAGTCCAGGGCCCGGGCGACTTCCTTCGGGGAATCTGACGCCGACTTTGCCAATCTTGTTCCCGTCCATGACGGCGACGGTCCAGATGGTGTTGTTCCATTCCACCTGGTCGCCGACTACCGGTGCACCGCCGACCTTCTGGGTAATGAAGCGGCTCAAGGGCATGTCCGGGTCGATACCTTCAAGCTTGAGCCCGTACAAGGCCGAAACCGCGCCCAGCTGGGCATCGCCTTCCAGTACGAAGTCGCCGAAGAAGCGCAAATCGAGGCCCCGTTGCGGCGCCTGGCTGAACAGTTTGCCCAGGGCCGGCAGGTTGTGTTCGTGGCCGATCACACAGAGCAAATCGCCGACTTCCAGCACCGTACTACCCGACGGATGGAGCAGTTGCTGGCCGCGAAACAGCGCCGCGATGCGCGTGCCTTCGGGCATTTTCAGCTCGCGCAGGGCCGCGCCGATGCACCATTTTTCTGCACCCAGGCGGTAGACGAACAACTCCCACTCGCTGGTGACGTGCACTTCCAGGGCCGCGCGGGAGATCGGCGCCGGGTCTGGCGGTACGGTGACTTTGAGCAACTTGGCCACCCACGGCAGGCTGGTGCCTTGCACTAACAGCGAGACCAGCACGATAAAGAACGCCAGGTTGAAGTACAGCTGTGCATGGGGCAGGCCGGCCATCAGCGGGAACACCGCGAGGATGATCGGTACCGCGCCGCGCAGGCCGACCCAGGCGATAAAGGCTTTTTCGCGACCGTGGAAGGCCTTGAACGGCAGCAGGCCCACCATCACCGAAAGAGGCCGCGCAAACAGGATCATCCACAGCGCCAAACCCAGGGCGGGCACGGCGATGGGCAGCAAATCGTGAGGCGTGACCAGCAGGCCCAGCACCAAGAACATCCCGATCTGCGCCAGCCAGGCCATGCCGTCGAGCATGTGCAAAATGCCATGGCGGCTGCGCACCGGGCGGTTGCCGATCACCAGCCCGCACAGGTACACGGCGAGGAAGCCGCTGCCGTGCAGGGCGTTGGTCAGGGCAAACACAAACAGGCCACCCGCGATCACCAGGATCGGGTACAGGCCGTTGGCCAGGTTGATGCGGTTGACCAGTTGCAGCATCAGCCAGCCGCCACCCAGGCCTACCAGGCCACCGATACCGAATTCGCGGATCAGGTGCGTGAGCAGGCTCCAGTGCAGGCCGGTCTGGCCGCTGGCGAGCATGTCGATCAGGGTGACGGTGAGGAACACCGCCATCGGATCGTTACTGCCCGATTCGATTTCCAGGCTGGCGCTGACCCGCTCGTTGAGGCCTTTGCCGCCCAGCAGCGAGAACACCGCCGCGGCGTCCGTGGAGCCGACAATGGCGCCGATCAGCAAGCCTTGGATGATGTTGAGGTCGAACAGCCAGGCCGCGGCCATACCCGTGAGGCCGGTGGTAATCAACACCCCCACCGTGGCCAGGGACAGGGCCGGCCACAGCGCCACGCGGAAACTCGCCACCCGGGTACGCAAACCGCCGTCGAGCAGGATCACGGCGAGGGCGAGGTTGCCCACCAGGTAGGCGGTCGGGTAGTTATCGAAAATGATGCCACCGCCATCGACCCCGGCGGTCATGCCCACGGCCAGGATAATCACCAGGATGGGGATACCCAGGCGTGACGAAAGCGAACTCACCAGAATGCTCGCAGTCACCAGCAACGCGCCGATCAAGAACAGGCTGTTGATGGTCGTCGCATTCAAAGGCAGTACTCCAGTGCAGGGGAAGACAGGGCGCAAACTGACCATGCAGTCTGCGTGCCAGGGATTCTAACCTGTTGAATTGCTGCGCTGTCAAAAAGCTTTTTCTGATTCGCGCACAAGTAAATGTGGCAGAGGGCTTGCCTCTGTAGGAGCGAGCTTGCTCGCGAAAAACTCCCAGGCGCCACGTTCATTCAGCAAGCGCGCGTTATCGTTGGCGTTTTTCGCGAGCAAGCTCGCTCCTACAAGGGTGGGGCGGATTTTAGGGTTAGAGGCGGAACCTTCCGACCATCCCATTCAAGTCCACCGCCAATCGCGACAACTCACCGCTCGCCGCACTGGTCTGGCTTGCACCCGTGGCCGATTGCACCGACAAGTCACGGATATTCACCAGGTTGCGGTCCACTTCCCGCGCCACCTGGGCCTGTTCTTCCGCCGCGCTGGCGATCACCAGGTTGCGCTCGTTGATCTCCACAATCGCGGTGTTGATGGTGTCCAGCGACAGGCCCGCGCCTCGGGCGATGTTGAGTGTCGATTCGGCGCGCTCAGTGCTGTTGCGCATCGAATCTACCGCGTGTTCAGTGCCTGTCTGGATGCTGCCAATCATGCGCTCGATTTCGCTGGTGGACTGCTGGGTGCGATGGGCCAATGCGCGCACCTCATCGGCCACCACGGCGAAACCACGCCCGGCTTCCCCGGCTCGGGCTGCTTCGATCGCGGCGTTCAGGGCCAGCAGGTTGGTCTGGTCAGCCAGGCCACGGATCACGTCCAGCACTTTGCCGATATCCCTAGATTCATTGGCCAGGTCGCCGATCAGAGAGGCGGTGGCTTGCACGTCGGCGCTCATGCGTTCGATGGCGCTGACGGTTTCCTGCACCAGGTCACGGCCGTCACCGGCAGAGGTGGTGGCGTTGCGCGAGGCTTCGGAGGTGCTCACCGCATTGCGTGCGACTTCTTCCACCGCGCTGGTCATCTCGTTGACGGCAGTGGCGGCCTGTTCGATTTCATTGTTTTGCTGGGTCAGGCCACGGGCGCTTTCGTCGGTGACCGCATTGAGCTCTTCAGCGGCAGACGCCAGCTGGGTGGCGGAGCCGGCGATACGTTGCAGAGTGTCGCGCAGTTTGTGTTGCATCTTGGCCATGGCCGCGAGCAGGCGCCCGGCTTCGTCGTTGCCGTCCACGGTGATCGGGCGCGTCAGATTGCCTTCGGCCACTTCTTCGGCGGCTTCTAGCGCCTGGGCAATGGGCAGGGTGATGCTGCGGGTCAGCAACCAAGCGAACAGCAAGGTCAGCGCCGTGGCAACCACCAGCAGGCCTACCACCAGGTCAAAGGCCATGTCGTATTGGTCTTTGGCGCGCTGGTTGGTGGCGTTGGCGTCGTCGTTATTGATATCCAGCAAGCGGGTCAAGACCGCATTGACCTGCTCGGAGTTTTCCAGCAACTCGGTGTTGAGCAGGCTGCGCAGTTCGTTGACCTGATCGGCGCGAGACAGGCTCTTCATGCGCTCTTCAATCTGGCGATACTGGCCCAGCAAGCGCACGTACTCGTTGTAGGCGTTGCGCTCTTCGGTGCTGGTGATCAGTTTTTCGTAGATGTCCTGGGCTGTGCGAATCTGCTGATTGCGCAGTTCAAAGGCTTCCAGGGTCTTTTGCTGTACGTCCGGCTCGCGGTTGGTCAGCAAGCGGTACGACAGCACGCGCAGGCGCAGGGTCAGTTGGGTGAATTCGTCGAGGGCACGAATGCTGGGCACGCTGGCCGAGGTGATGTCTTCGGTGGCTGCGCGAATCTTGCTCATCTGGTTCAGGGCGAACACACCCAGCAACAACATCAGGGCGCCAATAAACGCGAAGCCGAGGAAGGCCCTCGGGGCGATATTCATATTACGAAGAGACATGCTGGAATCCTGGGGGGAAGCGCGATCCGTGCGGCCATGAGACGAGGTGTGCCTGCGTTATCGGCCATGCGACTAAAGTCTTAAGACGCTGCGCGCTTTTGTCGCATCTGACCAAGGGTTGGGGGCATTGGAGGAACCAGATCGGGTAATTGCAGTCACTAAGGCTCCAAAGTGCGGCCCGGCCCCGATAAATCGGGCTGCGCGCCAGGGATAACCCTGGCATCCGAGGTGAATTTTCTTTATCGTCACCGCCCTTTTTAAAAGCCCGAGAAATCAAAATGTTAGAAGCATCCCTCAGCCAATTGGAACAACTGGTCAGCGACCTCGTACAGCAGAATCAAGAGCTGCTGGGCAGCAACGAATCCCTCAAGGCCGAGCTGGCCCGCGCCAAGGACGAAAACGACAGCCTGCAACTGAACCTGATGGAGCAGGAAGAAAAGCACGGCGCCACCGCCGCGCGCATCCAGGCGCTGGTTGAGCGTGTGAGTGCAGGGCCTGTCAGCGCATGAGTGAGGGCATAAAGGTCGTTTCGATTCTCGGAGAGGATTACTCG
This sequence comes from Pseudomonas sp. AM4(2022), assembly GCF_036346515.1. NCBI lineage: Bacteria > Pseudomonadati > Pseudomonadota > Gammaproteobacteria > Pseudomonadales > Pseudomonadaceae > Pseudomonas > Pseudomonas sp. AM4(2022). The sequence goes on from NZ_JAOTNW010000005.1 coordinate 52,208, forward strand.
ATCAAGGCACCGGCCGGCGAAGATCAGACCCTGATGCATGCCGTGACCATGCTCAAGGCCTCCCTGGCCGTGACCAAGAAAAAGTACCCGACCCTGATCGGTGACAAGCTACTGGTATTGGCCGCGCTGAACCTGTGCGCCGAGCAGATTGAAATGCAACAGGCTCACCAGCAGGAACTCGACCGTTACCAAGAGCAAGTCAGCGCCACGGTCGATGTGATTTCCAAGGTGATCGGTCAGCCTTAGAACCACTCGTCTTGCATGCCCAGGCACGTATCGTCGCGAGCCTCCAGAATCGCCAGTTCATGATGGCAGCTCGGTACTTCCCAGGTCAGGAAGTACCGGGCGGCCTGGAGCTTGCCCTTGTAAAAGGCCGCGTCAGCCGCTTCACCCTTGGCCAGCCCTTCTTCGGCGCGGATCGCCTGTCCCAGCCAGCGCCAGCCAATCACCGTGTGCCCGAACACTTTCAAGTACAGCGCCGAGTTCGCCAGGCTGCTGTTGACCTTGCCTTGGGCGAGATCGGTCAGCAGGCCAATCGTGACGCTTTGCAGCCGGTTTACCAGTTGCTCCAGGGGCTCTCGCAGTGCCGTGAGTGAGGGGTGCTTTTGCGCCCGGGCTCCGGTTTCGGCGATCAGGCGAATCAACTGCTTTAAGCCGGCGCCGCCGTTCTGCGCCAATTTGCGCCCGAGCAGGTCCAGGGACTGGATGCCGTGGGTGCCTTCATGGATGGGGTTCAGGCGGTTGTCGCGGTAGTACTGCTCCACCGGGTATTCGCGGGTGTAGCCGTGGCCGCCGAGAATCTGGATCGCCAGCTCGTTGGCCTTGAGGCAGAACTCCGACGGCCAGGATTTGACGATGGGCGTGAGCAGGTCGAGCAGTTCGTGGGCTTGCTTGCGCTCGGTGTCGGTTGCCAGGGTGGTGGTGTCGTCGAATAGCCGCGCCGCGTACAGGCCGAGGTCAAAGGCGCCTTCCACATAAGCTTTCTGGGTCAGCAGCATGCGCTTGATGTCGGCGTGCTGGATGATCGCCACCGGTGCGGTGCTCGGGTCTTTGCTATCGGGCAGGCGCCCCTGGGGCCGTTCGCGGGCGTAGTCCAGGGAATAAAGGTAGCCGGCGTAACCGAGCATCACCGCGCCCATGCCCACGCCGATGCGTGCCTCGTTCATCATCTGGAACATGCAGCTCAAGCCCTGGTGCGGCTTGCCCACCAGGTAGCCGACACAGTTGCCGTTATCACCGAAGTTAAGCGCTGTGGATGTGGTGCCGCGCCAGCCCATTTTGTGGAACAGCCCCGCCAGCAGCACATCGTTGCGAGCGCCCAGGCTGCCGTCCTCGTTGACCAGGAACTTAGGCACGATAAACAGCGAAATGCCCTTCACGCCTGCGGGAGCGTCCGGCAATTTGGCCAGCACCATATGCACGATGTTTTCCGACAGCGAATGGTCGCCACCGGAGATAAAGATCTTGTTGCCCTTGAGCCGATAGCTGCCGTCAGCCGCTGGTTCTGCCCGGGTACGAATGTCCGACAGGGAGGAACCGGCATGGGGCTCGGTCAGGGCCATGGTGCCGAAGAAGCGCCCGTCGATCATTGGCTGCAGGAAGCGTTGTTTCTGCTCCTCGGTGCCGAAGCTCTCAATGAGGTTGGCGGCGCCCATGGTCAGGAACGGGTAGGACGTCGAGGCGGCGTTGGCCGATTGGAAGTGCGCGAAACAGGCCTGTGACAACAGGGTCGGCAGTTGCATGCCGCCTGCTTCAAAGCTGCGTGCTGCGTTGAGGAAGCCGGCTTCAAGGAAGGCGTCCACCGCCGGTTTGACCTCCGGGATCAGGATCGCCTGGCCGTTTTCATAGCGTGGCTCGTTTTCGTCGTTCTTGCGGTTGTGAGGGGCGAAGTACTTTTCTGCGATATTGCGCGCCGTGCTGATGGCGGCATCGAAGGTTTCGCGGTTGTGTTCGGCAAACCGCTCGCGCTGGGTCAGGCCCTCGGCATCGAGGACTTCGTACAGCTCGAAAGCCAGATTGCGGGAACTAAGCAGCGTCTCGGACATGGCGGTTTACCTTTGAAGGAATTGGCCTGAGTCTAAGTGCGCGAATGGAGGGTGGGTAGCAAGATTGATCTAAGTGATACAGGGGCAGAACGAGATAAGGGCGTTACGACGCCGTCAATGTGGGAGCGGGCTTGCTCGCGAAGGCGGTAGATCAGTCAGTACATCTAAACCTGACACTCCGCATTCGCGAGCAAGCCCGCTCCCACACCTTTACTGCACTGTGTCAGTTAGCCGATGGTCATCAGGCTGGCGTTACCACCCGCCGCAGCGGTGTTTACGCTCAACGCACGCTCGATCACCAGACGCTCCAGCGCAATCGCCGTTTCGCCTTGCGACAGGCCATGCACCCCAACAATCGCCCCACCGCGCTGTGCCACTTGCTGGCACACCGCACGCAGTTGGTCGGAATCACCATGGTGCAGCACGGCGTCAAACACCACGTCGTCCTTTGTCCAGTCGGCCACGCGCTTGATCTTCGCCTGAATCTCTTTTGGCAGGCGTGGGAACAAGGCCTTGGTCAGCTCGGTTTCCGGCCATACCGCCGAACCACCGACGGCCAATACCGCCGCCAGTTGGGTCAGCAGGTCGCCTTCCACTTCGGCCAGGCACAGTACGTGCTCGCGCGGCAGGATGGCGTAGCTGTTGCGCTCGCCGGTCGGGCCAGCCAATTGGCGAGTGATACCGCTTTGCGACTGGGCGGAGAACTGCGTGCACAGGGCGCTCAGTTCACTGAACTTATGGCTGTCGGCCCAGGTTTTCAGAGCGGTCAGCGATTGGCTCATGGCATCACGCAGGCGCACATCCGGCGCGGCCAACTTGTCGCCCCGTACGAAGGATTGCTCGATCGCATCGGTAGGACGAGTCGACAGCAAACGATACAGGTACAGCGGGCCACCGGCTTTCGGACCAGTACCCGACAGGCCTTCGCCGCCAAACGGTTGCACACCGACCACGGCGCCAACAATGTTGCGGTTGACGTAGACGTTACCGGCATTGACGTTGTCGATCACCTTGGCGATGGTCTCGTCGATGCGGGTGTGCACGCCCAAGGTCAGGCCGTAGCCGGAAGCGTTGATCTGGCCGATAAGCTGGTCGATCTCTTTACGCTTGTAGCGCACCACGTGCAGCACCGGGCCGAAGATCTCGCGTTGCAGCTCGTCGAAGCTTTCCAACTCGATCAGGGTCGGCATCACGAAGGTGCCGCGCTTGATCTCTTCACCGTCGGCAATCGCCACCTGGTAAACGTTGCGGCCTTTGTCGCGCATGGCCTGGATGTGTTTCTCGATACCGGCCTTGGCTTCGGCGTCGATCACCGGGCCGATGTCGACCGACAGGCGTTCCGGGTTGCCCAGGCGGCATTCAGCCATGGCGCCCTTGAGCATTTCGACTACACGGTCTGCCGAATCTTCCTGCAGGCACAGCACGCGCAGGGCCGAGCAACGCTGACCGGCGCTGTCGAAGGCCGACGACACGACGTCGATCACCACTTGTTCGGTCAGCGCCGAGGAGTCCACGATCATCGCGTTCTGGCCACCGGTTTCGGCGATCAGCGGAATCGGGCGACCCTGGGCATCCAAGCGACCGGCGACATTGCGTTGCAGCAGGCGCGCCACTTCGGTGGAGCCGGTGAACATCACGCCCTTGACGCGATCATCACCCACCAGGCGGGCACCGACGCTTTCGCCCTGGCCTGGCAGCAATTGCAGCACACCTTCCGGAATGCCAGCTTCAAGCAGGATGCGTACGGCTTGGGCAGCAACCAGCGGCGTCTGCTCGGCAGGCTTGGCCAGCACCGGGTTACCGGCAGCCAGCGCTGCAGCTACCTGGCCGCTGAAGATGGCGAGCGGGAAGTTCCACGGGCTGATGCACACCACTGGGCCCAATGGGCGGTGGGCGTCATTGGTGAAGTCGTTGCGCGCCTGCACTGCGTAGTAGCGCAGGAAGTCCACGGCTTCACGCACTTCGGCGATGGCGTTGGCGAAGGTCTTGCCGGCTTCGCGGGCCAGCAGGCCCATCAGCGGCTGGATCTCGCCTTCCATCAGGTCGGCGGCGCGCTCCAGGATGGCAGCGCGTTCGGCGGGCGGGGTGGCCTGCCAGATCGGCGCGGCGCTGATGGCGCACTGGATGGCGTTGTCGACGTCTTCGACGGTGGCTTCCTGTACCTGGCCGACCACGTCACGCAGGTCGGAAGGGTTCAGCACCGGTTGTGCCGCTTCATTGCTGGCGGCGCAACCGAGCATCGGCGCGGCCTTCCAGTTGTTGTGAGCGGTGGCGAGCAGGGCGCAGGACAGCGAGGCCAGGCGATGTTCGTTGGCCAGGTCAATACCGGCCGAGTTGGCGCGGTCGCTGCCGTACAGGTCACGCGGCAAAGGGATGCGCGGGTGCGGCAGGCCGAAACCGCCTTCCTGGGTTGCCATTTGCTCGATGCTGGCCACCGGGTCGGCTACCAGTTCCTGGATCGAGATGGACTGGTCAGCGATACGGTTGACGAACGAGGTGTTGGCGCCGTTTTCCAGCAGGCGGCGCACCAGGTAGGCCAGCAGTGTTTCGTGAGTACCAACCGGCGCGTACACACGGCACGGACGGTTCAACTTACCTTCGGAAACCTTGCCGACTACCTGTTCGTACAGCGGTTCGCCCATGCCGTGCAGGCACTGGAACTCGTACTGGCCGGGGTAATAGTTCTGACCAGCGATGTGGTAGATAGCCGACAGGGTGTGGGCGTTGTGCGTGGCGAACTGCGGGTAGATGACTTCCGGCACCGACAGCAGTTTGCGTGCGCAGGCAATGTAGGAAACGTCGGTGTACACCTTGCGGGTGTACACCGGATAGCCTTCCAGGCCTTCGACCTGGGCGCGCTTGATTTCGCTGTCCCAGTACGCGCCTTTTACCAGGCGGATCATCAGGCGATGGCGGCTGCGGCGGGCCAGGTCGATGACGTAGTCGATCACATACGGGCAACGCTTCTGGTACGCCTGGATCACAAAGCCGATGCCGTTCCAGCCAGTCAATTGCGGCTCGAAGCACAGGCGCTCGAGCAGGTCCAGGGACAGCTCCAGGCGGTCGGCTTCTTCGGCGTCGATGTTCAGGCCGATGTCGTACTGCTTGGCCAGCAAGGTCAGAGACAGCAGGCGCGGGTACAGTTCGTCCATCACACGCTCGTACTGCGCACGGCTGTAGCGCGGGTGCAGGGCGGAGAGCTTGATGGAGATGCCCGGGCCTTCATAGATCCCACGGCCATGGGAGGCTTTGCCGATGGAATGAATGGCTTGTTCGTACGAGGCCAGGTACTTCTGGGCGTCGTGTTCGGTGAGTGCGGCTTCACCGAGCATGTCGTAGGAATAGCGGAAGCCCTTGGCTTCGAATTTGCTCGCATTGGCCAGGGCTTCGGCGATGGTTTCGCCGGTGACGAACTGCTCGCCCATCAGGCGCATGGCCATGTCGACGCCCTTGCGGATCATCGGCTCGCCGCTCTTGCCGATGATGCGGCTCAGGGACGAGGTCAGGCCTGCTTCGTTGTGGGTGGCGACCAGCTTGCCAGTCAGCAGTAGGCCCCAGGTAGCGGCGTTGACGAACAGCGATGGGCTGTTGCCCAGGTGCGGCTGCCAGTTGCCGGTGCTGATCTTGTCGCGGATCAGCGCATCGCGGGTGCCTTTGTCCGGGATACGCAGCAGCGCTTCGGCCAGGCACATCAGCGCCACGCCTTCCTGGGACGACAGGGAGAATTCTTGCAACAGGCCCTGAACAATACCGGCACGGCCGCCGGCACTCTTCTGATTGCGCAGTTTTTCGGCAATGCTCGCGGCCAGCTTGTTGGTGGCTTCGGCCATCGGTGCCGGCAGGCGCGCCTGTTCGATCAGCATCGGCACCACTTCCGGCTCCGGGCGGCGGTAAGCGGCGGTAATCGAAGCGCGCAGCACCGATTGTGGCAGGATGCTCTCGGCGAACTCAAGGAAGCACTGGTGGGCGTGGTCGGCCTGGACCTCGCCGGCATCATCGGCCTCCTTGCTGCTCAAGCCATTGAGCTCGGACAGGGTTGCACCACCCTCGAGTTTCTCCAGGTAATTGAAAATCGCCTGCTTGATCAGCCAGTGCGGCGTGCGATCAATGGAGGTCGCGGCGGCCTTCAGGCGTTCGCGGGTCGGGTCGTCGAGTTTGACCCCAAGGGTGGTCGTTGCCATTTTTTTATCCTCATGGGTGCCACTACCGAGTGGCATCTGCTGGCGGCAAGATTAGCTTTGCCCATCCTGAGGTGCAACCGGGTGCAACCCTTTTGTTGGTTAAATGTTCGACGCTTGATCGGAAAAAATTAAACTCACGACGGAATCCGCTTCACGCTGGTGCATTTGCTTCTGAGATCGGCTGTTCTTGCTCCGAAAAGGAGCAAAAAAAGCGCGTTTGTCCTAAAACACACTTGGGTGCAACTTAATCGGCAGAAACTGGTTGCACCTTATTTGCTTTGTTGAATAGCATTCGCGCACCAAGGTGCAACCAACCCTCAGGGTGGGTTCATCGGCTGGCGGCTTTCCTGGGGAAACGCCAGTCATAAATGCGCGGCATGCAGGTTCGTCTATCCGGTTATCCACGGGTGGCCGTCCCCATGACCGTCGCTACATAAAAACAAAGCCAGGGCGTCACTCCTATGAGCGTTAGTAATCCAACCTTGATCACGTTCGTGATCTACATCGCAGCAATGGTGCTGATCGGCCTGATGGCCTATCGCTCCACCAACAACCTTTCCGATTACATCCTGGGCGGCCGCAGCCTCGGTAGCGTGGTGACAGCCTTGTCCGCCGGTGCTTCCGACATGAGCGGCTGGCTGTTGATGGGCTTGCCGGGCGCGATCTACATGTCCGGTCTGTCGGAAAGCTGGATTGCCATCGGCCTGATCGTCGGTGCTTACCTCAACTGGTTGTTCGTGGCCGGCCGCCTGCGCGTGCAGACCGAACACAACGGCGACGCCCTGACCCTGCCGGATTACTTCTCCAGCCGCTTCGAAGATAAAAGCGGCCTGCTGCGGATCATCTCCGCCGTGGTGATCCTGGTGTTCTTCACCATCTACTGCGCCTCCGGCATCGTCGCCGGCGCCCGCCTGTTCGAAAGCACCTTCGGCATGTCCTACGAGACCGCGCTGTGGGCCGGTGCCGCGGCGACTATTGCCTACACCTTCATCGGTGGTTTCCTGGCAGTCAGCTGGACCGACACCGTACAAGCCACGCTGATGATCTTCGCGCTGATCCTCACGCCGATCATCGTGCTGCTGGCTACCGGCGGCGTAGACACCACCTTCCTGGCCATTGAAGCCAAGGATCCGACCAGCTTCGACATGCTGAAAAACACCACCTTCATCGGCATCATCTCGCTGATGGGCTGGGGCCTGGGCTACTTCGGCCAGCCGCACATCCTGGCGCGTTTCATGGCAGCCGATTCGGTGAAGTCGATTGCCAACGCACGTCGCATCTCCATGACTTGGATGATCCTGTGCCTGGGCGGTACCGTGGCAGTGGGCTTCTTCGGCATCGCCTACTTCTCGGCGCATCCTGAGGTGGCAGGCCCGGTAACTGAAAACCCAGAGCGTGTGTTTATCGAACTGGCCAAAATCCTGTTCAACCCATGGGTTGCCGGTGTGTTGCTGTCGGCCATTCTGGCGGCTGTGATGAGCACCCTGAGCTGCCAACTGCTGGTGTGCTCCAGCGCCCTGACCGAAGACTTCTACAAGGCGTTCCTGCGTAAAGGCGCTTCCCAGCTTGAGCTGGTATGGGTCGGTCGCATCATGGTGCTGGTAGTGGCCTTGATCGCCATCGCCATGGCCGCCAACCCGGAAAACCGCGTACTGGGCCTGGTCAGCTACGCCTGGGCCGGTTTCGGCGCGGCATTCGGCCCAGTGGTGCTGATCTCGGTGATCTGGAAAAACATGACCCGCAACGGCGCACTGGCCGGCATCCTGGTCGGCGCGATCACCGTAATCGTGTGGAAACACTTCGAATTGCTGGGCCTGTACGAAATCATCCCAGGCTTCATCTTCGCCAGCCTGGCGATCTACTTCGTGAGCAAGATGGGCGCACCGACGGTGGGTATGGTCGAGCGTTTTGATGCTGCGGAAAAAGATTACAACCTGAACAAGTAATTCGCTGGTCGTTTAACGGCTGCTGAGCGAACAAGAAAGGCCCACGTCCCAAGGACGCTGGGCCTTTTTTTATATGGGCTTATTGATGCAATTGCCGTTGATGCCTGTGGATTCCAGTGGTGCTCACGTAGGACCTTACTTATTTGCCAACGCAGCGCTCGGCCAGGCGAACGGCTGGTGCAGAATCGGCCGCTCACCCTTCGCAGAGAAACACCGGATGTTCGCTCCTGCCAACCAACCTGCATTTACCCTGGCCCTGGATGGGGCGCCCAGTGACTTCAAGGTGTTCGCGTTCAGCGGCACCGAGGCCATCAGCCAGCCCTATCGTTTTGAACTTGAGCTGGTCAGCGAGCAGCCGGATGTCGACCTGGAGAGCTTGCTGCATCGCCAGGTGTACTTGGGCTTCGATGAGCAGGGGCATGGCGTTCATGGCCTGGTGTATCGGGTTGCCCAGGGCGACTCGGGCCGGCGCTTGACGCGCTACCAGCTCAGCCTTGCGCCGCATCTGGCGTACCTGGCGCACAGCAGTCACCAGCGTATTTTCCAGCATAAGACGGTGCCGCAGATTGTTGCCCAGGTGCTGGCCGCGCAGGGGATTCACAGTGACCGCTTCGAGTTCCGGTTGAGCGGTGATTACCCTGAGCGTGAATATTGCGTGCAGTTCGGCGAGAGCGACCTGGCGTTCATCCAGCGCCTGTGTGCCGAGCTGGGGATTCATTATCACTTCCAGCATTCCCCCGGCGGGCACCTGCTGGTGTTTGGTGATGATCAGACCGTGTTTGCCCAGATGGATCAGCCCACGCCTTACCGGCCGGGTTCGGGAATGGTTGCCGATACCCCTGGGATCAAGCGCTTCACCTTGCAATTGGCGACCCGGACCACGGCGTTGAATCTTCGCGATTACGACTTTCGCAAACCCCATGTCGAGCTGGAAAGCGCAGCCGTCGATGAGTCTTTGCCCAAGCTTGAAACGCAGCACTACCCCGGCAATTTTTATGACCGAGCCCATGGCAGGTACCTCGCCCAGCGTGGCTTGGAGCGGCACCGCAGCGACTACCGCAGTGCCCATGGCCAGGGCGATGAGCCGGCATTGGCCAGTGGCCGGTTTTTGCAGTTGCGTGAGCACCCCCGCGAGGACTGGAATGATTTGTGGCTGGTGACACAGGTGCGCCATGAGGGCAAACAGCCCCAGGTGCTGGAAGAGGTGGTCACCGAGGAGGAAGGTGGGGAGCTGCGCCAGGGGTATCGCAACACATTTGTCGCCGCGCCATGGGATGCGGTGTTTCGTCCGCCTTTGCCGGAGCCGCCGCGCCCGACGGTGTCGGGGTATCAAAGCGCGGTGGTCACCGGCCCGGTTGACAGTGAGGTCCACTGTGACGAGTACGGCCGGGTCAAGGTGCAACTGGCCTGGGATCGTGTCGGTGAGCACAACGACCATTCCAGTTGCTGGCTGCGGGTCGCCAGTGGCTGGGCCCATGACCGTTATGGCGTGGTGCTGATCCCCCGGGTCGGTATGGAAGTGCTGGTGGGGTTCGTCAATGGCGACATGGACATGCCGCTGGTGGTGGGGTGCCTGCCCAACGCTGCCACACCTGTGCCCCTCGACCTGCCCGCGGACAAGACCCGCAGTCTCTGGCGTAGCCAGAGCAGCCCTGGCGGTGGTGGCTACAACGAACTGCGTATCGAGGACCGCAAGGGCGCCGAAGAAATCTACCTGCGCGCCCAGCGGGACTGGACCCAGCATGTATTGCACGACCAGCAGGTACAGGTCGACAACCGGCGTCGCGTGCAGGTGGGCGGCGAGTCGCGCCATGAGTTGCTGGGCGAAGAGCAGCGCATTACCCAGGGCAACCGTTTAACGCAGCTCAAGCAGGATGACCATCTGGTGGTTGGCGGTTCGCAGCACATGCGTGCCGGACAGACCATTGCGCTGGGGGCCGGGCAAAACATCATCATTGATGCGGGTGCCAGCGTGACGATCCAGGCGGGCGGGCAGTCGATCACGTTGTCAGCGGGCGGGATATTCAGCAGTGTGCCGATCCAGCTCGGCAGTGCGTCTGCCCCGACGCCGGCGCCGTTAATGCCCGGGTTAAAGGAAACTTTATTGACAGTGGTTCCGGCGCCGTTAAGCCGTGCACAAGTGCTCAGCCTGAAACGCAGCGCGCCGTTCTGCGAAGAATGTGAGCGCTGCAAGAACGGCCAGTGTGACATCGGCGCCCATGCACGGAGTGCGTCCTGATGCCCGCGCTCTTGACGCCCAATGCCTGGCTGGCGCACTACCCGCTGCAGCCTGATGAACAGCTGTACGCCGTGCTGGGCAATGCCAGCGACGCCAAGCCGCTCGCCGTGTGGCAAGCCACGGCTGTCGCAAAGATGCCACGACCGATCTGGGCGGGCACGGCTTACGCTGACTGGGATGAGGTCATGCCCTACGTTGGCGTCGTTGAGCCGAGCAGTGCCTTTCTCGATTGGATAGCCACCACCCAAGCGCCGGATTGGGGCTGGCTGGCGGTCTCTTCCAGCCCGCTGGACGTGGTGATCGCGCATTTGAAGGGCTTGACCCAGGTGTACCTGCCGGAAAGCCAGCCGGTGTTTTTGCGTTTCTGGGACGGCGCGCACCTTTTGCCGATCCTGCAGTCGTTAGGCGACGAGGCTGCGCACGTGCTGCCGGTGTTCCAGCGCTACTTGATCAACGGCCAGCCGCTGTCGGTGGCCCCCAAATCAGTCACCGCGGCCCCCACCAGCCCCTGGTGGCAGGTGCCGGCATCGTTGCTGACGCCTATGGCGCAGCAGTCACCGCAGGTGCTGGTCGACAACCTGCTGCAATGGCTCCAGGAGCAGCGCCCTGACCTCTACACTGCGTTTGCGCCAGCCACCTTGCAGCACAAGGTCGGCTACTTCGCACGCAGGCCGCAAATCAGCCATGGCGCATTGGCTGATTACCTTGCCTCGCAACTCAGTTGAGCCCCTGGCGATAGCGTGACATCCGTGCCGCCTGCCGTGTGGCCCTGCACCTTTGCGTCGGTAGAAGGTAAACTTCGCCCCCTGCGCAGGAGCAACCATGAATTATCGTCACGCCTTTCACGCCGGCAACCATGCCGATGTCTTCAAACACCTGGCCTTGACCCGTCTCATCGCCCTGATGTCGCGCAAGGAACAGCCGTTCGCCTACCTCGACACTCACGCAGGCATTGGCTTGTACGACTTGCAGGGCGACCAGGCCAACCGCACCGGTGAATACCTGGAAGGCATCGCCCGCCTGTGGGGCGCAAGCGACCTGCCGCCGCTTACCGCCGACTACATGCGCGTGCTGCACGAGATGAACCCGGATGGCCAGTTGCGCTACTACCCGGGCTCGCCGGAACTGGCGCGCCGTCTCACGCGGCCCCAGGACCGTGTGCTGCTCAACGAGAAGCACCCCGAAGATGGCGTGCTGCTCAAGGACAACATGAAAGGTGATCGCCGCGTCAAAGTGCACCTGGGCGAAGGCTGGCATGTGCCACGGGCCTTGTTGCCGGTGCCGGAAAAGCGCGCGCTGATGCTGATCGACCCGCCGTTTGAAAAGCTCGACGAAATGCAGCGTTGCGCCGCGTCCCTCAAGGAGGCCGTTAGCCGTATGCGCCAGACGGTGGCGGCGATTTGGTACCCGGTGAAAGACCAGCGCATGTTGCGCCGTTTCTACCAGGACCTGGCCGGTACCGGTGCGCCGAAATTGCTGCGTGTGGAGTTGCTGGTGCATCCGCTGGACACGCCCAATACCCTCACCGGCTCGGGCCTGGCGATTGCCAACCCGCCGTGGGGGTTGGAAGAAGAACTGCGTGAGTTGCTGCCATGGTTGTCCAAGCAACTGGGCCAGACCCAAGGTGGCTGGCAGATGGATTGGCTCATCGCCGAATAACCGATCTCAATCCAAACGCAGGACCCAATGTGGGAGCGGGTTTGCTCGCGAAAACGGTATATCAGTCAGCAAATTCAGTGACTGACACTCCGCTTTCGCGAGCAAGCCCGCTCCCACATTTTATTTGTATTGCTCCCTAGATCGGGCAGGTCACGCCAGTGCCGCCGATCCCACAGTAACCCTGCGGATTCTTCGCCAGGTACTGCTGGTGATACGCCTCGGCGAAGTACACCGTCGGGGCTTCTTCGATTTCCGTGGTGATCTCACCCAGGCCGGCCTTGCTCAGCTCTTGTTGATAAGCCTGGGCACTGGCCTTGGCCGCCGCCAGTTGCTCAGGTGTGGTGGCGTAGATCACCGAACGGTACTGGCTGCCGATGTCGTTGCCCTGGCGCATGCCCTGGGTCGGGTTGTGCAGTTCCCAGAACATCTTCAGCAGGTCTTCGTATTTCACCTTGGCCTGGTCATACACCACCAGCACCACTTCGCTATGGCCGGTCAGGCCCGAGCAGACTTCTTCATAAGTCGGGTTAGGCGTGAAGCCGCCGGCGTAGCCGACCACGGTGCTGACCACGCCGTCGCGCTGCCAGAACTTGCGTTCTGCGCCCCAGAAGCAGCCCAGGCCGAAGATCGCAAAGCCGACATCATCCAGGAACGGGCCCAGCAGTGGGTTGCCGTTGACGAAGTGCGTTTCGGGCAACTTCATTGGGGTTTCACGACCAGGCAACGCTTGTTCTTGGGTAGGCAGCACGTTTTTGTTCACCAGAATTTCCGAGCGCAAGACCATGATCAGTCCTCTCGTCAGGTTGAGTAACAGTAAATTATCAGACAGCCAGTGTGCCCGAGTGTTACAGCGCTGTCAGGCGATTGGCCCGCGCGGGTAGCGTTTAAGCCTTTGCATCAGCTCGGCACCCGGGATCGGGCGGTCGAACAGGTAGCCCTGGCCCACGTCGCAACGATGCCGGCGCAGGAACGCCAACTGCTCAGCGGTCTCGATGCCTTCGGCCACGACCTTGAGCTTGAGGTTGTGGGCCATGGCGATCACCGCCGAGGTGATTTCCATGTCGTCCTGGTTGTCCGGGATTTCGTGGATAAAGCTGCGATCAATCTTAATGATGTCGATGGGGAATTTTTTCAAGTAGCTCAGCGACGAGTAACCGGTGCCGAAGTCGTCCATCGCCAGGGTCAGGCCGAAGCTCTTGAGCTGGTCCAGTTGCAGACGCGTATCTTCGGTGGCTTCCAGCAGCAAGCCTTCGGTCAACTCCAGCTCCAGCAGGTTGGCCGGCAGCTGCTCCTCCTTGAGGATGGTGGCAATCGAGGACACCAGGTCCGGGTCGGAGAATTGCTTGGGCGACAGGTTGATGGCCACCTGCAAGTTACCCAGGCCTGCGGCCGTCAATTGCCGGCTCATGCGGCAGGCCTGGCGCGCGATCCATTTGCCGATGGGGATGATCAGCCCGGTTTCTTCAGCCACGCTGATGAACTGGTCGGGGCGGATCATGCCCTTTTCCGGGTGGTTCCAGCGCAACAGCGCTTCCATGCCCAGCAGGCGACCGCTGCGCAGGCACAGCTTGGGCTGGTAGAACACGTCCAGCTCGTTCTGGGTCAGGGCACGGCGCAGGTTGTTTTCTACAAACAGCTTGTAGCTGGCCTCGGCATTCAGGGCTTCGGTAAACACTTGTACCTGGTGCTTACCGTTGGCCTTGGCCTTGTGCAGGGCCAGGCCGGCGTTGCGCATCAGGGTCTGTGGGTCGCGACCATGCAGCGGCGCGCAGGCCAGGCCCACGGAACCGGTGACGCTGATCAGCTGGTTGTCGACGAACATCGGCTTGTCGAGGGTGGTCAGCAACTGGCTGGCCACCTGCTGGCCGGTCTCAAGGTCGGCGTCGTCCAACAGCACCGCGAATTCGTTACTGGCAAAGCGTGCCAGGCTGCCGCCGCTGCTCAAGCTGTTGCGCAGGCGGCGTGCCAGGCTGATCAGCAACTTGTCGCCGGTCTGGTGGCCGAGGCTGTCGTTGATGCGCTTGAAGTTGTCGATATCCACCAACAGCAGGCTGATCGGGCTGTCGCTGTCGCGGGCAAAGCGCTCGTCGAGGTTGCGAATGAACGCCGGGCGATTGCCCAGGTTGGTCAGGTTGTCGGTGTAGGCCAGGCGTTCGATGCGCTGCTGCGCCAGCTTGGTCTGGGTGATGTCTTCGTAGATGCCGATGTAGTGGGTCAACTCGCGGTTGTCGCCATACACCTTGGAAATCGACAGCTGGCCCCAGTAGGGTTCCAGGTTTTTGCGGCGGCTTTTGAACTCACCTTGCCAGCTGTTGCTTTTGGCCAGGGCCGAGGGCGCGTCGAAGAGCAATTCGCTGAGGTTCTCCAGGGCCGGCAGTTGGGCCAGGCGATGGCCATGGACTTCTTCGGCGCTGTACTGGGTAATCGCGGTGAAGCTGGGGTTGACGTACTCCACCACGCCGTCGCAATTGACCAGCAGAAATGCGTTGGCGCTTTGTTCCACCGCCCGCTGGAACAGGTGCAAGGCACTGGTGGCGGTACGGCGGTTGTGGTTGTTGATGACCTGGGCGAACTGGTCTGCCAGCTCGCCGGCGAACGCGATCTCATCGGACTGCCAGGCGCGCGGGCTGCCACCTTGCTCCAGGCACAGCACGCCGACGACCTGGCCGTCGACACGGATGCTGGCGTCGAGCATCGCGTGGATGTCCTTGGCGCGCAGGCTTTCGGCCATTTCCCGGGTGCGTGGGTCGCGCAGGGCGTGGGTGGCATCGATCGCACGGCTGGAGTGCAGGGCTTCCAGGTAATCCGGGAAGCTGCTGGCATCGATGGCTTCAGGCAGGCGGTGTTGTTGATCGGCGCGGTGGTAGGCGGAGATCGGTACCAGATGATGGCCTTCGAGGTTCCAGATGCTGGCGCAGTCGATCTGGTAAATGTCGCAGGCGCTGCGCGTGATCAGTTCAGCCGCTTCTTGCAGGGAGTTGGGCGTGGTGTAGCGTTGGCGCGCCAGCAGCAGGATCAATTCCTGCTGGGCACGTACCCGCTCCAGGTGTTGCAACTGTTCTTGCTGCGCTCGCTGGTTGAGCTCCAGGGCGATTTGCAGGCGGCTGTTCTGGTTTTCCAGGTCGGCGGTCGGGGCGGGCGCGCTGGTCTCGCTGAACAGCCCCTCGACCACCATCAGGTAGCCGCGCACCAGGTGGCGGTTGTGTTGTTTGTAGGCCTCGCCCATTTCCAGCACGCTCAGCGGGCCGTCATGGGTGTGCAGGGTATAGCGCACCAGATAATGGGGGCTGTGGGCCAGTTGTTGCTGGATCGCATCGTGCAACTGGTAGCGCGCCTGGGGTTCCATCAGGCTGGCGTAGGGCGTGCCGATCAAGGCGCAGAGTTCAACCGCCGGCAGGCCGAACTGGCGTTCGCAATTGGGATCGAGGTAGAGCAGGGCCCAGCTTGCCTCATTAAGCCGCTCGAAACGCAACATACCGAGGCGCGAAGGCACCGGTAATTGCGTCACTACCTCGGCCGCCATACGGGCGACATCGGGTTGGCTTTTCATGGGGAAACTCGCTTGGGAAAATGCGCACTGCGCTGGGCTCACGCCCTCTTGACTGTCGACTGCGGCAAGGTTGCATCATGCAGCACGCAGTGACAAGAGAGGATGAAGGCTAAGTGCTATAGCCTGTTATCGGCCGCGCGAGGGATTTCTGTAATTGGGGTGATCGGTGGTGCGTTGACGCAGGTACGGTCGCGTGTGGCGAGCAAGCTTGCTTGCGCTGGGCTGCGTAGCGGCCCCAAAAACTTGGGAGCGCTTCGCGCCCCAGCGGGAGCAAGCTCCCTCGCCACAGCAAGCTCGCTCCTACAGAAAAAACAGGCAAAAAAAGCCCCGCCAAGTGGCGGGGTTGAGGTACGAGCGTGGCGCTCGGAAATCGGTGTGGCAAGGGCCTTCCCGGTAACAGGAAGGCCCTGTGACTTACAGCAGGATGGTGCGGATGTCGTTCAGCAGCTGGCTGAGGCGCTGGGTGAAGCGCGCAGCCGCGGCGCCGTTGATCACGCGGTGATCGTAGGACAGCGACAGTGGCAGCATCAGCTTGGGTTGGAACGCTTTGCCGTCCCACACAGGCTGGATGGTGGCCTTGGACACACCCAGGATCGCCACTTCTGGCGCGTTGACGATTGGCGTGAAGCCAGTACCGCCAATGTGGCCGAGGCTGGAGATGGTGAAGCAGGCGCCCTGCATGTCGTCCGGGGTGAGCTTCTTGTCGCGGGCCTTGGCAGCCAGCGCAGCCGCTTCGCCAGCGAGCTGCAGCAGGCTCTTCTGATCGACGTTCTTGATGACCGGTACCAGCAGGCCATCCGGAGTGTCGACGGCAAAGCCGATGTTGACGTACTTCTTGCGAATGATCGCCTTGCCGCTTGGCGCCAGCGAGCTGTTGAAGTCCGGCAGTTCCTTGAGCAGGTGCGCGCAGGCCTTGAGCAGCAGTGGCAGTACGGTCAGCTTCACACCGGCCTTCTCGGCCACGGCTTTCTGCGCAACGCGGAACGCTTCCAGGTCGGTGATATCGGCCTGGTCGAATTGAGTCACGTGCGGGATGTTCAGCCAGCTGGCGTGCAGGCCTGCCGCGCCGATTTGCATCAGGCGGGTCATCGGCACTTCTTCGATTTCGCCGAAACGGCTGAAATCCACGGTACGGATCGGCGGAATGCCCGAACCACCGGTAGCGCCGCCGGCAGCCGGAGCTTCCTTGGCTTTTTGCATCATGGCTTTGACGTAGACCTGCACGTCTTCCTTCAGCACACGACCGTGAGGGCCGCTGGCTGCAACAGCGCTCAGCTCGACGCCGAATTCACGGGCCAGCTGACGCACGGCTGGGCCGGCGTGCACCTTGGCACCGCTTGGCGCAGGTGCGGCAGCCGCAGGGGCCGGTGTGGCCTCGGCTTTTGCAGCAGGTGCTGGGGCAGCAGCGGCCGGAGCGGCTTCAGCCTTGGCAGCCGGAGCAGCCGCCGGTGCTGGAGCGGCTGCTGGGGCAGCACCTTGTACTTTCAGCTTGAGGATGAAGTCACCAGTGCCGACTTCGTCTTCCAGCTTGACCGCGATGCTTTCCACTACGCCGGCAGCCGGCGATGGGATCTCCATGGAGGCCTTGTCGGACTCCAGGGTGATCAGCGACTGGTCGGCTTCGACGGTGTCGCCGACCTTGACCAGCAGCTCGATGATCTTGGCCTTGCCCGACGAGCCGATATCCGGGACGTGAATGTCCTGGACGGTGGCGGCGGCAGGTGCAGCAGCCGGGGCTGGAGCAGCCTCGGCAGCGGCAGGCTTTTCAGCAGCAGGTGCAGGTGCAGCGGCGGCCGGAGCCGCGGCCGCAGGGGCTGCATCAGCAGCGCCTTCGATTTCCAGCTCCAGCAGTTCGTCGCCTTCTTTCAGGCGGTCGCCCAGCTTCACTTTCAGGCTCTTGACCACGCCGGCCTTGGGAGCAGGGATTTCCATGCTCGCCTTGTCCGACTCCAGGGTCAGGATGCTCTGGTCGGCTTCGACGGTGTCGCCGACCTTCACAAACAGCTCGATTACTTCACCTTCACCGCTGCCGATGTCAGGTACGCGAATGAGTTCGCTCACAAAAAATCTCCTCAGCAGTCCAGTGGGTTGCGTTTTTCCGGGTTGATCCCGAACTTGACGATAGCGTCAGCCACCACCTTAGGTTCGATCTCACCACGGTCAGCCAAGGCTTCCAGGGCTGCCAACACCACGAAGTGACGGTCGACTTCGAAGAAGTGACGCAGCTTCTTGCGGCTGTCACTGCGGCCGAAACCATCGGTGCCCAGGACTTTGAATTCCTTGGACGGGACCCACTGGCGAATTTGTTCAGCAAACAGTTTCATGTAGTCGGTAGAGGCAATGACTGGACCTTTACGGCCGGCCAGGCACTCTTCAACGTAGCTCTTGGCTGGCTTCTGGCCAGGGTGCAGACGGTTGCTGCGCTCCACGGCCAGGCCGTCACGGCGCAGTTCGTTGAAGCTGGTCACGCTCCATACGTCGGCACCTACGTTGAACTCGTCGCGCAGGATCTTCGCCGCTTCACGCACTTCACGCAGGATGGTGCCGGAGCCCATCAGCTGTACGTGGTGCGCCGCTTCCTTGGTGTCTTCTTCGAGCAGGTACATGCCCTTGATGATGCCTTCCTCTACACCGGCCGGCATGGCTGGCTGCTGGTAGGACTCGTTCATCACGGTGATGTAGTAGAAAACGTCCTGCTGCTCTTCGGTCATCTTCTTCATGCCGTCCTGGATGATCACCGCCAGCTCATAGCCGTAGGTTGGATCAAAGGTGCGGCAGTTCGGGATGGTGGCAGCCAGGATGTGGCTGTGACCGTCTTCGTGTTGCAGGCCTTCGCCGTTCAGCGTGGTACGGCCGGCGGTGCCGCCGATCAGGAAGCCACGGGTGCGGCTGTCGCCAGCGGCCCAGGCCAGGTCGCCGATACGCTGGAAGCCGAACATCGAGTAGAAGATGTAGAACGGCAGCATTGGCTGGTTGTGGCTGGAGTACGAAGTACCGGCAGCGATGAAGGAGCTCATGGCGCCTGCTTCGTTGATGCCTTCTTCGAGGATCTGGCCCTTCTTGTCTTCCTTGTAGAACATCACCTGGTCTTTATCGACTGGCTCGTAGAGCTGGCCGACGGAGGAGTAGATGCCCAACTGACGGAACATGCCTTCCATACCGAAGGTACGGGCTTCGTCCGGGATGATCGGGACGATGCGCGGGCCGATTTCCTTGTCCTTGACCAGCTGCGCAAGAATACGCACGAAGGCCATGGTGGTGGAGATTTCACGGTCGCCCGAGCCGTCAAGGATAGCCTTGAGGGTGCTCAGGTCTGGCGTCGGTACGCTGAAGCTGTTGGCGCGGCGCTGTGGCACGAAACCGCCCAGTGCACTGCGACGCTCGCTCAGGTAGCGGGCTTCGGCGCTGTTTGGCTCTGGCTTGAAGAACGGCAGGTTCTCCAGCTCTTCGTCCTTGACCGGAATGTCGAAGCGGTCGCGGAACAACTTCAGGCTGTCGACGTCGACTTTCTTGGTGTTGTGCGCGGTGTTCTTCGCTTCGCCGGCACCGGTGCCATAACCCTTGATGGTCTTGGCCAGGATGACGGTGGGTTGTTCTTTGTGGTTGACCGCTTCGTGGTACGCCGCGTAGACCTTGTACGGGTCGTGGCCGCCACGGTTGAGCTTCCAGATCTCGTCGTCGGACAGGTCGGCAACCATCGCCTTGAGTTCAGGCGTGTTGAAGAAGTGCTCACGGACGAACGCGCCGTCTTTGGCTTTGTAGTTCTGGTACTCGCCGTCGATGACTTCGTCCATGCGACGTTGCAGGATACCGTCGACGTCCTTGGCCAGCAGTGGGTCCCAGAAACGGCCCCAGATGACTTTGGTCACGTTCCACTGGGCGCCGCGGAACACGCCTTCGAGTTCCTGGATGATCTTGCCGTTGCCGCGAACCGGGCCGTCGAGGCGCTGCAGGTTGCAGTTGATGACGAAGATCAGGTTGTCGAGCTTCTCGCGGCCGGCCAGGGAAATGGCACCCAGGGATTCAGGCTCGTCGCACTCGCCGTCGCCCAGGAAGCACCAGACTTTCTGCTTGCCTTCAGGGATGAAGCCACGGGCTTCCAGGTACTTCATGAAGCGTGCCTGGTAGATCGCCTGGATCGGGCCCAGACCCATGGAAACGGTCGGGAACTGCCAGAAATCAGGCATCAGCCACGGGTGCGGGTAGGACGACAGGCCCTGACCGTCGACTTCCTGGCGGAAGTTGTTCATTTGTTCTTCGCTGATGCGACCTTCCATGAACGCACGGGCGTAGACGCCTGGCGAGGTGTGGCCCTGGAAGTAGATCAGGTCGCCGCCGTGTTCGTCGGTCGGGGCCTGGAAGAAGTAGTTGAAGCCGATGTCATACAGGGTTGCGCTGGAAGCGAAGCTGGAGATGTGACCGCCCAGGTCCGAATCTTTCAAGTTCGTGCGCATTACCATCGCCATGGCGTTCCAACGTACCAGCGAGCGAATGCGGCGTTCCATGAACAGGTCGCCAGGCATGCGTGCTTCGTGGGTAACGGGGATGGTGTTGCGGTATGGCGTAGTGATGGCGTATGGCAGTTGCGAGCCGCTGCGGGTCGCGAGTTCGCCCATACGGGTCATCAGGTAGTGAGCACGGTCTTCGCCTTCTTTGTCGAGAACCGATTCCAGGGCGTCCAGCCATTCCTGGGTTTCGACGGGATCGAGGTCTTGCATGGCTTGCTCCAGGGCGGAAAGGCTACCAGAATCGGTTGCCTGAAGTTTGCGACTGGCCTTGTGGGCAGACGACATAAATTCTTGGATGGCCGAAGGTTGCTTCGGCGTCCTGTAGTTTTACTACAAATCGTCGGCCATTTCAGCCTTTCGAATGTATATACGAGTAGTAAAACTACACAAGACTGAGCGTATGGCTCGGTCTTGCTGGTGAGCATAATCGTTATTGTTGGTCTATTGCGAACAAGAAAAGGTGAAACTTTGATGTTGCCTGCCAAGATTAATTTAATTTCAGCTATTTCTAACCTTTGTTCGACAGTCCTTCACCGAGCATGGCTCTTGCCTTCACAACTACACGCCATTTACACGCCGATCAAGGATAGACCATGAGCCTTCCAACGCTGGCCGCACTGCCGGCCATTCTGTTGCCTTACGCCCACCGGGCCGAGCAGTCATTTCGTGACGCGGTGGCCGCGCTGGACGACGATCATGGCCTTTCTGCGTGGACGCCGCAACGGTGGGCGGACTTCGCCCGCGTGTGCGCTGCCAGTGATTTCGTCATTGAACAGAGTGTTCGTGACCCTTTGATGTTGCTGGAGCTGGTGGCTTGGGGCGAGCTGGACCGCGGTTTTGCGCCCGGCGAGCTATGCAGCCAGATAGCCGGTGCCGTGCAACAGGCCGAAACAGAAGATGAGCTGGGCCGTGTGCTGCGCCGCCAACGCACGCGCCAGCAGGTGCGCATCATCTGGCGCGACCTCACACGCCAGGCCGACCTGGTGCAAACCTGTCGCGATCTGTCCGACATGGCCGATGCCTGCATCGACCAGGCCTATCAATGGCTGTACCAGCGCCACTGCGCCCAGTTCGGCACGCCGACCGGCGCACGCAGCGGCGAGGCACAGCACATGGTCATCCTCGGCATGGGCAAGCTCGGAGCGGTGGAGCTGAACCTGTCGTCGGATATCGACTTGATCTTCGCGTATCCCGAAGGCGGTGAAACGGTGGGCGTGAAGCGCGCCCTGGATAATCAGGAGTTCTTTATTCGCCTGGGTCAAAAACTGATCAAGGCCCTGGACCCGATGACCGTCGACGGTTTTGTCTTCCGTGTCGACATGCGCTTGCGCCCCTACGGTTCGGCCGGCGCCCTGGTACTGAGCTTCAACGCGCTGGAGCAGTACTATCAGGACCAGGGCCGGGACTGGGAGCGCTACGCCATGATCAAGGCGCGGGTGGTGGCCGGCGACCAGGTGGCTGGCGCGCAACTGCTCGACATGCTGCGCCCGTTTGTCTATCGCCGTTATCTGGACTTCTCGGCCATTGAAGCGCTGCGCACCATGAAGCAACTGATCCAGCAGGAAGTGCGGCGCAAGGGCATGGCCGACAATATCAAGCTGGGCGCGGGCGGCATTCGTGAGGTGGAATTTATCGCCCAGGCATTCCAGCTGATCCATGGCGGCCGCGACCTCAGCCTGCAGCAACGCCCGCTGTTGAACGTGCTGGGCACGCTGGAAGGCCAGGGTTATTTGCCTGCGGCGGTGATCAGCGAGCTGCGCAGTGGTTACGAGTTCCTGCGCTACACCGAACATGCGATCCAGGCGATTGCCGACCGCCAGACGCAAATGCTGCCGGACAGCCCCGAAGACCAGGCGCGCATTGCCTTTATGTTGGGCTTTGGTGACTGGGCGGCGTTCCATGAGCGCCTGATGTACTGGCGTGGTCGCGTGGACTGGCACTTTCGCCAAGTGATTGCCGACCCTGATGAAGAAGAGGGCGAAGAAAGCGAATTAGTGGTCGGTGGTGAATGGTTGCCACTGTGGGAGGAATCCCAGGATGACGACGCTGCGTGCCGCCAACTGAGTGAAGGCGGTTTCACCGATGCCCCCAAGGCCCTCAAGGCCTTGGCCAGCCTGCGTGCCAGCCCGCAGTTGCGCGCCATGCAGCGCCTGGGGCGTGAGCGCCTGGATGCGTTTATCCCACGCCTGCTGGCCCAGGCCGTTGAACATGCCAACCCGGACCTGGTGCTGGAGCGTGTGTTGCCGCTGGTGGAAGCCGTGGCCCGGCGTTCGGCCTACCTGGTGTTGCTGACCGAGAACCCCGACGCCCTGCGTCGCCTGCTGACATTGTGCGCGGCCAGCCCGTGGATCGCCGAACAGATCACCCGTTTCCCGCTGTTGCTGGATGAGTTGCTCAACGAAGGCCGCTTGTTCAAGCCGCCGCTGGCGCCGGAACTGGCCGCGGAGTTGCGCGAGCGCCTCACGCGCATTCCCGAAGATGACCTTGAGCAACAAATGGAAGCCTTGCGCCATTTCAAACTGGCGCACCGCCTGCGGGTGGCCGCTTCCGAAATCGCTGGCAGCCTGCCGTTGATGAAAGTCAGCGACTACCTCACCTGGCTGGCCGAAGCCATTCTTGAACAAGTGCTGGCCCTGGCCTGGCGCCAGACGGTCGCCCGTCACGGCTCGCCGCAGCGACTGGACGGCACCCTGTGCGATCCTGGGTTCATCATTGTCGGTTATGGGAAAGTCGGCGGCATCGAACTGGGGCATGGTTCGGACCTGGACCTGGTGTTTATCCATGACGGCGACCCCCAGGCCGAGACGGACGGTGCCAAGCCGATCGATGGCGCGCAGTTCTTTACACGCCTGGGCCAGCGCATCATTCACCTGCTGACCACCCAGACCAACTCCGGCCAGCTGTATGAAGTGGACATGCGCCTGCGACCTTCCGGCGCATCCGGCTTGCTGGTGAGTTCCCTGGGTGCGTTTGATCGCTATCAACAAAATGAAGCCTGGACCTGGGAACATCAGGCCCTGATCCGCGCGCGGGTGCTGGTGGGCAGCCAGGATGTGGGCCAGGCGTTCGAGCAGGTACGGGCTAACGTGTTGGGGCGTGAACGGGACTTGGAGAAGCTGCGCCAGGAGGTCAGCGAGATGCGGGCCAAGATGCGTGACAACCTGGGCACCAAGGCCACGACGGCCGGCAGGGGCGCCAATGCCTTCGAGGCCACGGCGCTGTTCGACCTCAAGCAGGACGCCGGAGGTATCGTCGATATTGAATTTATGGTGCAATACGCGGCTTTGGCGTGGTCTGCGCAACATCCATCGTTGCTGCGCTACACCGACAATATCCGCATTCTGGAGGGCCTGGAGCAGGTCGGGCTGATGCCCGCCGCCGATGCCCATTTGCTGCGTGAGGTGTATAAGGCCTACCGCTCAGCCGCGCACCGCCAGGCTTTGCAGAACGAGGCCGGTACGGTAGCTGGGGACCAGTTCGCCGACGAGCGGCGACAGGTGATGCGAATCTGGCAAGCGCTGGGCTTAAATTGAAACTCGACTGATTGGCGACGCCAATTTTTATATGGGATGCGGATTAATGTGGGAGCCGGGCTTGCCCGCGATGCAGGCGCCTCGGTTTATCAGTGATACCGAGGTGATGCAATCGCAGGCAAGCCAGCTCCCACATAAAGATGCTCCCTGGCGCACCGCGATCTACAGTCATTATCGATGCGGGGAGGCATAGGCCTCCCCGCATCGTTTGTGGAAACTACATGAATATTCTGATCGTTGGGCCCAGTTGGGTCGGTGACATGGTGATGGCACAGACACTGTTTCAGTGCCTGCGCCTGCGCTATCCAGACTGCCAGATCGACGTGCTCGCCCCTGAGTGGAGCCGGCCGATCCTTGAGCGCATGCCCGAGGTGCGCAAGGCCTTGAGCTTTCCGCTCGGCCACGGCGCCCTGGAGCTGGCGACCCGCCGACGCATCGGCAAGTCCATGGCCGGCCAGTACGACCAAGCAATCTTGCTGCCTAACTCGCTGAAGTCGGCGCTGGTGCCGTACTTTGCCGGTATCCCCAAGCGCACCGGCTGGCGCGGCGAGTTTCGCTATGTGCTGCTCAATGACGTGCGCACCCTGGATAAAGCCCGTTACCCGTTGATGATCGAACGCTTTATGGCTTTGGCCCACGAGCCGGGCGCTGAACTGCCCAAGCCGTACCCGCGCCCCAGCTTGCAGATCGACCCGGTGACCCGCGACGCGGCACTGGCCAAGTTCGGCCTGACCCTGGATCGGCCCGTATTGGCCTTGTGCCCGGGCGCCGAATTTGGCGAGTCCAAGCGCTGGCCGTCGGAGCATTACGCCAAAGTTGCCGAGACGAAGATCCGCGAAGGCTGGCAGGTGTGGTTGTTCGGTTCCAAGAACGATCATTCGGTGGGTGAAGACATTCGCCAGCGCCTGATCCCCGGCCTACGTGAAGAGGCGGTGAACCTCAGTGGCGACACGTCCCTGGCCGAGGCCATCGACCTGTTGTCGTGCGCTGACTCGGTGGTGTCCAACGATTCCGGCCTGATGCATGTGGCGGCGGCGCTGAACCGTCCGCTGGTGGCCGTGTACGGCTCCACATCCCCAGGCTTCACTCCGCCGTTGGCCGACAAGGTCGAAGTGGTGCGCCTGGGCCTGGATTGCAGCCCGTGCTTTGACCGTACCTGCCGTTTCGGTCACTACAATTGCCTGCGCCAGTTGCTGCCCCAGCCGGTAACCGATGCCCTGCAGCGTTTGCAGGGCGACGTGGTCGAGGTTCATTGAGTTGCGGGTTCTGGTAATCAAGACCTCATCCCTGGGCGACGTGATCCATGCCTTGCCGGCCCTCACTGACGCAGCGCGGGCAGTTCCCGGCATTCGGTTCGACTGGGTGGTGGAAGAAGGCTTTGCCGAAATCCCCACCTGGCACCCGGCGGTCGACAAGGTGATCCCGGTGGCGATTCGCCGCTGGCGCAAGAACCTCTGGCAAACCGTCAAGAGCGGCGAATGGCGGCGTTTCAAGCAGGCGGTACAGTCGACCCAATATGACCTGGTGATCGACGCCCAGGGCTTGCTCAAAAGCGCCTGGCTGACCCGTTATGTGCGGGCGCCCATCGCCGGCTTCGACAAAGATTCTGCGCGTGAACCTCTGGCTGCGCGCTTTTACTCCCGGCGCCTGGCCGTGGCCCGTGGGCAGCATGCGGTGGAGCGCTTGCGCCAGCTGTTCGCCGTGGCGCTGGGCTACGACCTGCCCCAACGCCTGGGCGACTACGGCCTGAGCGTCGAAAAACTGCTCGGCCTGCCGCCGAAAAAACCGTTCGTATTGCTGCTGCACGGTACTACCTGGGACACCAAGCACTGGCCCGAAGCCTATTGGCGCGAGCTGGCCGAACGCATGGGCCGCCTGGGCGTGGACGTAAAGCTGCCGTGGGGTAACGCTGCCGAAAAGGCGCGGGCCGAACGCCTGGCCCTGGGCCTGCCCAACGCCGAAGTGTTGCCCAAGCTCAACCTGGCGGGGGTGGCTCGTGTCTTGGCGAGCGCCCGTGCCTGCGTGGCCGTCGACACTGGCCTTGGCCACTTGGCGGCGGCACTGGATGTGCCGACCATTTCCCTGTTCGGCCCCACCAACCCAGGCCTTACCGGCGCCTACGGCAAAGGCCAGATTCACTTGGCCAGCGACTGGCCGTGTGCGCCTTGCCTGCAAAAACAGTGCACCTATCAACCCACTGCCGACGACCTGCGGCGGTTCGACATCGCGCGCGAGTCGCCCCTGTGCTTCACGCGCTTGAACCCTGAGCGTGTCGCAAGCCGGCTGAGCACGTTGTTACTGGCCGAGGAGCAGCACTGATGCAACTGGCTTTTGTTCTGTACAAGTACTTCCCTTTCGGTGGCCTGCAGCGCGACTTCATGCGCATCGCCCTGGAGTGCCAGCAGCGCGGCCACAGCATTCGGGTGTACACCCTGATCTGGGAAGGCGATATCCCGCCAGGCTTTGAGGTGCTGGTGGCGCCGGTCAAGGCCTTGGTCAACCACCGCCGCAACGAAAAGCTTTACGCCTGGATCCAGGCCGACCTGGCAAAGCGCCCGGTGGACCGCGTGGTGGGGTTCAACAAGATGCCGGGGCTGGATCTGTACTTTGCCGCCGACGGTGTGTTCGAGGACAAGGCCCAGACCCTGCGTAACCCGATGTATCGCTGGTTCGGGCGCTACAAGCACTTTGCCGAATACGAGCGCGCCGTGTTCGATAAAAACGCCAAGACGCAGATCATGGTGCTGTCCGAGCATCAGCAGCAGCTGTTTACCCAGTATTACGGCACCCAGGCCGAGCGTTTTCACCTGTTGCCACCGGGTATTGCCCGCGACCGCCGCGCCCCGCCGAACGCCGCCGAGATCCGCGCCGAGTTCCGCGCTGAATTCGGCTTGGCCGAAGATGATTTGCTGTTGGTGCAGATCGGTTCGGGGTTCAAGACCAAGGGCGTCGACCGCAGCCTCAAGGCGCTGGCCGCCCTGCCTTCGCGGCTGAAGAAACGCACCCGGCTATTTGTAATCGGCCAGGACGACCCCAAAGTATTCCAATTGCAGAGCGCGGCGCTGGGCCTGGGCGACCAGGTGCAGTTCTTCAAGGGCCGCAATGATATTCCGCGTTTCCTGCTGGGGGCGGACCTGTTGATTCACCCTGCGTACAACGAGGCGGCCGGCATGGTGCTGGTCGAAGCGGTGGTCGCCGGCCTCCCGGTACTGGTGAGCCAGGTGTGCGGCTATGCGTTCTACATCGACAAGGCCCAGAGCGGCCGGGTGTTGGACGAGCCGTTCGAGCAAACCCAGCTCAACCAGTATTTGGTCGATATGCTCGACGACCCACAAGCGCGTGCGACCTGGAGTCGCAATGGTCTGGCCTTCGCCGAGACGGCCGACCTCTTTAGCATGCCGCAGTACGCTGCGGACCTGATTCTGGCGGAGCCAAACCGATGAAGTTGATTCTAGCCGAACCCTTCAAGACCCTCTGGGCCGGGCGCGATGCGTTCGCCGAGGTCGAGAAGCTGGAAGGCCAGGTATTCCGCGAGCTGGCCGCTCGCCGTACGTTGCGTACGGTGGTCGAGGGCCAGCCTTATTTTGTGAAGATCCACCGTGGGATCGGCTGGGGCGAAATCCTCAAGAACCTGGTCACCGCCAAATTACCGGTGTTGGGCGCGGGCCAGGAGTGGGTGGCGATCCAGCGCTTGCAAGCGCTTGGCGTACCGACCATGACCGCCGTGGCGTTCGGTGAAAAAGGCAGCAACCCGGCCGACCAGCACTCGTTCATCATCACCCAGGAACTGACCCCCATCATCAGCCTGGAAGACCTGACCCTGGACTGGGTCAAGCAACCGCCCGTGCCGGCCATCAAGCATGCCTTGACCCTTGAGCTGGCGCGCACCGTCGGCGCGATGCACCGGGGCGGCGTCAACCACCGTGACTGCTACCTCTGCCATTTCCTGCTGCACACCGACCGGCCCATCAGCGTCGACAACCTCAAGCTGTCGGTGATCGACCTGCACCGTGCCCAGGTGCGTGCGACGATCCCTGTGCGCTGGCGCAATAAAGACCTGGCCGGCCTGTATTACTCCGCGCTGGAGATCGGCTTGACCCAGCGCGACAAGCTGCGTTTTCTCAAGGCCTACTTCCAGCAGCCGCTGCGCCAGATCCTGGCGGAGCAAACCGCGCTGTTGTCTGCGCTGGAACGCATGGCAGCAAAGCTGTATGCGCGTAAACAACGATACGGGGATGCGATCTGATGGCGGGTTGGAATCTGGAACCTGCCTACGCCGCCCTGGCGGATGACTTTGGAAGCCTGGACGCGGTGTTCGCCCTGCAAGGCGAGCGGCTGACCCGCGACCCGTTGTCGGAGGTGATCCGGGTGGAGCGTGGTGGGGTCAATTATTACGTCAAACGCTATGTAGGTGCCGGCAAGGGCCTGCGTCGTTACCTGGGCAGGCCGCGGGTGAAGTCCGAATGGCAGAACCTCAAGCGCTTCGCCAAGTGGGGCATCCCCACCGCCGACGTGGTGGCCTGGGGCCTGGACCGCAAGGGCCTGGCCTATAACCGTGGCGCCATGATCACCCGTGAACTGCCCAAGACCGAAGATCTGTCGGTGTTGGCCGAGCGTCACGATGAGCGCCTCAAAGACCCCCGGTGGGTCGATGGCATCAGCCGCCAGCTCGCCGAATACACGCGCACCATGCACGATCACCGCTTCACCCATAACGACTTGAAGTGGCGCAACCTGCTGGTGGACGACCAGCGCACCCTGTACCTGATCGACTGCCCCAACGGTGATTTCTGGCGCGGTTTCTGGCTCAAGTACCGCATCACCAAGGACCTGGCCTGCCTGGACAAAGTCGCCAAGTATCACTTGTCGGCCACCCAGCGCCTGCGCTTCTACCTGCAATATCGCCAGCGCGCGCACCTGACCGCGTCGGACAAACAGCGAATTCGCCATGTGGTGAAGTTTTTCGAGGGACGCGAATGAGTGACTTCCTGGCGGCCGAAGACCGCGCTCTGCTTGAGCGCAACGGCCTGGCGACCTTCGACGCCCTGTGGGCCAAGCAACTGGATGCGGTGGATGAGCCGAACACCAGCGGCGATGGTTGGAGCAGCGTGTATCGCCTGGAGCTTGAGGGGCAAGGTTACTACCTCAAGCGCCAGAGCAACTACCTCACGCGCACCTTGCACCGCCCGTTTGGCGAGCCGAGTTTTGCCCGCGAGTTTCGCAACATCAGCCTGTATCGAAAGCTCGGTATCCCGGCCCTGCAAGCGGCGTTCTTCGGTGAGCGCAAGGTCAAGGGCGAGCGCCGGGCGATGCTGCTCACCCGTGCGCTGGATGGCTGGAATGACCTGGATTCGTTGCTGGAGCAGTGGGCGCAATTGAGCGCAGCCCAGCACGGTGCGGTCCTGTTGGCGTGCGGCAAGCTGGCGCGTCATCTGCACAGCGTCGGGCAGGTGCATGGCTGTTTTTACCCCAAGCATATTTTCCTGCAGCCTGCCGGTGAGGGTTACGCCGCGCAGTTGATCGACCTGGAGAAAACCCGCCCGCTGTTGTTTGGCTGGCGTGACCGGGTCAAGGACCTGGAACCTTTGCTGCGCCGCGCGCCGCAATGGTCGGATGCGCAGGTGCGCCAACTGCTGGCGGCGTACCTTGAACAGCCCGAGGACAGTGCCCTGGTGTCCACTTGGCACCAGCGCCTGACCGCGCGCCGCAGCCACAAGGAGAACCGCTGATGCGTTTATCCAAGCTGAAAACGGCTGGGCGTACCCCCAGCCTGCCACTGACCCTCGACCTGGCGGATGCCGCCGGCCCTGGACAATTGCAATTGCTGAGCCTGCTGCGGGTGTTGCCGGGGCAGCGCTACGTGGGGGCCGCTGTGTGGCGGGGGCGCCCGGTGTTGGCCAAGTTGTTGGTGGGCAGCAAGGCGGCGCGGCATTTTCAGCGTGAGCTCACGGGTGTACGTCTGTTGGCTGAGCAAGGCCTGACCACGCCGTTGCTGCTGGCCGATGGCTTGCAGGACGGCGAGGGTGGCTGGCTGCTGTTTGAATTTATCGAGGGTGCCCAAAGCCTGTCCGACGCTTGGCTTGCCGTCGAAAACCTGCCGCCGTTGGCGGACGAACAAACCGCCGTGCTCGCCGAAGCGCTGGGCGCGATTGCCCAGATGCATGCCAAGGGCCTGTGGCAAGAAGACCTGCATCTGGACAACTTGCTGCGCAAGGATGGCAAGCTGTATTTGATCGATGGCGCCGGTATTCGTGTCGAAGAGGCGGGCAAGCCGTTGTCGCGCAATCGAGTGCTGGAGAATCTCGGTGTGTTCTTCGCCCAACTGCCGAAAAACCTCGAGCCCTTTACCGAAGAGTTGCTGGTGTATTACTTGCTGGCCAACGGCGAACACGCCTTGCCAATGCAAGCCTTGGAAAAGCAGGTGCGTAAAGTCAGCGCCTGGCGTTTGAGAGACTACCTGGACAAGACCGGCCGCGAATGCACGCTGTTCAGTGTGGTGCGCGGCGCTTTTGGCTTGCGTGCGATCCGCCGCGAAGAAGAAGCCGCGATGGTGCCGGTGCTTGAGCAAGCCGATGCGTTGCTCGACCAGGGGCACCTGTACAAGACCGGTGGCGCGGCGAGCGTGGCCAAGGTCGACGTGGCTGGCCGGCCGCTGGTGATCAAGCGCTACAACATCAAGGGCTTTGCCCATTGGCTCAAGCGCTTCTGGCGCCCAAGCCGCGCCTGGCACTCCTGGCGCGAAGGCAACCGCCTGGCCTTCCTGGGCTTCGCCACGCCCAAGCCGCTGGCGGTGCTGGAGAAACGGTTTCTGTGGTTGCGCAGCCGTGCTTACCTGGTCACCGAATACCTGCCTGGGCCAGACATCATCGAGCGCTTTGCGCCGTATGTGGAGAGCGGCGAGGCGCCCGAGAGCGAGTTGCAGGCACTGGACCAGTTGTTTGCCGACTTGATCCGCGAGCGCATCAGCCATGGGGATTTCAAGGGCCATAACCTGTTCTGGAATGACGGGCGCTGGGCGATGATTGACCTGGATGCCATGTGCCAGCACGGTTCTGTTGCCAGTTTTGCGCCGGCATACGCCAAGGATCGGGCGCGGTTTATGCGCAATTGGCCCCAAGACAGTGCGCTGTATCGGGTGATTGATCAGCGGTTGCCCAAAGAGATCAGTGTCGTCAGTTGAAGCGGGCCCTGTGGGAGCGGGCTTGCTCGCGAAAGCGGCGGGTCAGTCAGCATTAGTGTTTGCTGGGCTGACGCCTTCGCGAGCAAGCCCGCTCCCACATTTGATCTTCATTGTTTTGCATTGTGTTCGCTTAACTGATCGGTATTGGGGTCAGAACTGATACTGCGCCCCGGCCCCCGCATACCACGAGCGCCCCGGCGCCGCTTCGTAATAGCGGCCATTGCCATCCCCCACGATCACCGACCCTACATACTGACGGCCCAGCAGGTTATCCAGGCGCAAGGTCTGGTGAAAGGTCCAGTGCTCTACCTTCTGCTCAAACCGTGCGCGCCAGTTGAAGACGCTGTAGGCCGGTGCGGCGTGTTGTTGGTTGGTGTCTTCTACGTAGACCTTGCTGCGGTACATGCCTTCGATGGCGGTGCTGACCCAGTCCCGTGGTTTCCAGTTCAGTTCTGCGAACAGGGTGGTTTGTGGCACGCCGGGGAGGTAGTTGCCTTTGTCGATGGTGTTGGCGCCGCTGGCAAAGTCGCTGTCGTAGGTTGCGTGCAGGCGGGTGTAGGCGAGGCTGGTGCTCCAGTGGTCGCTCAGTTGGCTTTCAACACCCAGTTCGAAGCCGCGGCGCAATGTGCGACCGGCGTTCTGGTAGCTGGTACGGCCACCGATGGATTGCTGCACTACCAGTTCGTCCTCAGTGGTGATCTGGAAAACGGCGGCGTTGATCCGCGTGTTGTTCAGTTGCGCTTTCACACCCATTTCATATTGCGTACTTTCAGACGGCTTCAAGCCGAAGTTGAAGCCCTCGGTGTTGCCCGGTGCATAGGCCAGCTCGGCCTGAGTCGGGGTTTCAAAGCCTTTGCCTGCGCTGATGTAGCCGTGCAGGTCGGGTGTGAACGCGTACATCACGCTCATCGACGGTGTGTTTTTCTGGTAGGTCTTGTTGCCGCTGGCGTCGCCATTGCTCAGGAACTGATCGTCAACGTCCATGTGCATGGTGCTGTGTCGGATACCGGCTTGCAGGGTCCAGCGGTCGAGGGCCCAGTTGGCTTGGATATACGGGTCGAGGCTGCGAGCTGTGTCGATTTCGTCGCGGCGTAGTTGGCCTTTCACGCCGAGGGTGTTGCCGCTGTAGTTCTGATAGCCATGGCGGCTGTCTTCGCTTTGGTCGAAATCCAGGCCGGTAATGATCATCAGCTCGCCAGGCGCGCTTTCGATGGGCTGCATCCAGCGCACGCTGCCGCCGTAGAACTTACGGTCAAATTGCACCACGCCACCGCCGCGTTCGTTGGCGGGCGTGCCCTTGGGGATCGACAGGTACTGGATCACACTGCGTCGCCCGGTGTAGGCATTGACCTGCAAGGTCGCAGCGCCGAAATACCGCTCGTAATTCATCCCCAATTGCTGGTGATCGATACTTTTACGCGTGTTGTAGTTCAGCGCATTGGCGCTTACCGAGCGCGGGTCTGCCTTGTACGCTGCCCAGGTCTGCCCCAGTGGATCTTGCGTACCGTTCTGCTCCAGGCTGCTATAGATCAGCGCCAGCTTGCTGTCGTCATCGGGCTCGACATTGAGCTTGGCGAAGGTCTGGTCGCGCCGCGCGCTGCTGTGATCGCGGTAGCCGTTGGTGTCCATGCGCGAGGCGTCGAGCACAAACCCCGCGCCATTCGCCGCGCCCTCGGCGCTGAGGTGGTTCTTGTTCAGGCCGTCGCTGCCCACCAGGGTTTCGGCGCCGATACGCGGCGGGCCTTCGCCGTCGCGGGAGAACATCTGGATCACGCCCCCGGCATTGCTGCCATACAGCGTCGCCGCCGGGCCGCGCAGCACTTCGATGCGCTCGGCGGTGTCGAGGTTGAAGGTGGCGGCCTGACCCTGACCATCCGGGGTACTGGCGGGAATGCCATCGGCGATCAGCTTGATGCCGCGCACGCCGAATGCTGAACGGGCGCCGAAACCTCGGGAAGAAATTTGCAGGTCCTGCGCATAGTTCTGGCGGTTCTGCACCACCAGGCCGGGCACGCGGGACAGGGCTTCAGAGGCGTTGATGCCGAGTTGGCCGTCGCTGATCTGTTCGCGGTTGATGCCGTCCACGGAATAGGGCAAATCGAACGTTGGGCTAGCGCTGCGCGAACCGCTGACGACGGTGGGGGCGAGGGTCAGTGGCGAATCATCGCCCTGCACTGTGCTGCTCAAGGCCAGCAGGCCAGGCAGCAAGAGGGAAAAGCGAGCGTGCGTTTTTTTCATGAGGCAGCCAGAGTCTCGGGCACGCATAGCGAAGGCGCGCAAAAAGTGCGCAAGTTTAAACAGTCAGGTAAGTTTTACCATTTCGGATTTTTCCCACGCAATGTGGCGGTGCTTCTCGGATGAATGAGCCAGTCTCTCGGTGCTAGCGTGGCTGACCGTTTGCGAGGCTAGGATATGACAAGAAAAATAATGACTGCACTGGGTATAAGTGTCGCTGCGCTGTTATTAAGCGGCTGTGGAACCGTTAATAGCGTCATGCGCAAAGAGGGCGACACGGCGCGTGAGCTCAGGCTCGTAAAAACCTATTGCCAATCCATTCCCCGCGCTTACAGCGGCGTGGCCTTTGATTTCTGCATGCTGCACGCGGCCCCGGACCCCACCGGGTTCCTCATACCGTTCGTGCTCGTAGATATTGCGGTGTCCGCGGTTGCCGATACGGTGGTTTTGCCCTATACGATTTATCGACAATCGGCCGACGGTAATATCAGCATATATTGGCGTCCAGGCCGTTCATGAGCCTATGGGTATAAAGGCACCTGTCCAGCCCATCTACTGGACGAAAGGAGTTGTCCGTGAGTCGTGGTTTCAAAGTCCTGCTGGTTTCAACCTTGTTATTGGTCTCCGGTTGCGGAACGATCAATACCGTCTTCCGTCCGGATGCCGTGGCCAGCCAGAACCTCAAGGAGTCGCGCAGCCACTGCGAAAACGTGCCGCGTATCTACAGTGGGGTGATCTACGGCTTTTGTACCCTCAATGGCGAGCCCGCACCGGATAAAAGCCTGAAGGACCAAAGCCTGTTGGATCGCCAAGGCAATGGCTTCCCGATCATCGCGATTGAATTTGTCGCCTCTGGTGTCATGGATACCCTGATGCTGCCTTATACGATCTACCGCCAGAACAAGGACGGCAGCATCGAGATCTTCCGCTAGCCCTTCTCGCCGCTAACAGCTTCCCTCTGCTTTTAAGCTATAATCCCGCCCTTTAGCTGTTTCCCGCCCGGGCGGGAAGCACACTTTTTTCAGGCGCGATGCGCCTGCATGCAGACTAAAAGAGGCTAGACCCCAGTGGCATTGACGATTCTTGGCCTGTCCGGCGCCCTTAGCCATGATCCTTCCGCAGCCCTGTATATCGACGGCAAGCTGATTGCGGCCGCCGAAGAAGAGCGCTTCGTACGCGACAAACATGCAAAGAACCGCATGCCCTACGAGTCGGCGAAGTTCTGCCTGGAACAGGCCGGCATCAAGCCTTCGGACGTTGACGTGGTGGCGATCCCATTCGCCCCGATCAGCCTGTTCGGCGAGGCACGCTGGCACTACGCCAAGCGCTACTGGTACGCCCCGGACCGCGCCCTCGACGCGATCCTGATGGGTAACCGTCGCTACAAGCGCTATCGCAACAAGATTGTCTGGTGCCTGGAGCAACTGGGCTTCGATCCGAAGAAAATCAAGATCGAACCGGTTGAACACCACCTGGCCCACGCTTCCAGCGCCTACCACTGCTCGGGTTTCCAGGAAAAAACCGCGATCCTGGGCATCGACGGCAAAGGTGAGTACGCCACCACGTTCTTCGGCTACGGCGAAAACGGCAAGATCCACAAGATCAAGGAATTCTACGACCCGGACTCTCTCGGCGGCCTGTACGGTGCGATCACCGAGTTCCTCGGTTTCGAGATGCTCGACGGTGAGTTCAAGGTTATGGGCATGGCGCCGTACGGCGATGCCAGCAAATACGACTTCTCGCGCCTGGCCTCCTTTGAAAACGGCGAGCTGGTGATCAACACCGACTACGCCAACGTCATCGGCCTGCGCCGCTACAAAGAGAAGGGCAAGGGGTTCTACTTCTCGCCAAAACTGATCGAGTGGCTGGGGCCGAAACGTGAAGGCGACATCGCCGACGAGCCGTACATCCACTACGCGGCCAGCATGCAGGCGCTGTTCGAGAAACTGGCCTTGCAGATGATCGACCATTACCTGGGCGACATCCTCAAGGACACCGGCAAGCTGGCCTTCGCCGGCGGCTGTGCGCTGAACGTCAAGCTGAACCAGAAAATCATTGCCCGTGACGACGTAAAAGAACTGTTCGTGCAACCGGCCTCCGGCGATGCCGGTACCGCCGTCGGTGCGGCGGCCTACGTGTCCCATGCTCGTGGTGTACCGGTCGAGAAGATGGAACACGTCTACCTCGGCCCGTCCTACAGCAACGAAGACGTGATTGCCGCGTGCGCCAAGCACGAGAGCAAGCCGAACTGGCGCAAGATCGAGAACATGCCTAAGCGTATTGCCCAGATCATGGTCGACGGCAATCCGGTAGCCTGGTTCCAGGGCCGCATGGAGTTTGGCCCGCGTGCCTTGGGCGGTCGTTCGATCATCGGTTGCCCAAGTGCGACCGGCGTGGCGGATCGCATCAACCACCAGATCAAGTTCCGCGAGCGCTGGAGGCCTTTCTGCCCGTCGATGCTCGACACCGTGGCCCCGCAGATGATCAAGGTCGATCACCCCGCACCCTTCATGACCTTCACCTTTGAAGTCGCCGAAGAGTGGAAGACCCGCGTACCGGAAGTGGTGCACGAAGACGGTACTTCCCGCGCCCAGGTGCTCAAGCGCGAATACAACCCGCGCTACTACGACATGATGAAAGAGCTGGAAGTGCTGACCGGTAACGGCGTGTCCCTGAACACCTCGCTCAACCGTCGTGGCGAAGCGATGATTTGCTCGCCGACCGACGCGCTGAACATGTTCTTCGGCTCGGACCTGCAGTACCTGATCATGGAAGACATCCTGGTGGTCAAGGACGGCGTAGACCCTTATGACGCCGTGGTTTAAATGCTGAACCGCTTCCAGGGCTGGCGTGAACGTGGCTGGGCGCCTGTCGAGGCCGAGGTTTACGCCCAGGCCTGGCAGCGTTACGGCGGCAGTGTGGCGACCCATCCCCAGGTGATCGAGCGATTGGCCGGGCTGGCGCAGATACCTGTGCGCTACCTGGGCTGGGAGCAAGGTGGTGAACTCAAGGGGGCGATCGCCACCTGGGGGCGCGACCTGGCGCTGTCCAAGGACGTGCTCAAGCGCAGCGGCAAGAAAGGCCTGTTTGACCTGGGCAACGCCGAGATCATTCTGCCGATTGCTGCCGATGCGCAGGTACCGTTGCGGCATCGTGCGCGCTACCTGTCGACGCTCAATCAAGGGCGCGTCAGCACCCTCAAGCCCCAGGCCGAGCAGTTGGCCATGGCGCGCACGCCCGAAGACCTGTCGAAGAAGTTTCGCTATAACCAGCGGCGTGAACTGCGCCTGTTGGAAGAGGCGGGCGGCGTGGTACGGGCGGTCAGTGAGTTTTCCAGCGTAGAACTGGCGGCGATTTATTGCGACCTGTTCCAGCGCCGTTGGGGCTTCCCGGCGGCGGGCGCGGCGCGTCTGGCCGAGGTGCTGGAGTTGCTCAAGGAATTCCTGTTCGGCTCGGTGCTGTTTCTGAACGACGCGCCGATTGCAGTGCAATTGGTGTATCAGGTGCAGTCCAATGAGTGGTTCAGCGCCGAGTATGTCAACGGCGGCGTAGACCCTGAAACCCGTGCATTCAGCCCCGGCAGTGTGCTGAGTTTTCTCAATACCCAAAGTGCCTGGGAACAGGCGCGGGCGGCGAACAAGTCGCTGCGCTTCTCCTTCGGGCGTTCCGACCGCGAATACAAGGAGCGCTGGTGCAACCCGGTGCCGGTGTTCAGCGTATGAGCCGCAAACAGCAACTGCTCAAGCGCCATCGGCGTAACAAGCGTATTGCGCTATTGATCGGCGTGCTGGTGTTGGTCGCCACCGGCGTACTGGTCGCCTGGTGGTTGCCGCTGATCCTTGCGGTGCTGCTGTGGGCCGCCCATGAAGCCTGGTTTGCCGATCACCTGTTTTACTCGCCCAAAGACAGCTATGAGTACGCATTCCCGGCCGGCAGCGAACAGCCCGGCTTGCGCCTGGAGGCGGGCCGGCTGCTGCTGGATGCGCCGTTGGCGGCGGATGAAACCCTGATCGTCGGTATTGAATTGAAAAGTACCTGGCTGGGGCGTTTCTTCGACCCTGCTGTGGACCTGTTGGGCCTGCAAAGCCCGGACCGGCAAGCCTTCGAGCGCGGCGTCGCTGGGCGGCGTTATCTGAACCTGACCGGCGCCGCCGAAGCCTTGGCCGCGGGCAAGCTCGAATTGCGCGGGCGCTTTTGCCGGATCAAGGGGCAGCCGACGCTGTGGCGCTTTCGCCAGCCGGACTATCGCCAGCAACGTGTGATGGTAATCGCGCCCCATGCCGACGATGCTGAACTGGCTGCGTTCAGCCTTTACAGCCAGGCGACTGAAAGTTGGATCGTCACGCTAACGGCTGGTGAAATCGAGGCCGAGCATTATCAGCACATGGGCCTGCCCAAGGCTGAAGCCGCACGCCTCAAGGGCCGTTTGCGGGCCTGGGACAGCGTCGCCGTGCCCCGCTGGGCGGGCGTGCCCGAGGCGCAGTGCGTGCAGTTGGGGTACTTCTGCATGCAGTTGCAAGCGATGCAGGCCGCGCCAGGTCAGCCTCAAGCCTCCCGCGAAGCCGACTTGGCCGATACGCGGCTGTTTCGCCAGTTCAATGGTTTTGCCTTGCCTGGCGATGCTGATGGTGCACCGACCTGGCATAACCTGATCGCCGACCTGCGGGCGCTGCTGCTCAAGGCGCGGCCCCAGGTCATCGTCTTGCCCACGCCGTTGCTGGACCCTCACGCCGACCATATCTGCGCCCACGCAGCAGTGCTGGAGGCCTTGCAGGGGCTGGAGTGGCAGCCCGACACATTGCTCGGCTACGCCAATCACCTGCATGATAACGACCGTTGGCCCATGGGCGATTCCGGCGCTGGCGTGGCGCTGCCGCCACGTTTCGATGGCGCTGTGGAGCTGGTGCCGTGCAGTTTCGCCCTCGCCTTGAGCCAGCAGCAGGACAAGGCCATGGCCCTGGGCATGATGCACGACCTGCAGCCGCCAGCGCCGTTCAAGCGTCGAGTGCGCAGGTGGTTGCAGCAACTGCTGGCGGGCCGTAGTCCATCGCCCTACGGCGAGAACGAATTCTTCCGCAAGGCCGTGCGCCGTCACGAGCTGTTGTGGGTCCTGAAGCAGGACTGAGAGCCGATTGAAGGCAGGCTGTTATGCGCCTGTCGCCCTTTTTACCGGGCTGCGTGCCCGTAGCCAGATTGCTGCATGGAGAGTTATGAAGCCTCGTTTCAAGGTTTTGCAGTTACAGCCGGACTACAACGTCAAGACCCATGACTTTGCGGACTTGGGTGAGCAAATCGTCAAATCCCTGCCGGCTGAGCGCTTCGAGGTGACCTCCGGATTTCTCAGTGGGCGCCCGCTGCCCGGCCAGCCCCTGAGCGTGGCCGAGCACTCCCATTATTTCGAGCTGCCGGAGAAGTCCCTCAAGGGCATTCGCTTTGGCGCCATGTGGCAGATCTACAAGTACTGCCGCGAGCAGAAGTTCGACGTGGTCATCTGTAACCGCTTCAAGTCGGTGAACATGATGCTGTCGCTCAACCGCTGGTTGAAGATCCCGCTGTGCATCGGCATCTCCCACGGCTTTGGCGAGTACGCCCGTGGTTACCGTCGGCGTCAGACCCAGCGCTGGGTCAGCCCGGCGTGGCGCTTTGTCGGTGTGTCCGAAGCGGTCAAGGACTACCTGGTAGACCTCAACTGCGGGTTCACCCGTGAGAACACCACCTACGTCACCAACGCTATCGACATTCCCCAGGCAGAGGCTTTGCAGCTGTCTCGTGAGGACGCGCGCAAGGCCCTGGGCCTGCCCATGGATGCACGGATGATCGGCGCGCTGGGCCGCCTCGTCCCGATCAAGGGTCATACCCATCTGCTGCAAGCCTTTGCCACACTCAAGGACAAATACCCTGAAGCGCAGGTGGGGATTATTGGTTCCGGCCGTGCCGAAGCCGACCTGCGTGCCGACATCGAGCGCCTGGGCCTGACCGGCCGTGCGCACTTGCTGGGCTTTCGCGAGGACGGCATGAAGTACGTGCGCGGCTTCGATATCTGGACCATGCCGTCGCTGTTCGAAGGCCTGGGCCTGGCCTTGCTGGAAGGCATGAGCGGCCACCTGCCGGTGATTGCCTCCAACGGCCCGGCGATGCTGCCGCTGGTGCAGGGCGCGGGCGGCTTGTCCCACGACCCGGGCAATGTCGAACAACTGGCTGCAGCCCTGGATACTTACCTGGCCTTGAGCGATGAACAATTGCGTGCCAAGGGCGAGGAGGTGTTCCGCTATCTGGAGGCCAACCACACCCTCGACGAGTTCAAGCACAAGTACCTGACCCTGATTGAAACCGGTTTGCGTGAAGTAGGTAGAGCATGAATCAGCAACAACCCCTGGTCTCGGTGATCATCGCTTCCTACAACCATGGCCAGTACATCGAGCAAAGC
Source organism: Pseudomonas sp. AM4(2022) (assembly GCF_036346515.1). Classification (NCBI taxonomy): domain Bacteria; kingdom Pseudomonadati; phylum Pseudomonadota; class Gammaproteobacteria; order Pseudomonadales; family Pseudomonadaceae; genus Pseudomonas; species Pseudomonas sp. AM4(2022). The sequence goes on from NZ_JAOTNW010000005.1 coordinate 91,711, forward strand.
ATTCTTAGCGTGCTGGGGCAGACCTACCCCAATATCGAGCTGTTGGTGGTCGACGACGGCTCCAAGGATGACAGCGTCGAACGCATCCAGCGCTTGCAGGCCGAGCACGGCTTTGATTTCCAGGTGCAGCAGAACCAAGGGCTCAGCGCTACCTTGAACGGGGCGATTGCTCGCGCCAAGGGCAGCCTGATCGCACCGTTCGGCTCGGATGACATCATGTTGCCGGACCGTATTGCCACCCAGGTGGCGTATATGGACGGCAAGCCGAAGGTGGGCATGTGTGCCGGCAATATCGAACTGATCGACGGCGACGGCAACCTGCACCCGGAGAAGAAACAGCGTCGCGACGTGCCATTTCGCCGTCTGGATTTCGACGACTTATTCCTGGACCGCAAGCCGTTTCCACCGGCGCCGACCATGCTGATTCGTCGCGAAGTGCTGGAGGAGGTCGGTGGTTTTGACCCGCAGATTCCCCTGGAAGACTTGCTGATCCAACTGAAGATCACGGCGGCGGGCTACACCATCGATGCCCTTGACGTGGTGATGGCCAAGTATCGCCAGCACGCTAACAACACGTACAAGAACCACCGCTACATGATCCAGAACATCCTCAAGACCTACGCCAAGTTCAGCGAACACCCGGCCTATGACACGGTTCGCTACAACTTCCTGAACTCGATGTTCCTCAAGACCGCCGACCGCGACCGCCCGTTGGCGCGGGAGATTCTCAAGCAGATCCCTTTGAAGTTCTGGGGGCGCAAGACCTTGCGGGGGCTGGTGCGGTTGTATCTGGCACCACTCAAAAACTGAACCGCCACCGCACCCTGTAGGAGCGAGCTTGCTCGCGAAAAACGTCAACGATAACGCGTGCTTCCTGAATAAACGCGGTGCCGGTGAGTTTCTCGCGAGCAAGCTCGCTCCTACAGGTGTTTACAGGCTTTGGACCTGCTCGCGGATTTTCGCGGTGGCGGCTGGGCTTGCCACCGAGGCGTAACCTTTGACCAGTTGTTCGAAGTGCGTTTCGAACAGCCAGTTGCGGTCCTGGGGATAACGCTGCATGTGGCGCAGGTTACGTTGGCGCAGGGCGTGACGCAGTGAAGACGGGTAGACGCGCAGGTCGGCCACGTCGATCAGGGCGAACTCACCGTCGTCCATCAACAACACGTTACCCAGATGCAGCGAGCGGAAGTACACGCCGCGCTCGTGCAGTTGCGCCATGAACCGGCCAAAGCGCTCCACCAGTGACTCACGCAGGCTGCTGTCCAGGCTTTGCAACGCTTGGCGCAACGTCAGGCCGGGCAACGGCGTGTAGCGCACTGCGCTGCTGGCGTCGCCCAGGCGGTAGAGCCCGAGGATGTGCGGCGTAGGAATGCCCAAGGTGCGCAGTTGCTCGCTGTTGCTGGCAAATCGCTCGGAGTACGGGTTGAAGCTGCCGGAGGTGTACCAGCGGCGTGGGCGGAACAGTTTGAGGAAACTGCCGTCCTCCAGGCGCAGGACTTTGGGCCCCAGGCCATCGGCTTCAATCACGTGGGCGTTACTGCACAGCTGTTCAAACGCGGCAGGCTTGAGGTTCTGCACCTTCATGCGCAACAGGCTGCGGTGGCGCTGGGCGAGGCTCAGGCCGGTGATAATTGCCAACGGAATCCACAGCAGGAACCAGTGTTCCTTGGGGCGCGACAATATGCCGCCGCCTTCGGTCAGGCCTGCTCCGATGCCATAGGCCAGCAGGGACGATGCCAGGATGAACAGCGGCTGGGCGCGTTGCTGCAGGCCTTTATACAGGCCCCAGCCGAGCATAAAGGCCCAGGGGATAAAACCAATGATGCCGACGTAATAGAGCACGCCGAGGGCGAAGCTGTGGGGCTCGCGCAGTTGATAACCATCCGCCAAGGTCAGGAACAACTCGGAGTCGTAACTATGGCCGATCCACGGGTGCTCGGCGATAAGTTGCAAAGACATGCTCCACAGTTCCAAGCGGAACGAGCTGCCACGCATAATGATTGATTCAGGATAGAACAGCATCAGCCCGACGATGCCCAAGGCGGTGCCGGTGAGCAGTAGCATTGAGCGTCGATTGCGGCTGACAAAGCTCATCCAAAGTATGGCCAGCGTCAGCGCCACCAGCGGCGTGCGTGAGCCGGTCGCCAGCACCGCAGCGGTCATGATTGCCAGTGCCGGGACGCTGAACCACAGTACGTTGAGGCGCTGAGTGGTCATGCAGACGTACAGCCAGTACACCGTGAAAAAGCCAAACAGGTGCGAGCTGAGCAGCGGGTTGTCGAGGGCGCCCAGACCACCAATCATGCGCATGCCAGGTTGATAGCCCTTGGCGAACGCCACCAGGTTACCCAGGCTCACCACCAGCGCAATCACCGCCGCGCTGAAGAAGATCGGTTTGAACAATTCGTTGCGGTAATGCAGCAGCAGCCCGCAGCCGCCAAACAGCATGAAGGTATTCAATGGCCGTTTGAACAGGTCGGTATCAGAACTGGGCGCGGGGCTCCAGAGCAGACTGGTCAACGCCCAGGCGGAGAACGCCAGGAACGCGATCGCCAGGGGCTCGCGCAGCAGGTCCTTGAACTCCCGAGGGCGCATGCACAACAGAAACAAGGTCGGTACGCTGAACAGGATGTAGACAATTCGGTGCAGTACATTGCGATTGCCGACAAAGAACAGTGCACTCAGGAGCAGCAACAAGCCAACAGGCAAAATCCATAGGACCAGGAAGTCGAAAACGCGATTTGAGCCATAGGTAAGGCGCTTGGAGTGCATACAGTAAAGCCATTCCAGAAAGAGAAAGCCGACCATCTTAAGCTAGTGGCTATGTAATGTCGCCGGTAGGATCCAACCGGGCCGCGGCTTACGCCGGGTGCAAGTACAACAGAGAAGCTGTGCTAAAGTCAGCCTCCTTTTTCAAAACGCCGCGTGATATGACCGACTCCAGTCCGAGCGCAAGCCCTTCGAGCTTGAAAATATACTTCCGCCTGCTCAGTTACGTTAAGCCCTATATGGGCTTGTTTGCGTTGAGTATCCTTGGATTTCTGATTTTCGCGTCGACCCAACCGATGCTGGGTTACATCCTCAAGTACTTTGTCGACGGTCTCTCCAATCCGGAAGCTGTGCTGTTCCCGACCGTGCCCTTTTTGCGCGACCTGCAATTGCTGCAGGCGGTGCCGCTGCTGATCATCCTGATCGCGGCCTGGCAGGGCCTGGGTTCGTTCCTGGGCAACTACCTGTTGGCCAAGGTTTCCCTGGGTCTGGTCCACGACTTGCGGGTGCAGCTGTTCAACAACCTGCTGACGCTGCCCAACCGCTACTTCGATAACCACAACTCCGGGCATCTGATTTCCCGCATCACCTTCAACGTGACCATGGTCACGGGTGCCGCGACCGATGCCATCAAGGTGGTGATTCGCGAAGGCATGACGGTGATCTTCCTGTTCGCCTCTTTGCTGTACATGAACTGGCGCCTCACGTTGGTGATGATCGCGATCCTGCCGTTGATTGCCGTGATGGTCAGTACCGCCAGCAAGAAATTTCGCAAGCAGAGCAAGAAGATCCAGGTGGCCATGGGCGACGTGACCCATGTGGCCTCGGAGACCATCCAGGGCTACCGCGTGGTGCGCAGTTTCGGCGGCGAAGTCTACGAACAGAAGCGCTTCTTCAAGGCCAGCCAGAGCAACACCAACAAGCAACTGCGCATGACCCGCACCGGGGCGATCTACACCCCGGCGCTGCAATTGGTGATCTACTCCGCCATGGCCGTGCTGATGTTCCTGGTCCTGTATCTGCGTGGCGATGCCTCGGCGGGTGACATGGTTGCCTACATCACCCTGGCTGGCTTGTTGCCAAAGCCGATCCGTCAACTCTCGGAGGTCAGTTCGACCATCCAGAAGGGTGTGGCAGGCGCGGAAAGCATCTTTGAACAGCTGGACGAAGACGTTGAGGTCGACCACGGCACCATCGAGCGCGACAAGGTCAATGGCCGCCTGGAAGTGCGCAATCTGAACTTCACCTACCCAGGCACCGAACGCCACGTGCTCAAGGACATCAGCTTCACCGCCGAGCCTGGGCAAATGATCGCGCTGGTGGGCCGTTCAGGCAGTGGCAAGTCGACCCTGGCCAGCTTGATCCCGCGTTTCTACCACCATGAAAGCGGTGAGATCCTACTCGATGGTGTAGAGATCGAAGACTACAAGCTGCTCAACCTGCGCAAGCACATTGCCCAGGTTACCCAGCATGTGACGCTATTCAGCGATACCGTGACCAACAACATCGCCTACGGCGACCTGGCCGGTGCGCCTCGTGCCGACGTTGAAGCGGCGGCGGCGGATGCCAATGCCAAGGACTTCATCGACCAGTTGCCCAAAGGCTTCGATACCCAGGTCGGCGAGAACGGCGTGCTGTTGTCCGGCGGCCAGCGTCAGCGCCTGGCGATTGCCCGTGCGTTGCTCAAGAACGCTCCGTTGCTGATCCTCGACGAGGCCACCTCCGCTCTCGACACCGAGTCCGAGCGGCATATTCAGGCGGCACTCGATAAGGTCATGCAAGGCCGCACGACTCTGGTGATCGCACACCGCTTGTCCACCATCGAGAAGGCTGACCTGATCCTGGTGATGGACGACGGGCGGATTGTCGAGCGTGGTACCCATGGCGAGTTGTTGGCGCAGAACGGTTACTACGCCCGCCTGCATGCCATGGGCCTGGATGCACCGGTGCAGGCTGATATCACCTGATCCAACCGGCATCACGGGGCAAATGAAATGTAGGAGCGAGCTCGCTCGCGAAAAACTTCAACGATGACCCGCACTTCCTGAATAAATGCGGCGCCTGTGAGTTTTTCGCGAGCAAGCTCGCTCCTACAGAGAGCAAATCCCCTCCCACATTTGCCCTGCGGTGGTCGCAAGCCATCGCAAACCCTGTGCTAATATCGCGCCCCTGTTCATTTTGTATGTGGGTTGCTCCATGAAGTTGTCCATGCCGCGATTCAATCAAGCCGCTGTCTTGGTGGTCGGCGATGTCATGCTCGACCGTTACTGGCATGGTGGTACCTCACGGATTTCCCCTGAGGCTCCGGTACCGGTCGTCAAGGTCGAGCAAATCGAAGACCGCCCAGGTGGCGCTGCCAACGTCGCGCTCAATATTGCCGCCCTCGGCGCCCCGGCCTCCCTGGTGGGGGTGACCGGCGACGACGAAGCGGCCGAAAGTCTGGCCAACAGCCTGCAGGGCGCCGGCGTGCGTGCGCTGTTCCAGCGCATCGCCCATCAGCCGACCATCGTCAAGCTGCGGGTCATGAGCCGTCACCAGCAGTTGCTGCGTATCGATTTCGAAGAACCCTTCGCCACCGACGCCCTGGCCCTCGGCGACCAGGTCGAGGCACTGCTCGACGGTATCAAGGTGCTGGTGTTGTCCGACTACGGCAAAGGCGCCCTGCAGAATCACCAGGTGTTGATCCAGGCCGCCAAGGCTCGCAACATTCCGGTACTCGCCGATCCCAAGGGCAAGGACTTCTCGGTTTACCGAGGCGCCAGCCTGCTGACGCCAAACCTCAGCGAGTTCGAGACCATCGTCGGCGGCTGTGCCGATGAGCACGAGTTGGTGAGCAAGGGCGCGGCGCTAATGGCGGATCTCGACCTGGGCGCCTTGCTGGTGACCCGTGGCGAGCACGGCATGACCCTGCTGCGTCCGGGCCATCCGGCCATGCACCTGCCGGCGCGTGCCCGTGAAGTGTTTGACGTCACCGGCGCCGGTGATACCGTGATTTCTACCCTGGCAGCCTCCATTGCTGCCGGTGAAGAATTGCCCCACGCCGTGGCCCTGGCCAACCTGGCGGCGGGTATTGTGGTGGGCAAGCTGGGTACTGCCGCCATCAGCGCACCGGAGTTGCGCCGCGCCATCCAGCGCTCCGAAGGCTCGGAGCGCGGTGTGCTGGGCCTGGAGCAATTGCTGCTGGCGATTGACGATGCCCGCGCCCACAACGAAAGCATTGTGTTCACCAACGGCTGTTTTGACATCCTGCACGCCGGGCATGTGACGTACCTGGAACAGGCAAGCGCTCAAGGTGACCGCCTGATCGTTGCGGTCAACGACGACGCTTCGGTCAGCCGCTTGAAAGGCCCGGGCCGCCCGATCAACAGTGTTGACCGGCGCATGGCGGTCCTCGCGGGTCTGGGCGCGGTGGACTGGGTGATCAGCTTCTCTGAAGGCACCCCGGAAAACCTGCTGGCCCAGGTCAAGCCCGACGTGCTGGTCAAGGGCGGTGACTACACCGTCGACCAGGTGGTCGGTGCGGACATCGTCAGCGCCTACGGCGGCACGGTCAAAGTGCTGGGGTTGGTTGAAAACAGCTCCACCACCGCGATTGTCGAGAAGATCCGCAACAACGAGTGATACCCCGTGGGGCGAGCCTGCTCGCCCCTAGCTTTTCTTCGGCACCATCTTGCGCAGCATCTGCCGCGCCTTGCCGGTCAAGCGCTTGAGCTTGGAGTCTTTTTCCGGTTCTGCCAGGCCCTGCTGCCTGAGCCAATCCTTCCAGCGAATCCGCTCATCGCGCACCAGCCAGCCCTCTTGCTGGGCAAAGCTTTCCGCCAGATACAGGCCGCGCGTGCTGGCCGGGTACAGCTGGTCTTTCTTGACCGTGTACAGCTCTGCAAGCGGCTCTCCGTCTTTGAGCGGCATCAAGTACAGGTCCGGACGCTGACGATCCAGGCGTGCCACCAGTTGGTCGCCCTCCAATCGCTCATCCACATGAAACAAACTGAGGGACTTGGCCTCCTTCGGCACTTCCAGGCGCAGGTCATAAATCAATTGCAGGGAGGCGGTCGGCAGGTGCACGTAGGCCCGTGGGCGCTCGATCAGTTGCATGGTGGCGCAGCGCACCGGGCGTGCGGCCCCAGACAAAGGGCTCAGGCGAAACGGCAGGGCCTCGCGGTAATGCAAAGCGGCGGAGTAGGGTGCCGGCAGCCAGGTGTCGTTGAAGCGCCCGCCGAGCCAGCCTTCGGGGGTTTCAAGCAGGCACTCTTCGGCAATTTCCTGGATGGCGGTGTGCAGCGGCAGGTTCAGTTCATGGGCCGGGACGTAGCCGGAGATCAGCTTGAGCACCACGTCGCCACGGTCCTGGCGGCGTTGGCGTACCAACACCCAGTAGTCCTTGTTTTGCCAATGCAGGGTCAGGCGCACCGAGACGCCGAGGTTCGCCAGTTCCAGGGCGAAGCGTTCGGCATCTGGCACCTCGACCGGCTTGCGCCGTTGCAGGGTCTGGGCGAAGTTGAGCGGCATGCCGACGCTCTGGTAGCTCAGGCCTTCGGGGGTGGCTTCGACGTGCAGCGGCAGTGTCTTGAAGTTGCTGGGGTTCTTTCTTATGAGCGTACGCGGCATGTCGGCTCCTTCTTGCGACGGGGGTCGGCCGCGTGGGCGGCATCAGAGTTGACGAATGACCCGGGCAGCAGTTGCTACGTTATGGGCCAGGTGCAGCGGATTAATGGTCCCGACAATAGCACTGGCGACGCCCGTTTGCGCGAACAACAAGGTGAAACTGGCCTGAATTGGATCCATTCCCGGTTCCAGGCATACATGGCCGCTGGCCAGGGCCTTTTTCACCAGGATGCCCTTGCCGTGGGCGGCCGCATAGTCGATCACGGCCTTCTCAGCCTGTTCGTTGAGGTTGTAGGTGACCATCGCGCAGTCGCCCTGTTCCAGCGCTTTCACGCCGCCCTCGACGGTTTTGCCGGAGAAGCCGAAACCGCGAATCTTGCCGTCTTTCTTCAACTGCTCCAGGGTCTGGTAAACCTCGCAATCGTTGAGGATATGCAAGTCGTTGCCGTCCGAGTGCACCAGCACCAGGTCGATAAAATCAGTTTCAAGTCGTTTCAGGCTGCGTTCGATCGACATTCGCGTATGGGCCGCGCTGAAATCGTGATGGGACACGCCATTGGCAAACTCTTCGCCAACCTTGCTGACGATGACCCAGTCCTTGCGCTGGTCACGCAGCAGCGGCCCCAGGCGCTCTTCGCTCATGCCATAGGCCGGCGCGGTGTCGATCAGGTTGATGCCCAGCTCGCGGGCCTGGCGCAACAGCATGCGGGCCTCGTCGTCGCCAGGGATCTGAAAGCCGTTGGGGTATTTCACCCCTTGGTCGCGGCCCAACTTGACGGTGCCCAGGCCCAGGGGCGACACCAGCAGGCCGGTGCTGCCCAGGGGGCGATGCAGGTCGTGCAGGGTTGGCAGGCTCATGGCAACAGTTGCTCCCAGACGGGTTGGCCGATTGCCGGTGCTGGCAGCTCGGGCAGCGGGGTATTGGCGCCTGGGCGGATGCCGTCGCGCTCCAGAGCGTGGAGTACGCGGTCGGCGAAGTCCGGCGCCAGGGCCAGTTTGGTGGGCCAGCCGACCAGCAGGCGGCCGTCTTCGGCAAGGAACGCGTTATCGGGACGGCTCAGCCCCGATTGCAGCGGCTCGGCGCGATCCACCCGCAGGGTGGCCCACTGGGTCTGGCTCATGTCGATCCAGGGCAGCAGTTGCGCCAGCTCTTTCTGTGCGGTGGCGATCTGTTCTTGCGGCGTACGTGCCACGCCGTCAGCCTCGGCGATATCGCCGCCCATGTACCACACCCAGTTGCCATCCGCGGCCGGGTGGGTGGTCACGGTGAGGCGCGGCTTGGTGCCGCCGCCCAGGCAGTGGGCGTACAGCGGCTTGAGGCCGGGGCCTTTGGCGATGATCATGTGCAGCGGGCGTTTTTGCATGGCCGGCTGGCTATGGCCCAGGGCGGCGAGCAAGTCTGCCGTGCCGCCACCAGCGCTCAGGACTATGCGCTGGGCGCGGATCTCACGGCCATCGACCTTCAAGCCCACCAGGGTGTCACCCTCTAGCAACGGTTCGATGTGCACACCTGCGAGCAGACTGTCACCGGCCAGTTGCGCCAGGCGATTGATCAGGCTGGGCACGTCCACCACCAGCTCGGCCAGGCGGTAGACCTTGCCTTTGAAGCGACGGTCCTGCAGCGCCAGGGGCAGTTCGTCGCCCTTGACCTGATCGACGCGGCCACGCACGGCCTTGCTGGCGAAAAAGCTGGTGAGGTTGCCGGCAATCGTGCCGGGCGACCACAAGTAATGCGCCTGGGACAGCACGCGCACACCGGACAGGTCCAGCTCGCCGTTGCCGGCCAGGGCTTCACGCCAGCGGCGCGGCATATCGGCAATGGCTTCGGAGGCGCCGGTGAGGGCGCCATGCAGGGCGTATTTCGCACCGCCGTGAATGATCCCCTGGGACTTCAGGCTTTGCCCGCCGCCCAGGGTGGCGCTTTCCACCAGTACCGTGGAAAACCCCTGGCCGCGCAGGCGCGCATTGAGCCAGAGGCCGGCAACCCCGGCGCCGACAATCAGAACGTCGGTGGAAATAACGGATGGCATCGGCGACCTCAGTGTTCAAGACAAGAGGCGCAGTATACAGGCTGTTGAGTGGCGGTCAGTGCCCGGCGGTTTTCGAGAACAGCTGAATCACCACCACGCCCAGCACAATCAGGCCCATCCCCAGCATCGCCGGCACATCCAGCTTCTGCCCGTAGATGAACAGCGCCGCGATGCTGACCATGACGATGCCCATCCCTGCCCATACCGCGTACGCCACGCCGACCGGCACGGTGCGCACCACCAGAGTCAGCATCCAGAACGCCACGCCGTAACCGACGATCACCAGCAACAACGGAATAGGGGTGCTCCAGCCTTTGATGGCTTTCATGGAAACGGTGGCGATCACTTCCGAGCAGATGGCGATGGCCAAGTAGTAGTAGGCGGCATTCATGGGCAAGTCCTCGGTGTGGTTTCAAGAACTGTAGGAGCGAGCTTGCTCGCGAAAATCGTCAACGATAACCCGCGCTTTCTGAATAAACGCGGCGCCTGTGAGTTTTTCGCGAGCAAGCTCGCTCCTACAGTGGTCGGCATTCTAGTCGTCTGCCAGATGGGGTAAAGTCATTACCTATCTGGAATTGAGATGGGTTGAGCCATGAGCGTGCAATGGGATCTGGAGCAGATGCGCCTGTTTGTCAGCGTCGCCGAGCAGCGCTCGTTTTCCGCTGTGGCGCGCGGGCAGCGCAAGGCGCAATCGGCGGTCAGCAATGGCATTGCCCTGCTGGAGGCGGACTTGGGCGTTGTGCTGTTCGAACGTAGCAGCGGCCGGCAACCGCGCCTGACTGAGGCCGGCAGTGTGTTGCTGGAGGAAGCGCGTGAGGTGCTGCGCCAGTGTGAGCGTCTCACGGGCCGGGCCTTATCGTTAACCCGCGGCGAGGAAGCCTGCCTGCGACTGGCCCAGGATGAGGCGATGTTGTTCCAGCCTGTGCTCGACAGCCTGGAGGCGCTGGCCGTGCACTACCCGCTGCTGGAGGTGCAGTTGTCCAGCGCGGCCCAGGGCGATGTGGCGCGCAAGCTGGTGGAGCGCAAGGCGGACCTGGGGCTGTTGTTCTATCACGACCAGATTCCCGAAGCCCTGGAGCGACGGGTGGTGGGCAGTGTGGAAATGGTCACGGTGTGCGGAGTCAATCACCCGTTGGCCAAGGAGCAGTACGTGACGTGCCAACACCTGGCCCAGTTTCGGCAGTTGCTGATGTCGACCCAGACCAGCGTCTACCCCGGCAGCGAGGCGGCCAGCCCCCTGGTGTGGCGCGCCGACAGCTTCTACGTATTGGCCGAATGGCTGATGAGTGGCCTGGGCTGGGCCTGGCTGCCGCGGCATATCGTGCAATACCCGACCTATCAGCAACAGATGGTCGAATTGACCAGCGAATGGACCCCGCCCGCCCTGGTGGTGGAACTGGTGTGGCGCCGCGACGAGCACCTTGGGCCCGCCGCGCGCTTCTTGGCCAAACGTTTTGCCGAGTGCTTGCAGGCGATCGACTGAAAAAGCCGATAAACTCCGCCGCCATGAATAGAACTCTCTACAGCTGTCTGTTTTACCTGGCGCTGCCGTTGGTGGCTTTACGCTTGTGGTTGCGTGCGCGCAAAGCGCCGGCCTATGCCAAGCGGGTGGGCGAGCGGTTTTCCTATGGCTTGCCGGTGATGCGGCCCGGCGGAATCTGGGTGCACGCGGTGTCGGTCGGCGAAAGCATTGCCGCCGCCCCGATGGTTCGCGGCTTGTTGGAGCGTTATCCACAGCTGCCGATTACCGTCACCTGCATGACGCCCACCGGTTCCGAGCGGATCCAGGCGTTGTTCGCCAACGAACCGCGCATCCAGCACTGCTACTTGCCGTACGACTTGCCGTGCGCCGCCAAGCGTTTTTTGAACCGCGTGCAGCCCACGCTGGCCGTGATCATGGAAACCGAGCTGTGGCCCAACCATATCCATGCCTGCGCCCAGCGCGGTATCCCGGTGGCGCTGGCCAATGCACGGTTGTCGGCGCGTTCGGCCAAGGGGTACGCGCGATTTGCCAAGCTGACGGCGCCGATGCTGGCAGAAATGAGCTTGTTCGCCGTACAGACCGAGACCGAGGCCGAACGCTTGCGCAGCCTGGGTGCACGTCCTGAAACCGTGGAAGTGACCGGCTCGATCAAGTTCGACCTGAGCATCGACCCCCAGTTGACGGCCCGCGCCGCTGCCCTGCGTGAGCAATGGGGCGCCAGCGAGCGTCCTGTCTGGATCGCCGCCAGTACCCACGAAGGTGAAGACGACGTGGTGCTGGCAGCTCATCGCCAGTTGCTGGCGAACTATCCCAATGCACTGCTGATTCTGGTGCCCCGTCATCAGGAGCGCTTTGGCCCGACGTTTGAGCGCTGTGTGCAGCAAGGGTTTGCCACCGTGCGTCGCTCCAGTGGTGAGCCGGTCACCGAGCAAACCTCGGTGCTGCTTGGCGACACCATGGGCGAATTGCTGTTTCTTTACGCCCTGGCCGACAGTGCGTTCGTCGGCGGCAGCCTGGTGCCGACCGGAGGGCACAACCCGCTGGAACCTGCGGCGTTGGGCAAACCGGTGATCATGGGCCCGCATGTCTTCAACTTCCTCGACATCACCGCGATGATGCGCGACGCCGGGGCGTTGCGAGAGGTGGACGATGCCGATGGGCTGGCCGAGGCGGTGCGACAGTTGTTCGAATTGCCCCAGGACGCACGCAAGATGGCGCAGGCGGGGCTCAAGGTGATGCAGGCCAATCAGGGCGCGCTCAAGCGTTTACTGGACGGTTTGGACAAACTGATCAAACACTGACAACACCCACCCAATGTAGGAGCGAGCTTGCTCGCGAAAAACGTCAACGATAACGCGTGTTTGCTGAATGAACGCGGCGCCTGTAAGTTTTTCGCGAGCAAGCTCGCTCCTACAAAAAAGCCTTAACAGACTGACATTTTAATAGCCGGGGCGGGCCTTGAGCTGTTCGGCAGCGGCTTTGGCCAGGTCCGGCGGCAGGAAGTCTTTGTCCGGGTTGTAGTCGGCCTTGAGATAGCGCGCCAGGTCTTGCAGATCCCCGGGGTTGAGCGTGCCCGCCGCCTGCTTCAAGCGCAGGTTGTCGAGGATGTAATCGTAGCGGCTGTTGTTGTAGTTGCGCACCGACGCGTACAGCTGGCGCTGTGAATCCAGTACGTCGACGATGTTGCGCGTGCCCACCTGATAGCCGATTTCCGTGGCTTCCACCGCGCTCTGGTTGGAGATGATCGACTGGCGACGCGCTTGCACCTGCTCCACATCGGTGTTGACTGCGCGGTGCAGATTGCGGGTGTTTTCCACCACCTGGCGGCGCAGGCCTTCGCGCTGTTGCTCGGTCTGGTCGAGGCGCGAATAGGATTCGCGCACTTGCGAGCTGGTAAGGCCGCCGCTGTAGATCGGGATGTTCAACCGCAGGCCGACGGTGCGTTGCGACACATCGCCGCCGTACGGGATGGGCAACTGATTCGGGTTGCTGAAGCCCAGGGCGTCGTTGTCGCCTTTTTCGTATTGCGCAACCGCATCGAGCGTCGGCAAGTGGCCGGCCTTGCGCTGCCTGAGGGTTTCTTCGGCGGCGGTTACCGCGTAATTGCTGGCGAGCAGGTTGAGGTTCTGGCGCCCGGCAGTTTCGACCCAGGCCTTGGCGTCGTTCGGCGCCGGCGGCAGCACCGGCAGCGTGTGGACGATGCCCTGGATCGAATTGTATTGGCGGTTGGTCAGGGTGATCAGCGCTTCGAAAGCGTCGTCCACCTGACGCTGGGCCAGGATGCGGTTGGCCCGGGCAGTGTCGTAGCTGGCCTGGGATTGCAGCACATCGGTCTTGTCCGACAGGCCCACATCGAAGCGTTCGTTGGACTGGTCGAGCTGGCGCTTGAAGGCATTTTCTTCGGCTTTGGTCGACGCCAGGTTGTCCTGGGCGCGCAGCACGGCGAAGTAGCTTTCGGCACTTTGCAAAATCAGGTTCTGCTCGGAGGCCGACAGTTGCAGTGAGGCTTGCTCGTTGACCGCTTGGGCGGCTTGCAGCTGGAACCAGCGGTCGGCGCGAAACAGCGGCTGGCTCAGGGTGGCGCGCCAGGAGTGGGCGTCACGGTTGGCCGTGGCGGCCGGTTGGTCGATCTGGGTGCGCACGTTGTTGCTGTCGGCCCCGGCCGACAGATTCGGCAGCAAGCCTGCGCGAGCCTGGGGCACCACTTCTTTTTGCGCGCCGTATTGGGCACGGGCAGCGGCCAGGTCGGCGTTGTTGTTCGCCGCTTCCTGATAGACGCTGACCAGGTCGGTATTGGCGGACAAGGGCGCTTCAGCTGCCCAGACCAGTCCGTTGGTCGCACAAGACACGGCAACAGCCAGTGAGAGTTTGCGCAGCATGAGGCGATCCCTAGTATGAATATTACGGTGATAATTCAGCGCCCAAGGCTAAGGCTGGCCATGCCTGGCGTCAAGCCTTGAGGCCGTGCCCGAGTGTAGTGGCCGTACCTTCACACAACAATCCCACGATCACGCCATTCATCACGCTGAATGCACCGCTATTGGCAATTTGCCCACGCCATGGTCTAGACTGGCCGCGTTCTTGTCGGGGTGCCTTGTTGGAAGGCTGAGATCGGTAAATACCGGATCCCGTTGAACCTGATCAGGTTAGCGCCTGCGTAGGGAACAAGATTTCTCGTCACCCGGCGAGTCCTCTTGTGCTTCGTCCGGGATGTTGTTCGACAATCGAACAGCCCTCGTGCGCCAAGCACAGCACTGCTCCAGTGCGTCCGTCCGTCACAGGTTCGCTCCGACAAAAATCCACCGCCTGGATAAGTTGGAGAGCCTGTGATGAGTACAAAACTAAAAAATACCGTGCACCTGAGTGAATCGGCCAAGGTCGACTCCGGCTCCGTGCAGCCGTTTACCCGCTCGCAAAAAATCTACGTGCAGGGCTCCCGCCCGGATATTCGCGTGCCGATGCGCGAGATCAGCCTGGACGTCACGCCCACCGATTTCGGCGGTGAAATCAACGCGCCGGTTACCGTCTACGATACCTCCGGCCCCTACACCGACCCGAATGTGATTATCGACGTGCGCAAAGGCCTGGCCGACGTGCGCTCGCCGTGGATCGAAGTACGCGACGACACCGAGCGCCTGCCCGGTCTCACCTCGAACTTCGGCCAGCAGCGCTTGAGCGATGCCGAGCTGACCGCCCTGCGTTTTGCCCATGTAAAGAACCCGCGCCGCGCCAAGGCCGGTGCCAACGTCACGCAGATGCATTACGCGCGCAAAGGCATCATCACGGCCGAGATGGAATATGTCGCCATCCGCGAAAACATGAAGCTTGAAGAAGCCCGTGCCAGTGGCTTGCTGGATCAGCAGCACGCCGGCCACAGCTTCGGCGCCAGCGTGCCGAAAATCATCACGCCTGAATTCGTACGCGAAGAAATCGCCCGGGGCCGCGCGATCATCCCGGCCAACATCAACCACACCGAGCTGGAACCGATGATCATCGGCCGTAACTTCCTGGTGAAGATCAACGGCAACATTGGCAACAGCGCCCTGGGTTCATCCATCGAAGAGGAAGTGGCGAAACTCACCTGGGGTATCCGCTGGGGCTCGGACACCGTGATGGACCTGTCCACCGGCAAGCACATCCACGAAACCCGCGAGTGGATCATCCGCAACTCGCCAGTGCCAATCGGTACTGTGCCGATCTACCAGGCCCTGGAAAAAGTCGGTGGCGCAGCCGAAGACCTGACCTGGGAGCTGTTCCGCGACACCTTGATCGAACAGGCCGAGCAGGGCGTCGACTACTTCACCATTCACGCTGGGGTATTGCTGCGTTATGTGCCGCTGACTGCCAAGCGCGTGACTGGCATCGTCTCCCGTGGCGGTTCGATCATGGCCAAGTGGTGCCTGGCCCACCACAAAGAGAACTTCACCTACACGCATTTCGACGAAATCTGCGAAATCATGAAGGCCTATGACGTCAGCTTCTCCCTTGGCGATGGCTTGCGCCCGGGTTCGATTGCCGATGCCAACGACGCCGCGCAGTTCGGCGAACTGGAAACCCTGGGCGAACTGACCAAAACCGCCTGGAAGCACGACGTGCAAACCATGATCGAAGGCCCCGGCCATGTGCCGATGCAGCTGATCAAGGAAAACATGGATAAGCAACTGGAATGCTGCGACGAGGCGCCGTTCTACACCCTAGGCCCGCTGACCACCGACATTGCGCCCGGCTATGATCACATCACTTCGGGTATCGGCGCGGCAATGATCGGCTGGTTCGGTTGTGCCATGCTCTGCTACGTCACACCCAAGGAGCACCTGGGCTTGCCGAACAAGGACGACGTGAAGACCGGGATCATTACCTACAAGATCGCAGCCCACGCTGCCGACCTCGCCAAAGGCCACCCCGGCGCGCAGATTCGCGATAACGCCCTGAGCAAGGCGCGCTTCGAATTCCGCTGGGAAGACCAGTTCAACCTCGGCCTGGACCCGGATACCGCACGTTCGTACCACGATGAAACCTTGCCGAAGGATTCGGCCAAGGTCGCGCATTTCTGCTCGATGTGCGGGCCTAAGTTCTGCTCGATGAAAATCACCCAGGAAGTGCGTGAGTACGCGGCCAACCAGCGTATCGATGCGGTGGATGTGGACGTGGCCAAGGGCTTGGCCGAGCAGGCTGAGCGGTTCAAGCAGGAGGGCAGCCAGCTCTACAAGAAGGTCTGATCCTTAGGCGGCGGTGTCTGCACCGCCGTCATCGCGGGCAAGCCCGGCTCCCACAGTTGGCCGAGTGGTACACAGATTTTGTGTTCACAAACGGTCCCCTGTGGGAGTCGGGCTTGCCCGCGATAACGATCCGACAAACACCCAATCTCCCTCTGCAATAACACCCTTGAACCGTCAACCGATCAACGGCGTGCCGGCACCAGTTCAGGCTTGATCACGCCGGTGAGGCGCGTATAGGGGAGGGTGATTTCGATCAGCCCCTGTGCGTAAGGGGCGATGGTGCTGACGTTGTACTTGAGCACCACACCGCCGCTGGTCAAGGCCACGTTCGGGGTTTTCTGGAACGGCCAGCTCTTCACGAACTCCGGATCGCGATCCATCTTGGTGCTGATCAACCAGCTGTTGTGGGCAACTTTCGCGGTATTCCAGAAGGCCTGCTCCTGGCCGGGCAGCAGCATGTCGGCCAGGGTCAGTTCCTTATGCAGAATCCGTGAATAGTTGATAAACCCGCGGCCTGGCTCGCCGTGTGCGACGCCGGTGTCCAGGTAGCTGGACACTTCAACGATCACCAGTCCGTCATGCTGGTCACGTACCTTGGCTTGCAAGTACATGCCGTGGCGGTCAGGCGACTCACGCAGGAAGGTGTTCCGGTAGGCGTTCAGGCTCGCCGGTACGCTGGCGCCAGGCGTGGTGCGGGTCATTTGCAGCAAGCGCTGTTCCACCAGGCTGTCGAGTTGTGGCTCGGCGGGGAAATGCACGGTGTCGATGTTCACCAGCGGGCAGGCCGGACTGTCACAGCCGGGCTTGATCTGCTCCGACTTGTCGGTGGTAACGTCCAGCGGTTTGAGATAGGCGGGTTGGAACAGGCTCTGGCAAGCACCCAGGGTCAAGGCAATACAGGCCACGGAGGCGATTTTTAAAAGCGACATGTGTGTCCTTCGTAAATCGATGGAAAGCGAAAAGAGTAGCGCTTGGACTGCCAACGTGGCCGCCAGTTCGCCACTAAACTGATTGCAGTGAGTTTGACGCTCGCCGCCTCTCTCGGCAACCGCAAAGGGGCTGCATCAACGGGCGTCGGCGCGTTAGGATGGCGCCCATTGCACGAGCTTAACGAGGGACACCATGACGGACATCGCGAAGTCGACGCCGAACAAAATCGAGATTGTTCAGCGTGACAATGCCTATAAAGGCTTCTACAAGCTCGATCGCGTGCAACTGCGCCACGAGAAATTCGACGGTGGCATGAGCCGGGTGATCAACCGCGAAGTGTTCGTGCGTCACGACGCCGTGTGCGTGCTGCCCTACGACCCGCTGCGCGATGAGGTGGTGCTGATCGAACAGTTCCGCGTCGGCGCCATGGGCCGCGCCGATAACCCCTGGCTGGTGGAGATGGTCGCCGGCCTGATTGACAAGGATGAGCAACCCGAGGAGGTTGCACACCGCGAGGCCGAGGAGGAAGCTGGGCTGACGTTCTCCGCGTTGTGGCCGATCACCAAGTATTTCCCGTCGCCGGGCGGCAGTACCGAATTTGTCCACCTGTACCTGGGCCGTTGCGACAGCTCGGGCGCGGGTGGCGTCCATGGATTGGAAGAAGAGGCAGAAGATATCCGCGTCACCGCCTGGGCATTCGAAGATGCATTGCAGGCGGTGCGCGACGGCAAAATTTCCAACGCAGCCAGCATTATCGCCCTGCAATGGCTTGCGCTTAATCGCGCGGAAGTGAGGGGGTTATGGCAGTAAAGGCACGGGAACGTTATCGAGTTGACCTGATCGGGCTGCAAGCGGCCTGCGAGGCCAATTATGCGCGGCTGATGCGCCTGCTCCCGGACATGCGTCACACCCCCCAGGCGCGGCGAATCGCCGTGACCCATGGCGACCAGATGCTTGGCGTGCTGACCCTGGAAGTCATTCTCACCTGCCCATACACCACCACACTGCGGGTACGCCAGGAACACAGCCTGCCGTGGTTGCCGGTGCCGCAACTGGAAGTACAGGTGTACCACGACGCCCGTATGGCCGAAGTGATCAGCGCCGAGCATGCGCGACGCTTTCGCAGCATCTATCCTTACCCGAATGTGTTCATGCACCAGCCCGATGAGAAAGCACAGCTCAATGTGTTCCTCGGTGAATGGCTCAGCCACTGCCTCGCCTTGGGCCATGAATTTGAAGTGGTGCGGTAGAGGTGAACTGTGCCTGCTTCCTTAGGTTTCCTCTTTGTGTCCTGCCCCAGCATAATCGCGCAAAATGTCCATGCCTGTAGTTGCCAGGGAGAGCGCCTTGCCGAGCGTATCCGCCGTGAATCCTGATGCCGTGTTGCTGGTGCAGTTGTCCGACAGCCATCTGTTTGCCGACGCTGACGCCACGCTGCTGGGCATGAACACCCGTGAAAGCCTGCAGCGGGTGGTCGAGCTGGTGCGCGCGCAACAGCCGGCCATCGACCTGATACTGGCGACCGGCGACTTGTCTCAGGACGGCACGCTGGCGTCCTATCAGCAGTTTCGCGATTTGACCGCTCCCCTTGGCGCCCCGGCGCGCTGGATTCCCGGCAACCACGACGAACCGCAGGTCATGGCCCAGGCTGCCATGCACAGTGATTTGCTCGAACCGGTGGTGGATATCGGCAACTGGCGTATCACCCTGCTGGATTCGGCGGTACCCGGGTCGGTGCCGGGGTACTTGCAAGACGAGCAACTGCAACGGCTGGCGCGGGCCTTGAGCGAAGCGCCGGACCGCCATCACCTGGTGTGTTTCCACCATCATCCGGTGCCCATCGGCTGTGCGTGGATGGAGCCGATCGGCCTGCGCAACCCCGAGGCGCTGTTTGCCGTGCTTGAGCGCTTCCCGCAGACCAAGGCATTGCTCTGGGGGCATGTGCATCAGCAGATCGACGGCGAGCGCAACGGTGTGCGACTGCTGGCTTCGCCGTCCACCTGTATCCAGTTCGCGCCGGGAAGTGAGGATTTCCAGGTCAGCGAGCAGGCGCCGGGGTATCGCTGGTTGCGCTTGCATGGCGACGGACGGTTGGAGACGGGGGTAGAGCGGGTCAAAGGCTTCGCTTTTACGGTTGATTACGGCAGCAACGGCTATTAAGGCCTGCAAACACTGATCAAAAGGTGGGAGCTGGCTTGCCTGCGATGACGGTGTACCTGGCGCTGACTCGTTGACTGAATCGCCGCCATCGCAGGCAAGCCAGCTCCCACATTGGGTCCGCTTCTGCCTGCATTCCCTGTAAACTGCGCCTCTTTGGCCCCTGCACGGAGAGCCCGGCATGTCCGCTTCGATCCTGTATATCCACGGCTTCAACAGTGCGCCGGCTTCCAACAAGGCCAGCCAGTTGACCACCGTGATGGGCACCCTTGGCCTGTCCGACCAGTTACGCGTACCGGCGCTGCATCACCACCCTCGTCAGGCAATTCCTCAATTAGAGCAAGCGATTGCGCAACTGGGCCGGCCACTGCTGGTCGGCAGCTCACTCGGCGGCTACTATGCAACCCATCTTGCCGAACGCCATGGCCTCAAGGCGCTGCTGGTCAACCCGGCGGTCAGCCCCCATCGGATGTTCGACGGTTATCTGGGCACCCAGAAGAACCTCTACACCGATGAGACCTGGGAATTGACACAGGACCACGTCACGGCCCTGGCCGAGCTGGAAGTACCGGCGCCCCAGGATGCCGCGCGTTATCAGGTGTGGTTGCAGACCGGGGACGAAACCCTGGATTATCGCCTGGCCCAACAGTACTACCGGGCCTGCGCCTTGCGCATCCAGGCCGGTGGCGACCATGGTTACCAGGGGTTCGCCCAGCAATTGCCGGCCCTGTTGTGCTTTGCCGGTATTGGCGCAGATCAGTTTCAATCCTTCGATTTTTCGTCACTGTAGAAAATCGCAGGTCACTTTTTAATCGAACGACTCACGACGAGACCCCATGGCCACTCCCAGCGCTAGCTCTTATAACGCCGACGCCATCGAAGTCCTCTCGGGCCTCGACCCGGTGCGCAAACGCCCCGGCATGTATACCGACACCAGTCGGCCGAACCACCTTGCCCAGGAAGTCATCGACAACAGCGTCGACGAAGCCTTGGCCGGGCACGCCAAGTCGGTGCAGGTCATCCTTCACGCCGACCATTCCCTGGAAGTGTCCGACGATGGTCGTGGCATGCCGGTGGATATTCACCCCGAAGAGGGTGTGCCGGGCGTCGAGCTGATCCTTACCAAGCTGCACGCCGGCGGCAAGTTCTCCAACAAGAACTACCAGTTTTCCGGCGGTTTGCACGGCGTGGGCATTTCCGTGGTCAACGCGCTGTCGACCCTGGTGCGGGTCAAGGTCAAGCGCGATGGCAACGAGTACCAGATGACTTTCGCCGATGGCTACAAAGCCACCGACCTGGAAGTGATCGGCACCGTTGGCAAGCGCAACACCGGCACCAGCGTGTACTTTGCGCCGGACCCCAAGTATTTCGATTCGCCCAAATTCTCCATCAGCCGCCTCAAGCACGTGCTCAAGGCCAAGGCTGTGTTGTGCCCGGGGCTGCTGGTCAGCTTTGAAGACAAAGGCACCGGCGAGAAGGTCGAGTGGCACTACGAAGACGGCCTGCGCTCTTACCTGGAAGACTCGGTCAGCGACTTCGAACGCCTGCCCCACGAGCCGTTCTGCGGCAGCCTGTCGGGTAATAAAGAAGCTGTGGACTGGGCGCTGCTGTGGTTGCCCGAAGGTGGCGACAGCGTGCAGGAAAGCTACGTCAACCTGATCCCCACGGCCCAGGGCGGCACCCACGTCAACGGTTTGCGCCAAGGCTTGCTGGATGCCATGCGTGAATTCTGCGAATACCGCAGCCTGTTGCCGCGCGGCGTCAAACTGGCGCCGGAAGACGTGTGGGAGCGCATCGCGTTCGTGCTGTCGATGAAGATGCAGGAGCCGCAGTTCTCCGGCCAGACCAAGGAGCGCCTGTCGTCCCGCGAGGCGGCGGCGTTTGTCTCTGGCGTGGTCAAGGACGCCTTCAGCCTGTGGCTCAACGAGCACCCCGAGCTGGGCCTGGCCCTGGCGGAGCTGGCGATCAACAACGCCGGCCGGCGCTTGAAGGCCAGCAAGAAGGTCGAGCGCAAGCGCATCACCCAGGGCCCGGCACTGCCGGGCAAACTGGCCGATTGCGCCGGGCAAGACCCGATGCGTTCCGAGCTGTTCCTGGTGGAGGGTGACTCCGCCGGCGGTTCCGCCAAACAGGCGCGGGACAAGGAGTTCCAGGCGATTCTGCCGTTGCGCGGCAAGATCCTCAACACTTGGGAAGTCGATGGCAGCGAAGTGCTGGCCAGCCAGGAAGTGCACAACATCGCCGTGGCTATTGGCGTTGACCCGGGCGCGGCGGACATGAGCCAGTTGCGCTACGGCAAGATCTGCATCCTCGCCGACGCCGACTCCGATGGCCTGCACATTGCTACCTTGCTGTGCGCATTGTTCGTCCAGCATTTCCGCCCGTTAGTGGATGCCGGTCACGTCTACGTCGCGATGCCGCCGCTGTACCGCATCGACCTGGGCAAGGAAATTTTCTACGCCCTGGACGAAGCCGAGCGCGATGGCATCCTCGACCGCCTGGTGGCCGAGAAGAAACGCGGCAAGCCACAGGTCACGCGATTCAAGGGTCTGGGTGAAATGAACCCGCCGCAACTGCGCGAAACTACCATGGACCCGAACACCCGGCGCCTGGTGCAGTTGACCCTGGAAGACTTCGCCGCCACCTCGGAAATGATGGACATGCTGCTGGCGAAGAAGCGCGCTGGCGACCGCAAGACCTGGCTGGAGTCCAAAGGCAACCTGGCCGAGGTTCTGGGCTGATGCGCACAGGTTTCGCCCTGGCGATCCTGATATTGAGCGGGCTGGCGGTCACCCAGGTGGCTGCTGCGCCCATGGCAGAACTCAAGCTGGTCTCGGAACACCCGGTTGACGGCATGCGCGGTGGGAACCTGTCGGGCCTGGCGTTGTGTGGCAACGAGCTATGGACAGTTTCGGACCGCGATGATGACCAAATCTACCGCCTGGATACCCGTGCGCCGACCTGGAGCACGCAAGCGCTGAAGATCGATGTGCCGCCCGTGCCCGAGTCCGGCCTGCCTTGGGGCTTGCGTTCGCGCACCAAGGCCGCTTCGTTCATACGCGGCGGTGATTTGGACTTTGAAGGCATCAGCTGTGATGCCGCAGGCAACCGCTACATTGTCAGCGAAGCCCATGCCGCGGTGTTGCAGGTGCCCGCGACGGGCGCGCCCGAGTGGTTGAAAATCGCGCCGGGCATGGTGCGTGAAGCCAGGGCCAGTGGCATGTTGCTGCACTTTAATGCCTTGTTCGAGGGCCTGGCGGTAAACCCTGAAGGCAATCAGATCTGGCTGGCTGCCGAGCGCGAACGCCGTGGCCTGGTCTCGATCAAGCGTGGGCAGAGCGTGTGGGATTGTGATGGTCGTTGTGTATTGTTGAGCGAGGCCGGCCAGGAAGTGCAGCCGGCGCAGTTCCCCAACGCCAAGGCCGTGTCCAAGGACTTTGCTGACTTGTCGCTGTTCAACGGCAAGCTCTTTACCCTGGAGCGCAATGCGTTCCAGATCTGCCGGCGCGACCCGCTCACGGCCAAGGTTGAGCTGTGCTGGTCGTTTGCCGATGAAACCCTGACGCCGCAGCGACGTTACCCACAGTCGTATGGCCTGGCTGAAGCCCTGTTGGTGGATGCCGACGGTGCCTGGGTCGGGATCGACAACAATTTCGGCCCGCGTGCCGATGGTGAAAAACGTCCGATGGTCTATCGTTTTGCCGCTCCGGATGGCGGCTGGAGTGCCCAGCCATGAATCGAGCTTTTTTTGAATTGAATCAGCGCAGCGGCAGTTCCGCTGCGCCTTACCCCATGATGAGGCCCGCATGAGTGACATCCTCGCAGACAGCTTAGATGGCGTAGAACGCCGGTCGCTGGCTGAATTCACCGAAAATGCCTACCTCAACTACTCCATGTACGTGATCATGGACCGTGCCTTGCCGCATATCGGCGACGGCCTGAAGCCCGTGCAACGGCGCATCATCTACGCCATGAGTGAGTTGGGCCTGGACGCCGATTCCAAGCACAAGAAATCGGCGCGTACCGTCGGTGACGTGCTGGGTAAATTCCACCCTCACGGCGATTCGGCGTGCTATGAAGCCATGGTGCTGATGGCCCAGCCGTTCAGCTACCGCTATACCCTGGTGGACGGCCAAGGTAACTGGGGTGCACCGGATGACCCCAAATCCTTCGCCGCCATGCGTTACACCGAGGCGCGGCTGTCGCGTTACTCCGAAGTGCTGCTCAGCGAGCTGGGCCAGGGCACTGCCGACTGGGGGCCGAACTTTGACGGCACCCTCGACGAGCCTCTGGTGTTGCCAGCGCGTTTGCCGAATATCCTGCTCAACGGCACCACTGGTATTGCGGTCGGCATGGCCACTGACGTGCCGCCGCACAACCTGCGCGAAGTCGCCACCGCCTGCGTGCGCTTGCTGGATGAGCCCAAGGCTACGGTCGAGCAGCTCTGCGAGCATATCCAGGGCCCGGATTACCCGACCGAAGCAGAAATCATCACGCCGCGTGCCGACCTGCTGAAGATGTATGAGACCGGCAAGGGCTCGGTGCGTATGCGCGCTGTGTACCACATCGAGGACGGCGACATTATTGTGACCGCGCTGCCGCACCAGGTATCGGGTGCCAAGGTGCTGGAGCAGATCGCCGCGTTGATGCAGGCCAAACCGTCGAAATTGCCGCAAGTGGCCGACCTGCGTGACGAGTCCGACCATGAGAACCCATGCCGCATCGTGATCATCCCGACCAACAGCCGGGTGGATCACGAAGTGCTGATGCAGCACTTGTTCGCCAGCACCGAGCTGGAGTCCAGCTACCGGGTCAACGTCAACATCATCGGCCTGGACGGCAAGCCGCAGTTGAAGAACCTGCGCAACCTGCTGGTGGAGTGGTTGGAGTTTCGCGTACAGACCGTGCGTCGCCGCCTGCAATTTCGCCTCGACAAGGTCGAGCGCCGCCTGCACCTGTTGGACGGTTTGCTGATTGCCTACCTCAACCTGGATGAAGTGATTCATATCATCCGTACCGCCGAGCACCCGAAGGCCGAGCTGATCGCGCGTTTCGAGCTGAGCGAAATTCAGGCGGACTACATCCTCGACACCCGCTTGCGCCAGTTGGCACGCCTGGAAGAAATGAAGCTGCGCGACGAGCAGGATGCGCTGCTCAAGGAACAAGCCAAGCTGCAAGCCCTGCTGGGCAGCGAAGCCAAGCTCAAGAAGCTGGTGCGCAGCGAACTGATCAAAGACGCCGAAACCTATGGCGATGACCGTCGCTCGCCTATCGTCGAGCGCGCTGAAGCCAAGGCTCTGACCGAAACCGAGCTGTTGCCCAACGAGAAAATTACCGTCGTTCTGTCGGAAAAGGGTTGGGTTCGCTCCGCCAAAGGGCATGATATTGACGCCACCGGCCTTTCGTACAAAGCCGGTGATGGCTTCAAGACCGCTGCCGCCGGGCGTTCCAATCAGTTCGCGGTGTTTATCGACTCGACCGGGCGCAGTTATTCGGTGCCAGCCCACACCCTGCCGTCTGCACGGGGGCAGGGCGAGCCGTTGACCGGGCGCCTCACGCCGCCACCGGGGGCGAATTTCGAGTGCGTGCTGTTGCCGGACGATGATTCGCTGTATGTCATCGCCTCCGACGCCGGTTACGGTTTCGTGGTCAAGGGCGAAGACCTGCAGGCCAAGAACAAGGCGGGCAAGGCGCTGTTGAGCCTGCCGAACAACGCCAAGGTGATTTTGCCAAGGCCGGTGGAAGATCGTGAAAGCAACTGGCTGGCGTCGGTGACCACCGAAGGGCGCTTGCTGGTGTTCAAGATCAGCGACTTGCCGCAGCTGGGCAAGGGTAAAGGCAACAAGATTATCGGGATTCCCGGTGACCGAGTGGCCAGTCGCGAGGAGTATGTGACTGACATCGCCGTGGTCCCGGAAGGCTCTACCCTGGTGCTCCAGGCCGGCAAGCGCACGTTGTCATTGCGCCCTGACGACCTTGAACACTACAAGGGCGAGCGCGGCCGGCGAGGTAACAAACTGCCACGAGGCTTCCAGCGAGTGGATGCCTTGCTGGTCGAAACGCCGGTTTAAGCGGTACTAGAGGCCTCGATCTACGATTTAACGCGTAGATCGATGCTTTCGCGCTGGAGTCATGGCGCATATTCACGGATGATATGGCCTTTCCAGCGCCGGCGTGGCCGAGCGTGTTCAGGTTATTTTTAGTATTACATTGTGGTTCGCCTTGTGGCAGCCACTTGGATGGGATGATGACTGCTCCACGCCTTCCTCTATTTTTGATGCTCGCTGGCCTTTTGGGGTTGGCGGGTTGCAGCACACATCAACCGGTGTCGCTGTACCAGCTGGACAGCGGAAGTCCGGCTCAGCCAGCCCAAACCGCTGGCATGGCAGTATTGCTGGGGCCGGTAGTCGTTGCCGATTACCTGCAACGCGAAACCCTGCTTCAACGTCAGAACGACGGCAGCCTGCAAGGTTCCACAGATGGTCGTTGGGCCGGTAGCCTGTCGTCGGATATCAACCAGTTGATGTTGCGTCAGGTCGCTGGCCAGTTAGACAGCCAGCGTGTGGTCCTGGCACCGGGACCCTCCGGGTTCACCCCGGATGTACAGGTGTTGCTGACCATTACGCGGCTGGATTCCGGCAAGTCGCAACCGGCGATCCTGGATGCACAGTGGCGCCTGATCGACCGTCGCGGGCAGGTGCGGGACAACCGCATTGTGCATCTGCAGGAAGAACACGCCGGCACCACTGCGTCCCAGGTCCAGGCCCAGGGCGTGCTGTTGCAGCACTTGGCGCAGCAGTTGTCGGTGGCGCTCAAGCCATTGGCCAATCAGCCGCCGATTGCCGAAGCGCAGCCGCGTAAACAGGCGCCTGCCCAGGCCAAGCCTGCGGCCCCGGAAAAACCGAAGATGCCGATGGCCACGCCGATCCGCACGGACTTGGAAGTGTTCAGGTTCTGATCTGAATGGCGCACAAACAAAAGGCCCGCTGAATAAGCGGGCCTTTTTGTTTGTGCAGGATTTGGGTCATGTTGAAGATCAACTGTGGGAGCGGGCTTGCTCGCGAAGGCGGTGTGTCAGGGGTAAACCAGCTGACTGACACCGCCTTCGCGAGCAAGCCCGCTCCCACACAAGCCCAGCTCCACAGTAGTCAGGGCTTACGGGTCTCATGCATCCGCGCCAACTGGCGCTCCAGCATCGACGGATACGGCTCCATCAACCGCTCCACACAGCTGGCCCCTTCAGGGCTGGCAATCGGGCGGATGCGCGCGCGTTGACGGATCAGCGTGTCTTCACTGATCTTGCGCTCTACCAGCAGCAGGTTGCGGCTGTGCTGGGACAAGGCCAGGGCATCCTGGGCGATTTCGGTCAGCAGAAGGTCGATCTGGCTCATGCCAAACAGGTCGTCACCCACGGTTAGACCCAGCTGCAGTTGCAGCGTGATGCCGCTGTCGGCCACTTCTATCTGCAGGGCGTGGCCCAGGGCGCGCAACAGCTCGCCGCAGCAGATGGCATTGGTCAGGTAGTCTTCGCCGCTGTCTTCGCTATGGAATAGCATCAGTGTGCTGCCATCGTTCAGGGTGTGCAGTTCGCTCTGGTAGAGCGAAGCGGCCTGGTCGAGGCAGTCGCGGTAGCGTTCGAGCAGTTCGGTCAGGCGGGCACGGGGCAGGCGGCGCAGTTGCTCCTGGGAGCCCAACTGCACGGCGAGTACGGCACTGTGCTGCGGCTCGGCGTTCTTGACCACAACCGGTTTAGGTGCGGCGACCGGGGCGGCTGCCGAGGTGTCGCGCAGGTCGGCGAACGGGTCTTCGTCGTCCAGTTCGTCTTCCTCGGCCTTGACTACATGGCGCGGCGCAGGCTTAAGGCCGGCCACCGGGGCGCTGTCGTCGAAGCCTGGGTCGCGCAGGTTGCGCACTTCAAACTCAGGCTCGTCGGTGTAGTCCTCGGCGTCGTCGTACTCAGGCTCGGGCTCGACTTCAGGCGCTTTTGGCTCCGGGGCAAAGCTGGCGTGGAGCTGGCGCGCGAGGTCGCCGATTTCATCCTGGCGATCAGTAGCCGGAGTGTGTTCGTCGATATCCCGCAGCCAGATGCGCAGTTGCATCAAGGGCGTGGAGATATGCCGGCCTAGGCGCAGGCTCAAGGCCAGAGCCAAAGCCAGCAGGATCGCGCTCAGAATGCCCATGCTTTGCAGGCTGATGGTCATCGGCTGCTGGAACTGTTGCATATCAAGGCTGATCCGCAATTGGCCGGCCTTCACGTCCTGGAACGTAATATTGCTCTGATACAGGCCTTCGGCCTCACCGAGCAGACCGTTTTTCGGGCGCTGCCCGGCCTCGGCCATGATCCGGTTGTCCACGCTATAGATAGCGGCGTGGGCCACCAGCGGGTTCTTGGTCAGGTTGTTGAGCAGCACGTTAAGGCTGAGGATGTCGTTGGACACCAGCAACTCAGTCGCCGAAGTGGCAGTCTGGGTTGTCAGGCTCGCGCCCAGGGCGTCAGCTTGCTCGTGCATGGCCTGCTTGAACTGCAAACCCATCACGCAGGCATAGATCACCAGGGCCAGAGCGACCAGGATCACGTTATGGCTGGCGATACGCAATGCAATCGGTACACGGCGATGGCGCAGTGCCCGGAAGATCAGCAGGAAGAAGTTATCGGTTTTTACTGGCGTGGGCCGGTTCACTTGCGCTCGGCTCTTGGTCCGTGAAGTTGACGCGCAGTATAGCGACAGGCCCATGACCGGCAAAGCACTGGCTGTGCCCGATGGTCACTGAAAGTGGGTAGAATGCGGTTTTTTTCCAGCCTGGGGGTGCGCTTTGCGCGAAATTGTCCTGATCAACATCACGGGTGAAGACCGACCGGGTCTCACCGCAGCCATTACCGGCGTCCTGGCCCAGGGTGGTGTGAACATTCTCGACATCGGCCAGGCGGTGATCCACGACACTTTGTCGTTTGGCATCCTGGTGGAGATCCCCAGCACCGAACAGGCCTCCTCGGTACTCAAGGACATCCTGTTTGCGGCGTATAAGCTCGATCAACAGGTGCGTTTCACCCCGGTGTCCGAAGCGGATTACCAGCATTGGGTGGAAGGTCAGGGCAAAAAACGCCACATCGTGACCCTGTTGACTCGCAAGGTAACGGCCGAGCAGTTGCAGCGCGTCAGTTCCATCACCGCGCAATACGGGCTGAACATTGACCATATTGACCGTCTGTCGGGTCGCATGCCATTGGACACCCCGGCCGACAAGGGCAAGGGTTGTATCGAGTTCTCCGTGCGCGGCGAACCGGCTGACGCGCAAGCGCTGCGCGCCGACTTCCTGAGCGTGGCTCAGGAACTGAATGTCGATATCGCCTTCCAGGAAGACTCCCTGTTCCGTCGCAACCGCCGCCTGGCGGTGTTCGACATGGACTCCACCTTGATCGAAGCCGAAGTCATCGACGAGCTGGCCAAGGCGGCCGGTGTGGGCGAGCAAGTGTCGGAAATTACCGAGCGCGCGATGGCCGGCGAGCTGGATTTTCGTGCCAGCTTCAAGGAGCGTCTGGCGCTGCTCAAGGGCCTGGACGTGGGCGTGCTGGACTCGATCGGCGCGTCGCTGCGCCTGACTGAAGGTGCCGAAACCCTGTTCGCCGAACTCAAGCGACTGGGCTACAAGACCGCCATCCTGTCCGGCGGCTTCACTTACTTCGCCAAGCAGTTGCAGGCCAAGCTGGGCATTGACTATGTATTCGCCAACGAGCTGGAAGTGGTGGATGGCAAAGTGACTGGCGTGGCGGTGGAGCCGATTGTCGACGCGCAACGCAAGGCCGACCTGCTCAAGGAATTGGCCCACAAGGAAGGCTTGCGCCTGGAGCAGACCATTGCGGTCGGCGACGGCGCCAATGACCTGCCGATGCTGGCGATTGCCGGGTTGGGCGTGGCCTTCCGTGCCAAGCCGTTGGTCAAGCAATCGGCCAAGCAGGCGATTTCGACGTTGGGGCTCGATGGTGTGTTGTATCTGTTGGGCTTGCGTGACCGCGACGGTCAGCTATAAGCCGATCTCACTGTAGAAATACAGGCAAAAATGTGGGAGCCGGGCTTGCCCGCGATAGCGGCAGTTCAGTCAATGATGTGTTGACTGACACTCCGCCATCGCGGGCAAGCCCGTCTCCCACATTGGATGTCACCAGCAATATCAGGCTTTAGGCAAGGCGATACCCTGGCCCATCTGCACCGGCGTACCCGCTGCCAGTTCTTCAGCCCACTTCACCTGATCCGGCCCAAACAGCACGATGGCGGTCGAGCCCAACTTGAAGCGACCCAGTTCAGCACCTTTTTCCAGATGAATCGGCGCGCGCGCAGCTTCGTCGTAACGGAAGGTTTTCAGCTCACGTTTCGGCGGCGTTACCAAGCCGGCCCACACGGTTTCAATCGACGCCACGATCATCGCACCCACCAACACCACGGCCATCGGGCCACGTTCGGTGTCGAACAAGCAGACAGCACGCTCGTTACGGGCGAACAGCTCCGGCACGTTTTCGGCGGTGGTCTGGTTGACCGAGAAAATCCGCCCTGGCACATACACCATCTCGCGCAGGGTACCGGCCAGTGGCATGTGCACTCGGTGATAGTCTTTGGGCGACAGGTAAATAGTCGCGAACTCGCCACCCATGAACGGCGCAGCCATCGCTGCATCGCCACCGAGCAGTTCCAGCACGCTGAAGCTGTGGCCCTTGGCCTGGAAGATACGGCCATGTTCGATCGGGCCTAGCTGGCTGACCGCGCCATCGGCGGGGCTCAGCACTGCGCCTGGGGTTGCATCCAACGGGCGGGCGCCGTCTTTCAACGCGCGGGTGAAGAAGGCGTTGAAGTGCTCGTAGGCGGTCAGGTCTTCCACCAGGGCCTGGGACATATCCACCTGGTAGCGCTTGGCGAACCAGGCGGTAAAGGCGTTCTTGAACCAGCGCACGCGGCATTCGGCGATACAGCCGGCCAGGCGCGACAGCAAGTGGTGCGGCAGCAAGTACTGGCTGAGGATAAACAACTGCTTTTTCATAACTGTCCTTAAACCTTAAATCTCAACGGGGGTGTCGGGGTGGTTGCCCCATTCGCCCCAGGAACCGGCATAACCTTTGACTCGCGGATAACCGAGCGCCTTGGCCACCAGGTAGGTGAAGCCAGAGCGGTGGTGAGTCTGGCAGTGGGTGATGATTTCTTTGTCTTTGGTCAGCCCGAGGTCTTCGAGGATCTGCGGCATGTCACGGCGAATACGCAGGTTGCGAGCCTTGTCCATGCCGGCGGTCCATTCGAAGTTCACCGCACCGGGAATGTGGCCGCCCTTGGCTGCGAGCACTTTCTCGCCGGAATACTCCAGCGGGCCACGAGCGTCCCAGATACCCAGGTCGGCCGCGCCGAGACGGCTTTGCAGGTACTCACGGGTGGCGGTAGGGCCGTCGTGCAGCGTGAGGCTGACCGGGCCGCCGGCTGCCGGGGGCACATCGGTGGAAAGCGGGTGCCCTTCCTCCAGCCATGCCAGCAGGCCGCCGTCGAGGTAGTGATATTTCTGGTGGCCGATCACGTCGAGCATCCAGATAAAACGCCCGGCCCAACCGCCGCCTTCGTCGTCATAGACCACATAGGTGGCGTCCGGGGTGTGGCCCAGTTCGCCGAACAGTTTTTCCAGGTCGGCCTTGCTCGGTAGCAAGCCGGGTGCGGGTGGCTGGCCCAGTTGGGTGCGCTTGGGGTCAACGAAATGCGCGCCGGGGATATGCCCTTCGGCGTAGCGGGCGACACTGGTGAGGTCTACCAGTATCAAGTGCTTGGAATCGAGGCGACCCAACAGGTCGGCGGATTCGATCACCAGCGGCAAGCCAGAGAAGTCAGGCATGTGAGGTCTCCTGGGCACAAATGTTGGCGATAAAGGCCGGTGATTGTAGCGCAAGCATCAGGCGCTGCGGTTGGTAAAGCTGTGCAGGGCTTTCTCGATGCATTGGGCGGTTTTGCCGAACGCCTGCACGGTGGTTTCCGAGAATGGCCCGCCGCCCTGGTCCGCCACGATCAGCATGACCACGCGACCGTTGCAGCTCAGTGAGCGCAACAGCAGGTGCTCGCCAATAAACAGACGACGCAGGATCGGTGGCAGCAATGCGGAAAACTGCGCATGGTTGTCGGGGTTCAGGCGTACCTGGGCGGACTTTTCCAGCAGACGTTGCAGCAACGTGCTGTTGACCACATCCAGGCTCAGGTGAGCCGCGTCCTTGGGCAGGCCGTCGGCCTGGTGTACACGCAAGGTGCTCAAGGCGCGATCTGCCATGAATATCAGTACCCGCTGCATGCCACTGGCGACCAGGGCTTCCTTGGCGCAAGTGGTCAGGTGCATGGCGTTGGCAAAGCGGCTCGGCTCCACCAGCAGCTCGGTGCAACGCGTGCGCCACACGGCCAGCGCTTCGGCAGTCGGAGGCGGTGCAGGCAGCAAGCCGCGATGGACTTTCTGTACGTGCCACGGCCAGATCAGCGACAGCGCCGGGTGCCAGAGGTCGGGCATCAAGGTGGTACGAGCACTGGTCACCGCTTGCTGGTGGGCTTGCTGTTGCACATCGCTCAACGGCGTTTGCAGGTACAGCGCCGTCAGGTATTGCCAGCGCTCGGTGTGCGGGCAGGTCCAGGACTCCTGGGCCGACATCGCCAGGCCGTTGGCCAGCAACACGGTGTTGGCCGGCTGGTTCAGCCAGCGTCGCAGGTTGGGCTCGGCATCGAGCAATTGCTGGTGGCGCAGGGCATCGTCTTGGCGGGCAATGTGCAGCGCCTTGACCAGCAGGCGTTGCTCGGCCAACAGCAACTTGTAGCCCTGTGAAACCCAGATCGGCAGGTGCCAGGCTTCTGTCAAGCCCAGGCACAGGTCAAGCAAACGCACGCCGAACAGCTGTTGCTCGACCTGGCGCGCCGATTGGCCTTTATGGATCACCCGCAACTCCCACTCCTCCAGAAGCTTGGGGTAGGCGACGGCCATCGGCCACAGTGGCGACAAAAACAGCAGGCTGCCCCAGTGGATGTCCTGCCACAACCGCGCCAGGCGACTGCCGAACAAACCGTTGGCTTGCTGGGATGCGTGCTGGCTGATCAGCAGCAGTTGACGCAAGGCCACGGGGATTTCGCGGGCGGGTACCGAAGGCAGGCGCGCCAACAGCTCCTCGGCACGTTTGAGGCCAAGACGGTTAAGCGCGACTTCAAGGTTTTCCGCAGGTTCGGCCAGGCTACCATGGGCTTGGCTGTTGGCTTCGCGCATCACGCTCAGCACGAGGGCCGGGCTGTCTTGCATCAGCTCCGCAATATCTCGCAATGAACTGCGGCTATCGCGAATAGCTTTGCACACGCGCTCATGACTGGCCTGGGGCACGGGCAGCAGCACGTCGTCCAGGCACTTGATCCAAGCGGCGAGCGTAGTGGGGCGGTTCGTTGGGACTGTCGTTTCAATTGCCATGATTGGGGCGCGATCATCACTTGCGTTCAACACGCCCGGAACGGGCCGAATTGGCTTTTCGCCTTAACGGGCTATAGTCTGGCGCAGTTTTGCCGATAAGTAGAACAAGAGTTTTCTGCTGCACCCAATATGTCCATGAACCCGACGGCGCAAGTACCCCTCTCCTATGGCTAAAATTATCGGCATCATTGTCGTCATCGCAAGTGTGCTCGGAGGGTACGTCCTCTCCCACGGTAAAATCGCCGCACTGATCCAGCCTTTTGAGGTGCTGATTATCGGCGGTGCCGCGTTCGGCGCATTTTTGCAGGCCAACCCAGGCTATATGACCATGCACGTGGTCAAGAAGTCCTTGGGCATGTTCAGCTCGCGCTTCTCCCACACGTTTTATCTGGAAGTGCTGGGGCTGATCTACGAGATCCTCAACAAGAGCCGCCGCGAAGGCATGATGGCGATCGAAGGCGATATCGAAGACGCCGCGGCCAGCCCGATTTTTGCCAAGTACCCGGCCGTGCTCAAAGACGAGCGCATGACCGCGTATATCTGTGATTACCTGCGCATCATGTCCTCCGGCAACATGGCGCCCCACGAGCTGGAAGGCCTGTTCGACATGGAGTTGTTCAGCCTTAAGGAAGAACTGGAGCATCCTTCCCACGCCGTGACCGGCATCGCCGACGGTATGCCTGGTTTTGGTATTGTCGCGGCGGTACTGGGTATCGTGGTGACCATGGCCTCCCTGGGCGAAGGCGATCAGGCGGCCATCGGCATGCACGTAGGTGCGGCGCTGGTGGGCACCTTCTTCGGTATTCTTGCCGCCTATGGTTTCTTCGGCCCGCTCGCCACCTCCCTGGCCCACGATGCCAAGGAAGAAATCAATCTGTACGAAGCGATCAAGGCGTGCCTGGTGGCATCGGCGTCGGGCATGCCGCCGTCGCTGGCCGTGGAGTTCGGGCGCAAGGTGTTGTACCCGAAACATCGTCCAAGTTTCTCCGAGCTGGAACAAGCGGTTCGCGGTCGTTAAGCCATGGAAAACAACCAGCCGATCATCATCAAGCGCGTCAAGCGCTTCGCTGCGGGGCACCATGGCGGCGCCTGGAAAATCGCCTTCGCCGACTTTGCCACGGCGATGATGGCGTTCTTCCTGGTGCTGTGGCTGATGTCCACCGCTACGCCAGAACAGAAGATCGCCATCGCCGGCTACTTCAAAGACCCGATTGGCTTTTCGGAAAGCGGCACGCCGTTTGTCATTGACCTGGGCGGCTCGCCGGAACTGGCGCCCGAGCGCACCATCAACCCCGAAGTGCAAACTGAGTCGCCCCAGGAAAAAATCCCTATTGAGCGCGACACTGTCGAGTCCATGGCCGAGCAGGTCGAACAAGAGCGACTGGAACTGTTGCTGCAAGAATTGCAGAACAAGGTTGAAGAAAACCCACAGTTGCTGAAGTTCAAGGACCAGATTTCCTTCGAGATCACCCCCGAGGGGCTACGCATCCAGATTACCGATGCCGCCAACCGGCCGATGTTCGACTCTGGCAGTGCGCGCTTGAAGCCGTACTTTGAAGACATCCTGCTGGCCATGGCTGACACCATCAAGGCGGTGCCGAACAAGATCAGCATCAGCGGGCATACCGACGCCAAACCCTACGCGGGCCAGGGCGATTTCGGCAACTGGGAACTCTCGGCCAACCGCGCCAATGCTGCCCGGCGTGCGCTGGTGGCCGGCAGCTACCCGGACCCGCAAGTGGCGCGGGTGGTGGGCTTTGCCTCCTCGCAGCTGTTTGATCCCAAAGACCCGTTCAACCCGGTCAACCGCCGCATTGATATCGTGGTGCTGACCAAAAAAGCCCAGCGTGCGATTGAAGGCGATCAACCACCGCCACCGGCACCGACCCAGGGCGACGGTGCGCCAGGCGAAGTGCCGGCCGACCCGAACGCGCTGCCGCCGGAGCAGGAACCGCTGCCAGCCCATGAGCTGCGCCAGAAGCTGAACCTGTTTGATGATGGCGGGATGAAGGATCCTACGGTGCCTGCGCCGGCCTCGTAACTTATCTCTCTACAGCAGAAACCAAAACGCCCCGAATCATTCGGGGCGTTTTCATTGGCGGTCAGAGTGGCAGGTAGGCTTTGACACCATTAACTACGCCCCGCATGTCATCGGCGCACAGGCGTGGGACAAAGTACTCTCGGCCTTTTGTGCGAGTCTTTCTATGCAGCTTGTCGAGGCGCTCGAAGCTGACGGTATAAATCATGTCGCACTTCACCCAAAGCTCTTTATAGCCATCGGACTGAAGTGGATTGGTGCGTAGCAAGTGGTGCCAGTCGTGCTGGGTTTCTGGCGCAGTAGAGGAGATTGGCACCACGGTGCAAAGCTTGCGATTGTGGGTCGCGGTAGGCGATATCACGACAACCTTGCGGATCTTCAGCATTTCCGGTGCAACAAAACCTCGTGTGAAGTCACACAGCAGCACGTCGCCTTGTTTGGGGTGATAGTAGAGAGCCAAATGTTAATTCCCCACAAAAAGCAAAGCCGCCCGAAGGCGGCTTCATTCGACACGCAGCGGAGCTTGCTTCGCCCCTTCTGCGCCGCTGGATCAACCCCGAAAAGGATCCAGACTCCTGCCAGCTTTCGCTGGTGACGGAGCAATTATGGGCATCAGGAAATCTGAATACAAGCTGGCTTGCGTGTATGAGCCACCCAGTTGATCCGAATTCTTGATGCCCGCTCCTGTTAAATCAATGGGCTAGGGCGTTCAGCGCCCTGGTTTATGTGTATCAAGAAATTGACCGTCAATAACTGCTCTCAGGCAAGCTCGCAATAATCGACCGATAGCTGTTCATCCGCTGCTGCTGCACGCGCCCATCTTCCAGTGCCTTGAGCAATGCACAGCCCGGTTCGCGGTCGTGTTTGCAGTCGCGGAAGCGGCAGGTGCCGATCAGGTCGTTGAACTCAATGAAGCCCGCTTCCACATCGCTGCGGCTGACGTGGCCCAAGCCGAACTCACGAATACCGGGTGAGTCGATCAGCTCGCCGCCGCCCGGGAAGTGGAACAACCGTGCGGTGGTGGTGGTGTGGGTGCCCTGGCCGGACAGTTCCGACAGCGGGCCCACACGGGTTTCGACTTCCGGCAACAGGCTGTTGACCAGCGACGACTTGCCCACGCCAGACTGGCCGACGAACACGCTGATACGCCCGTCCAACTGTTGTTGCAGCTGTTCCATGCCGTTGCCGTGGTGAGCTGACACTTCCAGCACCGGGTAGCCCAGGGTGCGGTAGACCGCCAGCAACGCATTGAGCGCGGGGGCGTTCTGCTCGTCGATCAAGTCGAATTTGTTCAGCAACAACAACGGGCGGATGCCGGCATGTTCAGCCGCGACCAGATAACGGTCGATCAGGTTGGCATGGGGCTCGGGCAGCGGCGCGAACACGATCACGATCATGTCGACGTTGGCCGCCACCGGCTTGAGCTGTCCACGGCTGTCGGGGCGGCGCAGTTCGGTGCTGCGCGGCAACTGGGCGACGATGACGCCGATGCCCTGGTTGCCGGCACGCCACACCACTTTGTCGCCGGTGACCAGCGCGGGCAGGTTGGCGCGCAAGTGGCAACGGAACACCTGGCCTGCGAGTTCGCCTTCGAGCGCCTCGACTTCGACCTGCACACCAAAGTGCGCGATCACCAGGCCTGTTTGTTCGGGGCCCAGGTCGCCGCCCTCGAGCGCTTCCACGGCGGAGGATTCACGTTTGGCGGCGCGGGCGGCGCGTTCACCTTGAATCTTTTCGATGCGCCAGTTTTGGCGACGGTTGAGCTGGCGTTTGGCCATTGGTGTTCCGTGTCGATAATGCAAAAGTTGGGTAAAACGGTCGCGAGTCTAGCACGCCCCCGCCTGCTAAACTGCCCGGCTACGCCAAGGTGCCAAGAGAATCAAGCCATGCAAAACCCACAGAACCTGATTTGGATCGATCTGGAAATGACCGGTCTGAACCCCGACACCGACGTCATCATCGAGATGGCGACCATTGTCACCGACAGCAACCTCAACACCTTGGCCGAAGGCCCGGTGATCGCCATCCACCACAGCGACGCGGTACTCGCCACCATGGACGAGTGGAACACCCGCACCCACGGTAACTCCGGGCTGACCCAGCGCGTGCGCGACAGCCGCATCAGCATGGCCGAAGCCGAGGCCGAAACCATCGCCTTTCTGGAAAAATGGGTGCCCAAGGGCAAGTCGCCTATTTGCGGCAATAGCATCTGCCAGGACCGTCGCTTCCTTTATACGCACATGAAGGGGCTGGAAAGTTACTTCCACTACCGCAACCTGGACGTGTCGACCTTGAAGGAACTGGCTGCGCGTTGGGCGCCGGAAGTCAAAGACAGCTTCCATAAAGGCAGCACGCACTTGGCGCTGGATGATATTCGCGAGTCGATTGCCGAGTTGCAGCATTACCGCAAGCATTTCATCAAGGCTTGAAGATGTAGCGCCTGGCCCGACGCCTTCGCGAGCAAGCCCGCTCCCACATATGTTCCCCGTTCGTCATGAAAACTCGGTCAAGTGTGGGAGCGGGCTTGCTCGCGAATGGCGCGACGCGGTCTTTAGCCAAGCGCCCCCTTTTGGTGCTCTCGGCAAATGATTAGACTGCCGGCCTCTCTGTCAGGATCGCCATCATGTTGCTGATGCTCTACCTCGTCGCCATCACCGCCGAAGCCATGACTGGCGCCCTGTCCGCGGGTCGGCGTGGCATGGACTGGTTTGGCGTGGTGCTGATCGCTTGCGTGACGGCCTTGGGCGGCGGTTCGGTGCGCGATGTGTTGCTTGGCCACTACCCGCTGACCTGGGTCAAACACCCGGAATACCTGGTGCTGACCTCCGTTGCGGCATTGGTGACGATCTTTATCGCGCCGCTGATGCGCCGCCTGCGCTCGCTGTTTTTGGCGCTGGACGCCTTGGGGTTGGTGGCGTTTACCCTGATTGGCTGCATGACCGCCCTGGAAATGGGTCACGGCATGTTGGTGGCGTCCGTCAGCGGGGTCATCACCGGCGTATTCGGCGGCATCCTGCGGGACATCTTCTGTAACGACATTCCGCTGATCTTCCGCCGCGAGTTGTACGCCAGCGTGTCATTCCTGGCCGCCTGGTTCTACTTGCTGTGCCTGTATCTGGAACTGCCCAGCGAACAGGCGATTCTGCTGACGCTGTTCAGCGGCTTTCTATTGCGCTTGCTGGCGATCCGTTTTCACTGGGAAATGCCCAAGTTCGTCTACAACGACGACGTACACTAGCGGGCCGCGTGCTGGTTCAGCGCCCACTCCACGTGTTCGCGTACCAGCTCCGAGGGGTAGTCCCGCCGCGCCTTGAGTGCCTCCAATACCGGAATGCTGGAGGGCGCATTGCCCAGGCCCACCGCCAGGTTGCGTAACCAGCGCTCGTAACCGGCGCGGCGTAGGGGTGAGCCCTCGGTGCTGCGGAGGAATTTATCCTCGTCCCACATAAACAATTCGGCCAGTTCAGCGT
The DNA here is from genome assembly GCF_036346515.1 of Pseudomonas sp. AM4(2022). NCBI lineage: Bacteria > Pseudomonadati > Pseudomonadota > Gammaproteobacteria > Pseudomonadales > Pseudomonadaceae > Pseudomonas > Pseudomonas sp. AM4(2022). Next base: position 129,867 of record NZ_JAOTNW010000005.1, read on the forward strand.
TATCCAGATTGTGCCGTGGCTTGAAATCGCTTTCGGCGGTGGATCGGGCGAAACGATTCCACGGGCAAACGATCTGACAGTCATCGCAGCCAAACACCCGGTTGCCGATCAGTGGGCGCAGGTCTTCGGGGATGGCGCTCTTGAGTTCGATGGTCAGGTAGGAAATGCAGCGTCGCGCGTCCAGCACGTAAGGGCCGACGAAGGCGTTAGTGGGGCAGATGTCCAGGCACGCCGTGCAGCGGCCGCAGTGTTCGGTGGCGTGGGGTGGGTCCACCGGCAACGGTAAATCGACAAACAGTTCGCTCAGGAAGAAATAACTGCCGGCCTTGCGGTTGAGCACCAGGGTGTTTTTACCGATCCAGCCCAGGCCGGCTTGTTCGGCGATGGCTTTTTCCAGGACCGGCGCGCTGTCGACGAAGGCGCGAAAGCCAAACGGCCCGATCTGCGCCTGGATGCGGTCGGCCAGTTGCTGCACGCGCTTGCGGATCAGCTTGTGGTAATCGCGGCCCAGGGCGTAGCGCGAGATGTAGGCTTTTTCTGGCTGGGCCAGCAATTGCGCCATTTGGGTGTCGCCGGGCAGGTAGTCCATTCGCAGTGACACCACGCGCAAGGTACCGGGCACCAGCTCGTCCGGGTGCGAGCGTTTGCTGCCGTGGGCGCCCATGTAGTCCATCTCGCCGTGGTAACCCGCGTCGAGCCAGCGTTGCAGGTGCTGTTCATGCTCAGCCAGGTCGAGGCCGCTGATGCCCACTTGTTGAAAGCCCAGCTCGCGTCCCCAGTCTTTGATCGATTGGGCAAGGGCGGGCAGATCGGAGGTAATAGCAGGCATGAGACACGGGAAACCACAGGTTAGATGCGTATAATTCTGCCAGACATCGGAGCTTGAAGACGCATGCCTCAGACAAAACACCCAATTACCGACGTTCAGCTGTTGTTGCCCGGCCATTTGCCGCAACTGGCTGCGCGTTCCCCGGACGCCCATAAGGGCCAATTCGGCCACCTGCTGGTCATCGGTGGTGACCATGGCTTTGGCGGCGCGGCGTTGCTGAGCACCGAAAGTGCCCTGCGCAGCGGCGCCGGCATGGTCTCGCTGGCGACGCGGCCGGAACACGTGCCGGCCGCTCTGGCTCGGCTGCCGGAGGTCATGGCCGTCGGCGTGAGTTCGGCCAACCAGTTGATGGGCCTGCTGGAAAAAATCTCGGTGATCGTCATTGGCCCGGGCCTGGGCGATGCCGCTTGGGGCAAAAGCCTGTTGTCGGTTGCAGCCAATGCCCGCCAGCCGCAGGTGTGGGACGCCGACGCGCTCAATCAACTGGCCACTGGCAGCGTCGAGCTGCCGGCCAACTCTGTGATTACTCCTCATCCGGGCGAAGCTGCGCGTTTATTGGGGCTATCGACAGCCGAGGTTCAGGCAGATCGCCTTAAGGTGGCGCGCGCGTTGAGCCACAAATTCAACGCAGTGGCTATCCTCAAGGGTGCTGGCAGTTTGATTGCCAGCCCGGATGGGCGTGTGTCGCGGTGTGATCAAGGCCACCCGGCGATGGCAACAGCGGGGCTCGGCGATGTGCTGGCCGGCCTGGTGGCGGCGTTACTGGCCCAGGGCATGCCGGCGTATGAAGCCGGCTGCCTGGCCGTGTGGTTGCACGCCACGGCGGGGGAACGCCAAGGCAGCTTGGGTCGCGGTTTGGTCGCCAGCGACCTGATTCCTGCCATTCGTCAATTGCTGGAGGAGCAGTCTGCGTGTCTGAAGTGATTCTTTTCCTGGCCGATGAAGAGGCCATGGTCGCGTTGGGCCAGCGTATTTCACAGGTCACGCAAGGGGCCGGGTTGATCTTTCTCGAGGGCGACCTGGGCGCAGGCAAAACCACACTGTCCCGGGGAATTATTCGCGGCCTGGGCCATACCTGCGCGGTAAAAAGCCCGACCTTCACGTTGGTCGAGCCCTACGAGATCGGCGACGTGCGTGCTTTCCATTTCGACCTCTATCGCCTGGTCGATCCCGAAGAGCTGGAGTTCATGGGCATCCGTGATTACTTCGATGAAGATGCGTTGTGCCTGATCGAATGGCCAGATAAAGGCACAGGCTTTTTGCCAAAGCCAGACATGACCATTACCATTACGCCGCATGAGCACGGACGTCAGCTGAAGTTGTTGCCCCAGAGCGCGCGCGCTGAAGCGTGGTGCACCGCTCTGGCATTGGAATTCAAATAAAATTGGTGGGGTTAGGTATGCGCTTTCGCGCGTTGGTTGCTGTCGTGGGGGTGTTGCTTGCGGCAATGACTGTCAATGCTCTGGCTGCTTCACAGGTAAAGAGTGTTCGCCTGTGGCGAGCGCCGGATAACACGCGACTGGTGTTCGACCTGTCTGGCCCGGTCCAGCACAGCGTCTTCACCCTGACGGCGCCTGATCGCCTGGTGATCGACATCAACGGTGCGAGCCTGGCCGCGCCGCTGAAGGTGTCCACCGCCAACACCCCGATTACCGCCATGCGCTCGGCCCAGCGTACGCCGACTGACCTGCGCGTGGTCATCGACCTGAAAAAGGCCGTGACGCCAAAGAGCTTCTCCCTGGCGCCCAACGCCCAATATGGTAACCGACTGGTGGTCGACCTGTTCGACAACCCCGCCGACGCGGCACCACCGCCTGCGCCGACGCCAAGCGTGGCGACGGTGCCTGCGGTGCCGGTCAACCCTTCGCAACCCCAGGTCAAGCTGCCACCGCCGCCGCCTGCACCGGCAGGCAAGCGCGACATCATCGTGGTGATCGACGCCGGCCACGGTGGCGAAGATCCGGGGGCTTCTGGCTCACGCGGCCAGCATGAGAAAGACGTGGTGCTCGCCATCGCTCGCGAGCTGCAGCGCCAGGTCAACGGCATGAAAGGCTACCGCGCCGAGCTGACCCGCACCGGTGACTACTTCATTCCGTTGCGTGGCCGTACCGAAATTGCCCGTAAGAAGGGCGCGGACCTGTTCGTGTCCATTCACGCCGACGCCGCGCCTTCAACCGCTGCCTTTGGCGCCTCGGTATTTGCCCTGTCGGATCGCGGCGCTACCTCCGAGACCGCGCGCTGGCTGGCCGATAGTGAAAACCGCTCCGACTTGATCGGCGGGGCCGGCAACGTCTCCCTTGATGACAAGGACAAGATGCTCGCAGGCGTACTGCTCGACCTGTCGATGACCGCCTCGCTGACCTCCAGCCTCAACGTGGGCCAGAAAGTCCTGAGCAATATCGGCCGTGTGACGTCGCTGCATAAACAGCGGGTGGAACAAGCCGGGTTCATGGTGTTGAAGTCGCCGGATATTCCGTCGATCCTGGTGGAAACCGGGTTTATCTCCAACGCCAACGAAGCGTCGAAACTGGCCAGCGCCAGCCACCAGCAAGCGCTGGCGCGTTCGATCAGCGCCGGTGTGCGCCAGTTCTTCCAGCAGAACCCGCCGCCGGGCACCTATATCGCCTGGCTGCGCGACTCCGGCAAAATCGCCCAGGGCCCGCGTGACCATCGTGTGCAGCCCGGCGACACCGTTGCCATGCTGGCGGTACGTTTCCAGGTCACGCCTGCGGCCTTGCGCAGCGCCAATAACCTGAAAACCGATGAGTTGAAGATCGGCCAGGTGTTGACCATCCCCGGCACTGAATTGGCGGCACAGTAATGAGCGAAACCTTGTTGAACAGCGGCTCGCGCATTGAATTGCTCAGCCCGCGCCTTGCCAACCAGATCGCTGCAGGTGAGGTGGTTGAGCGCCCGGCGTCGGTGATCAAGGAGTTGCTGGAAAACAGCATTGACTCCGGTGCCAAACGCATCGATGTCGATGTGGAGCAGGGCGGCGTCAAGCTGCTGCGGGTACGTGACGATGGCAGCGGCATCTCTTCGGATGACCTGCCCCTGGCCCTGGCCCGTCACGCCACCAGCAAGATCCGTGACCTGGAAGACCTGGAGCGGGTCATGAGCCTGGGCTTTCGTGGTGAGGCCCTGGCCTCCATCAGCTCCGTGGCCCGCCTGACCCTGACCTCCCGCACCCGCGGCGCCGAGCAAGCCTGGCAGGTGGAAACCGAAGGCCGTGACATGGCGCCTCGGGTCCAGCCGGCAGCCCATCCGGTGGGCACCTCGGTGGAAGTGCGCGACCTGTTCTTCAATACCCCGGCACGGCGCAAATTCCTCAAGGCCGAGAAAACCGAATTCGATCACCTGCAAGAAGTGATCAAGCGACTGGCCCTGGCGCGTTTCGATGTGGCCTTTCACCTGCGCCACAATGGCAAGACCATCCTCAGCCTGCACGAAGCCAACGACGACGCCGCCCGTGCTCGGCGGGTGGCAGCGGTGTGTGGCAGCGGGTTCCTGGAACAGGCGCTGCCGATTGAGATCGAGCGTAATGGCTTGAGGTTGTGGGGCTGGGTCGGGTTGCCGACGTTCTCCCGCAGCCAGGCCGACTTGCAGTATTTCTTTGTGAACGGCCGGGCGGTCCGCGACAAACTGGTGGCCCATGCGGTGCGCCAGGCTTATCGCGATGTGCTGTTCAACGGGCGACACCCGACCTTTGTGCTGTTCTTTGAGGTTGACCCTTCGGTGGTCGACGTCAATGTGCACCCGACCAAACACGAGGTGCGCTTCCGTGACGGGCGCATGGTGCATGACTTCCTCTACGGCACGCTGCACCGCGCCTTGGGCGACGTGCGTCCGGATGATCAGTTGTCAGCGCCGATTGTCACAGCGGTGGTGCGGCCAAGCGGTCCGGAAGCCGGCGAGTTCGGCCCCCAGGGTGAGATGAGCCTGGCGGCCAACCTGCTGCAATCGCCACAGGCGCAGCCAGCCTACACGGCGCCAAATTCGGGTGCCGGTGCGGGTTATCAGTATCAATACACACCGCGCCCGCAATCGACGGTGCCGGTGGCCGAGGCCCAGGCGGCGTACCGTGAGTTTTTCGCGCCGCTGCCGGGTGCCGAGCCGGGTGCTGCTGTGGCGTTGCCCGAAGGCGGCGGTGATATTCCGCCGTTGGGCTATGCCCTGGCGCAGCTCAAAGGCATTTATATCCTCGCCGAAAACGCCCATGGCCTGGTGCTGGTGGACATGCACGCCGCCCATGAGCGGATCATGTACGAGCGCCTGAAGATCGCCATGGCCAGCGAAGGCCTCAGCGGCCAGCCGCTGCTGGTGCCCGAATCCCTGGCGGTGAGCCAGCGTGAAGCCGACTGCGCAGAAGAACATCACAGTGTGTTCCAGAAGCTGGGCTTCGAGCTGCAACGCCTGGGCCCGGAAACCCTGGCGATCCGCCAGATTCCCGCGCTGCTCAAGCAGGCCGAGGCCAACCGCCTGGTGGCCGACGTGCTGGCAGACCTGATGGAGTACGGCACCAGCGACCGTATCCAGGCGCATATCAACGAATTGCTCGGCACCATGGCCTGCCACGGCGCCATCCGCGCCAACCGCCGTCTGGCCCTGCCGGAAATGAACGGCCTGCTGCGCGACATGGAAAACACCGAGCGCAGCGGCCAATGCAACCATGGCCGACCGACCTGGACCCAGATGGGCCTGGACGATCTGGACAAACTGTTCCTGCGCGGCCGCTGATGAGTGCCTTGCCCCCCGCCATTTTCCTGATGGGCCCCACGGCTGCCGGCAAGACCGACTTGGCCATCGAGCTGACCAGGGTGCTGCCCTGCGAGTTGATCAGCGTCGACTCTGCCCTGGTTTACCGGGACATGGATATCGGCACGGCCAAGCCGTCGAAGGCGCTGTTGGCCCAGTATCCGCACAAGTTGATCGACATCATCGATCCGGCGCAGAGCTATTCGGCGGCGGATTTTCGCACCGACGCCCTGGCGGCCATGGCCGAGATCACCGCGCGGGGCAATATCCCGCTGCTGGTGGGCGGCACCATGCTCTATTACAAGGCGTTGCAGGAAGGTCTGGCCGATATGCCGCCTGCCGATGCCCAGGTGCGCGCCGAACTTGAAGAAGAGGCTGCGCGCCTTGGCTGGCAGGCCCTTCACGACCAGTTGGCGGCGGTAGACCCGGTGTCTGCGGCACGTATTCACCCCAATGACCCCCAGCGGCTCACACGCGCCCTGGAAGTCTGGCGCGTCAGTGGCCAGACCATGACTGAACATCGGCTGAAACAAACTGCGCAAAGTACTGATGCAGGCGCATCTGGACAGTCACAATTGCCCTATACTGTGGCGAATCTGGCCATCGCTCCGGCAAACCGCCAGGTGTTGCATGAACGAATTGCACAAAGATTCACAATAATGTTGGAACAGGGGTTTGTGGACGAGGTCGTAGCATTGCGTTCAAGAGGCGACCTGCATGCAGGGCTGCCTTCGATACGTGCTGTAGGCTACCGCCAAGTCTGGGATCATCTGGATGGCAAGCTGACGTCAGCCGAAATGCAGGAGCGCGGCATCATTGCCACGCGCCAATTGGCGAAGCGCCAGTTCACCTGGCTGCGCAGCTGGAGCGATTTGCACTGGTTGGACAGCCTGGACAGCGACAATCTGTCACGCGCCTTGAAATACTTGGGAACGGTCTCCATATTGAGCTGAGTCCTTGCAATTGCCGTCCATCCTTGGGGGTGTGACGGCCATAAGCTATCTATTTTCCGATTTTTTATTATTGATCCTTAAAGGAGTGCGGCACATGTCAAAAGGGCATTCGCTACAAGACCCTTACTTGAATACTTTACGTAAAGAGAAAGTTGGGGTTTCCATCTATCTGGTCAACGGCATCAAGCTGCAAGGTACGATCGAGTCGTTCGACCAATTCGTTATCCTGCTAAAAAACACCGTCAGCCAGATGGTTTACAAGCACGCTATCTCGACAGTCGTTCCAGTTCGTCCAATCCGTCTGCCTAGCGCAGCAGGTGATGAACAGGGTGACGCTGAGCCAGGTAACGCCTGATAGGAGTCTCCTTTGTTCTTTGAGCGCCACGGTGGTGGTGAGCGAGTAATCCTCGTTCACTTGGATGGACAGGACCCTGAGGCGCGCGAAGATCCGCAGGAGTTTCAGGAGTTGGCAAATTCGGCCGGCGCCGAGACCGTTGCGTTTTTTAACGTACCGCGTCATCGGCCAACCGCCAAATACCTGATTGGCAGCGGCAAGGTCGAGGAACTGCGCGACCTGGTTCATGCCGAAGAAGCCGATCTGGTGATCTTCAATCACACTCTCACGCCCAGTCAGGAACGTAACCTCGAACGTGTTTTCGAGTGTCGCGTGATCGACCGTACCGGCCTGATTCTCGATATTTTCGCCCAGCGCGCCCGTACCCATGAAGGCAAGCTCCAGGTCGAACTGGCCCAGCTTGACCACATGAGCACGCGCCTGGTTCGCGGCTGGACTCACCTTGAGCGTCAGGGTGGCGGTATCGGCATGCGTGGCCCGGGTGAAACCCAGTTGGAAACCGACCGGCGTCTGCTGCGGGTTCGCCTGCGCCAGATCAAGGGCCGCCTGGAAAAAGTGCGCAGTCAGCGTGAACAGTCGCGACGTGGCCGTTCCCGTGCGGATATCCCTACGGTGTCGTTGGTGGGCTACACCAACGCCGGCAAATCCACGCTGTTCAATAACGTGACCCAGTCGGATGTGTACGCGGCCGACCAACTGTTCGCCACCCTCGACCCGACCCTTCGGCGTCTGGACATCGACGACCTGGGGCCGATTGTGCTGGCCGATACCGTGGGTTTCATTCGTCACCTGCCCCACAAGCTCGTCGAGGCATTTCGGTCTACGCTCGAAGAGTCGAGCAATTCCGACCTGCTGTTGCACGTGATCGATGCGGCCGAACCGGATCGCATGTTGCAGATTGAACAGGTCATGGTGGTGCTGGGCGAGATTGGCGCCCAGGACTTGCCGATCCTCGAGGTCTATAACAAACTCGATTTGCTTGAAGGCGTTGAGCCACAGATCCAGCGCGACGAGAACGGCAAGCCCCAGCGGGTCTGGCTGTCGGCGCGAGATGGCAGTGGCTTGGAGCTGCTGGAACAAGCCATTGCCGAATTGCTCGGCAGCGATTTGTTCGTCGGCACCTTGCGCTTGCCGCAGCGTTTTGCTCGACTGCGTGCACAGTTTTTCGAGTTGGGCGCGGTACAAAAAGAAGAACACGACGAAGAAGGTGTCAGCTTGCTGGCTGTTCGATTGCCACGTTCGGAGCTCAATCGGCTGGTCAGCCGAGAGGGTGTTGTACCGGCAGAGTTTATCGAACAACACACTTTGCAATAAAAGCCTGAGAAAGCGGTTGTGCCGCAGTAGCAGGCATTCTGTAGCATTGGTCGGCGCGCCGTGGGTGCGTCTTTGCTTTATCAGATGGAGAGCGCTATGGCTTGGAATGAGCCGGGTGGCAACTCGAATAATCAGGATCCTTGGGGTGGTAAGCGCCGCAATAATGGCGACCGCAAGGGGCCACCGGATCTCGACGAGGCCTTCCGAAAGCTGCAGGAAAGCCTGAATGGGTTGTTCGGTGGTGGAAAAAAACGCGGTGGTGACGACGGCGGTCGCACAAGCAAGGGCGGTGGCTATGGCCTGCTGGGCCTGGGCCTTGTCGTGCTTGCGGCCGTATGGCTCTACAGTGCCGTGTACGTGGTGGACGAGCAGGAGCAAGCCGTGGTGCTGCGTTTCGGCAAGTACTACGAGACTGTCGGCCCGGGCCTGAATATCTATTTCCCGCCGATCGACAAGAAGTACATGGAGAACGTGACGCGTGAGCGTGCGTACACCAAGCAGGGCCAGATGCTGACCGAAGACGAGAACATCGTCGAAGTGCCGCTGACCGTGCAGTACAAGATCAGCAACCTGCAAGACTTCGTGCTGAACGTTGATCAGCCGGAAATCAGCCTGCAACACGCAACCGAAAGTGCCCTGCGCCACGTGGTGGGTTCCACCGCCATGGACCAGGTGCTCACCGAAGGTCGTGAGTTGATGGCCAGCGAAATCAAGGAGCGTCTACAACGCTTTCTCGACACTTACCGCACCGGTATCACCGTTACTCAGGTGAACGTACAGAGCGCAGCGGCACCGCGTGAAGTGCAGGAAGCCTTTGACGACGTGATCCGTGCACGTGAAGACGAGCAGCGTTCGCGCAACCAGGCTGAAACCTATGCCAACGGCGTTGTGCCGGAAGCCCGTGGTCAGGCCCAGCGCATCCTTGAAGATGCCAACGGTTACCGCGACGAAGTGGTCTCCCGCGCCAAGGGTGAGGCAGATCGTTTTACCAAGCTGGTCGCCGAGTACCGCAAGGCACCTGAAGTGACCCGCGAGCGTCTGTACCTGGACACCATGCAGGAAGTCTTCAGCAACACCAGCAAGGTTCTCGTGACCGGCAGCAAAGGTGGGCAGAACAACCTGCTGTACCTGCCGCTGGACAAGATGATCGAAGGTGGTCGTAGCGGCGCCAGTGCACCGTCCACCGGTTCGAATGCCGCTGCCAACGAAGCGAGCGCCCGTGCGGCCGCTGACTTGCTGCAACAGCAAACACGTACCAGGGAGAGCCGTTGATGAGCAATAAATCGCTGACCGCCCTGATTGTGGGCGTCGTCGTGGTCATCGCTGCCTGGAACTGCTTCTACATCGTCGCTCAGACCGAGCGTGCGGTGCTGCTGCAATTCGGTCGCGTGGTCCAGGCGGATGTCCAGCCGGGCCTGCATGTGAAAGTCCCCTACGTCAACCAGGTGCGCAAGTTTGACGCCCGCCTGATGACCCTGGATGCACCGACACAGCGCTTCCTGACCCTGGAAAAGAAAGCCGTGATGGTTGACGCCTACGCCAAGTGGCGCGTCAAGGATGCCGAGCGCTTCTACACCGCGACTTCCGGCCTCAAGCAGATTGCCGACGAGCGTTTGTCCCGTCGTCTGGAATCGGGCCTGCGTGACCAGTTTGGTAAGCGCACCCTGCACGAGGTGGTATCCGGTGAGCGTGATGCGCTGATGGCTGACATCACCCGCTCGCTGAACACCATGGCGGAAAAAGAGCTGGGTATTGAAGTGGTCGACGTTCGCGTCAAGGCCATTGACCTGCCCAAGGAAGTAAACCGCAGCGTGTTCGAGCGTATGAGCACCGAGCGTGAGCGTGAAGCGCGTGAGCACCGTGCCAAGGGTAACGAGTTGGCTGAAGGTATCCGTGCCGATGCCGACCGTCAGCGTCGTGTACTGCTGGCAGAAGCCTATCGTGAGTCTGAAGAGGCGCGTGGTGATGGTGATGCTCAAGCCGCGGCGATCTACGCCAAGGCTTACGGCCAGGACCAGGAGTTCTACGCGTTCTACCGTAGCCTGCGCGCCTACCGTGAAAGCTTCGCGAACAAAACCGACGTACTGGTGCTGGACCCAAGTAGCGACTTCTTCCGCTACCTGGAAAAGTCCAAGTAACCAGCCCGTGATTCTGTAAGGCGCACTCCGTCGGGCGGCTAAAATGCCTGGCGGGGTGATCCTTTCAGAAAACGGGTGTATGATGCGGCAGCCGGGAAATTCCCGGCTTTTTTGCGTCTGCATGTTTGATTCGGCAGGCGTGACAGGTTTTTCGAGGAAAGTGCCCGACGAGGCCGTTTGCAGGCCGTTCGTCACGTCGCTCTTGCGCGTGGTTTATGCAAGGGGCGGGTATTTTCTGCTTCACTCAAGGCTCGGCCGAGGGCTGGCCGCCTGGATCAAAGGGGAATGGCGTAATGGCAACGGTAGACCGCTGGCTGCTGCCAGATGGCATCGAAGAAGTACTGCCACCAGAAGCTGCGCGCATTGAAGTAGCGCGTCGCCAGGTGTTGGATCTGTTCCAGAGCTGGGGTTACGAGTTTGTCGTGACTCCCCATATCGAGTACCTGGAATCCCTGCTGACCGGCGCGGGCCAGGACCTGGATCTGCGCACCTTCAAGGTCATCGACCCGCAATCGGGCCGGCAAATGGGGTTCCGTGCCGACATCACGCCGCAAGTGGCGCGCATCGATGCGCACACCCTGCGTCGCGAAGGCCCGAGCCGCCTGTGCTACGCAGGCAGCGTACTGCATGCCCAGCCGCGCGCCTTGTCGTCTTCCCGTAGCCCGATCCAGTTGGGCGCCGAGTTGTACGGCGATGCCAGCCCGAGCAGCGATGTTGAAGTGATCAGCCTGATGCTGGCCATGCTGCAACTGGCGGATGTGCCGGATGTGCACATGGACCTGGGCCACGTCGGTATCTACCGTGGCCTGGCGCGCGCAGCCGGGTTGTCCGGTGAAGTGGAGCAACAGTTGTTCGATGCTCTGCAGCGCAAGGCGATCGATGAAGTGATCGCCCTCACCGAGGGTGTGCCTGCCGAGCTGGCTGGCATGCTGCGGGCGCTGGTAGACCTGTGCGGCGGCCGTGAAGTGCTGGTGGCTGCGCGTGAGCGCCTGGCCAATGCGCCGGCACCGGTATTGGCAGCACTGGATGATGTGCTGGCAATTGCCGAGCGCCTGTCGGCACGGTTCCCGGAGCTGCCGCTGTATTTTGATCTGGGTGAATTGCGCGGCTACCACTACCACACCGGTGTGGTGTTCGCGGTATTCGTCCCGGGTGTTGGCCAGGCCATCGCCCAAGGTGGTCGCTATGACGATATCGGCGCCGACTTCGGTCGTGCGCGTCCGGCCACTGGTTTCTCCACCGATTTGAAAACCCTGGTGACCCTGGGGCGTGCTGAGGTCGAGCTGCCGTCTGGTGGCATCTGGATGCCCGACAGTACGGACGCAGCGCTCTGGCAGCAGGTTTGCCAGTTACGCCGTGAGGGTCAGCGTGTAGTCCAGGCCTTGCCTGGGCAGCCATTGGCCGCCGCCCGTGAAGCGGACTGCGACCGGCAATTGATTCAGCAGAACGGGCTTTGGCAAGTATCGCCACTGGCTTCTTGAGTTTTCCTGCCGGCCATCGCCGGCACCAAGTTTGCGCGAATGAGGACAAGTGTTATGGGTAAGAATGTCGTAGTCCTGGGCACCCAATGGGGTGATGAGGGCAAAGGCAAGATCGTTGATCTGCTGACCGAACATGCTGCCGCCGTAGTGCGCTACCAAGGTGGCCACAACGCTGGCCACACCCTGGTCATCGATGGCGAAAAAACCGTCTTGCACCTGATCCCGTCGGGTGTCCTGCGCGAAGGCGTGCAGTGCCTGATCGGCAACGGCGTGGTGGTCGCACCTGACGCCCTGCTGCGCGAGATCACCAAGCTGGAAGAAAAAGGCGTACCGGTGCGCGAGCGCCTGCGTATCAGCCCGTCCTGCCCGCTGATCCTGTCCTTCCACGTTGCGCTGGACCAGGCCCGTGAAAAGGCGCGTGGCGAGCTGAAGATCGGCACCACCGGTCGCGGCATCGGCCCGGCCTACGAAGACAAGGTCGCACGTCGTGGCCTGCGTGTGGGCGACCTGCTCAACATGCCGCGCTTTGAAGACAAGCTGCGTGAACTGGTGGATTACCACAACTTCATGTTGGTGGGTTACTACAAAGAGCCAGCCATCGAGTTTGAAAAGACCCTGGCCGAGTGCAAGGAATACGCTGAGCTGCTCAAGCCGCTGATGCTGGACGTGACGGCCGAGCTGCACGACCTGCGTCGCGCTGGCAAAGACATCATGTTCGAAGGTGCCCAGGGTTCGTTGCTGGACATCGACCACGGTACCTACCCGTACGTGACCAGCTCCAACACCACCGCTGGCGGCGTTGCCACCGGTTCTGGCGTTGGCCCGATGTTCCTGGACTACATCCTGGGTATCACCAAGGCCTACACCACTCGCGTAGGTTCGGGCCCGTTCCCGACTGAGCTGTTCGACGACGTCGGCGCGCACCTGGCCAAGCAAGGCCACGAATTCGGCGCCACCACTGGCCGTGCTCGTCGTTGCGGCTGGTTCGATGCCGTTATCCTGCGTCGTGCTATCGATGTGAACAGCATCTCGGGCATCTGCCTGACCAAGCTGGACGTACTCGACGGTCTGGAAACCATCAACATCTGCACTGGCTACAAAGATGCTGAAGGTAACGACGTTGCCCCGACCGACGCTGACAGCTACGTGGGCCTGCAGCCTGTGTACGAAGAAGTGCCGGGCTGGACTGAATCGACCGTGGGCGCCAAGACCCTGGAAGAGCTGCCAGCCAACGCTCGTGCTTACATCAAGCGCGTCGAAGCGTTGATTGGCGCGCCGATCGACATTATTTCGACGGGCCCGGACCGCAACGAGACCATCGTTCTGCGTCACCCGTTCGCCTAATAAGCTGTTGATGTAAAAAGCAATGGGCTCCTTCGGGAGCCCTTTGTCGTTTCTGCCTGGCAAGCGGCACGACCCTTGCTGTGTTTCCCTCTTTCGAGGTGCTATCAAAATAGTGGCACCCGTGGTGGAGGGATTTCCAGTGTCTGCCGTTCTCTCGTTGTTACAAAGCCGTCTGTTGCGGCCGGTGTTCGTTACCCTTGGTATCGCTCTTTTGGTGCAAGTGCTGGTGGCTGTCGCTCTGACGCGGAGCACGGTGACGGCGCTGGAAGCCGATTTGGGCAATCGACTGGGCATAGATAGCCAGAAGTTGTCTGGGGAACTGGCCCAGGCTGGCAAGGAAGTCACGTCCAGCCTGGACAGCCTGTCCGCCAGCACGCGTAAGCGACTGACAGCCGGGCTTTCCACGCGCTTGCAGGAAGAGCAAAAGCAGTTGCGTGCGACGCTGGAAAAAGACCTGCAGGACTCCGCCAATGACATGGCGCAACTGCTGGCCTCGGTCGCGCCCCGTGCCATGTGGGACAGTGACGTGCCGACCCTTTCAGAGTTTGCCCGCCGGGCCCAGCGCAACCCCAATGTGCTGTTTGTGGTGTATGACGACGCCGCAGGCGAGCACCTGACCCGATACCTGAACCGCGAAAACCCGATCAACCAGGCCCTGCTGGCAAAGGGCGCAGGGGAGCGTGCCCTGGACAAGGTGCTGGACGCGGCCAAGACAGACTCTTCCGTGTACTACGTTGAAGCCTCCATCAGCCCCAACGGTGTGGAAATCGGCAAGGTGCGCATGGGTGTGTCGACCGCGATGGTTGAAGCCGACCTGCAAGCCTTGGATAAGCGCTTTGCCGCGCTGATCGCCAGCGGCGATCAACTGGTGGGCGACAGCCTCAAGGGCGCCGCAGCTGACAGCGCCAGCGCCATGGGCGCCCGGCTGCAATCGGCGCAAGCCACTGCCACGCAAATGACGGCCAACACCGCCGCCGCCGTGCAAGAAGCGGCGGGCACCCTGCGCTGGCGTATCGGCATGGGCCTGGCACTGGTGGGGCTTGGCGTATTGCTGCTGATCGCTATTGTGCTGGGCCGGCGCGTGGTCAATCGCTTGAAGCTGCTGATTGCCGCGATGGATGACCTGGCGGCCGGCGAGGGCGACCTCACCAAGCGCGTGCAGATCAACAGCAAGGATGAAATCGGTGATATGGCCTCGGCGGTCAATCGCTTTGTGGATAAGTTGCAGCCCATCGTGCGCGAGGCAGGCGACGTGGCCCAGCGTACTGGCGTGGAAATCGGCGCCATGACGTTACGCAATGCTGGCGCCGATGCGGCGGCCGGCTTGCAGCGTGATGAAGTGGCCGAGAGTTTGCGCGCTTTGTCGCAAATGGCCGATGAGGCCCAGGCTGAAAGCCACGCCATGCAGGCGGCGTTACAGCAGGTGGTGGATATTCGTCAGGCTACGGACGAAAACTCGCGCACTTCGGCTGAAGTCGGCAGCTTGATTGAGGCGCTGGCGGGGCAGGTCCAGGCCGGCTCCCAGGTAATCGAGCGCCTGGCGCAGCAAAGCGAGCAAATCGAGGTCGTGCTCACCGTGATTCATGGCATCGCCGAGCAAACCAACCTGCTTGCCCTCAACGCGGCCATCGAGGCGGCACGGGCTGGCGAGACTGGGCGTGGCTTTGCGGTGGTGGCCGACGAAGTGCGTGCGCTGGCCAGCAAGACTCAAAGCTCCACTGGCGATATCCAGGCGCATATCGTGGCATTACAGCAGGGCGCGCGTGAGGCGGTGGAAACCATCGGCAAGGCGGGGCGCCAGGCCAATGAGGGCTTGCTGGTGCTGCGCGACAGCGTGCGCCTTCAGCAGACAGTGCAGGCTTCTGTGGAGCAGGTGCATGCGGCGATTGGCCTGGCGACGCGTGCGGCCGAGCATCAAGCCCGGGGCGCGCATGCGGTGCGTGGGCGCGTGGAGGTGATCCATGCCCAGGCCGAGCGAGCGGCGCAGGCGGTGGTGGAGACGACGGCCAGTGGCAAGGTGCTGGATGGGTTGGCGGCGCAGTTGAAGGCGAGCTTGGGGCAGTTCAGGGCGTGAGGTTGTCTGGACTGGCCTCATCGCAGGCAAGCCAGCTCCCACATTCAACTGCATTCCAAAGTTGGAACTCGGTCACTGTGGGAGCTGGCTTGCCTGCGATAGCTGTTTCAGCGACTCAGATACATCCGAGTCGTGAGCAGATACACCGGCAACCCCGACACCAGAATTAACAACGCCGCATACGGCGCCGCCGCCGCAAATTCCACATTCGAGGTATGCGCCCAGACGGCCGTCGCCAAGGTATTTAACCCGGTAGGGCTGAGCAGCAAAGTCGCCGTCAATTCCTTCATCGCATCCAGGAACACCAGCGCAAACGCCGCGCCCAACGCCGGGAATATGATCGGCAGGGTGACTCTGCAAAATGCACTGAACGACGAGGCGCCGAGCGTACGCGCCGCCTCTTCCAATTGTGGCGCTGCTTTGTTCAGCGCTGTACGAATCGGCGCCTGTGCCAACGGCAAAAACAGCAGCGCATAAGCAATCAGCAGTAATGCCGAGGTCTGGTACAGCGCCGGCACGTAATGCAGGGCGAAATACACCAGGGTCAGCGCAATCACCAGGCCGGGCAGAGCATGCAGTAGATACGGCAAGCGTTCGGCCCAAATTGCCAACTGCCCTTTGTAGCGCACCACCAGCAGCCCAACTGGCACTGCCAGTACCAGGCACAGGGCGGCGCCGCCCAGGGAGAGCGCCAGGGATGACAGCAGCGCCTCGCTGATCTCGGCCATCGGAAACGCAGCCGACGAACCGACGGCCAACCAATAGCCGAGCATGCCCAGCGGGATACCGCTGCCGATGATCGCCAATACCAGGCAATACACCTGGCCCAATGGTGCCCACTTGCCCAGTTGAACCTGCCCGGCGTGTCGCGCCGCGCCCTGGCCGATACGCACGTGCCGGCCTTTGCCGCGTACGCGCAGCTCCAGCCACAGCAGGGTCAGGCACATCACCAGCAGCACTGCCGAGAGCATCGCCGCATTGGCATTGCTGAACTCCAGTTCGAACTGCTGGTAGATCGCGGTGGTGAAGGTCTGCAACCCGATGATCGACAGCGCGCCGAATTCCACCAGCATGTGCAGTGCGATCAATAGTGAGCCGGCCAGCAGCGATGGCCACAGCAGCGGGAGTGTGATGCGAAAGAATACGCCCCAGCGGTTAAGCCCCAGCGTGCGGGCCGATTCTTCCAGGGAGGGGTCTAGATTGCGTAGCGTTGCCGCCACCGGCAGAAACACCAGTGGGTATTTGGACAGGCTCATCACCAGGATCGCGCCGCCGAGCCCCTCGAACTGGGCGCTCAGCGACACCCAGGTAAAACTGCTGACAAACGCCGGCACCGCAAATGGCAGGCACAGGATCACGCCCCAGATGCGCCGTCCTGGCAGGTTGCTGCGTTCCAGCAGCCAGGCCAGGGACAGGCCGATCACGCCGCAGGTCAGGGTCACGCCGACCATCAATGCCAGCGTGTTGCGCAGCAGCCCGAACACATAAGGCCGCCACAGTAGATGCACCGCCTCCGTCCAGCCCGCCTGCCAGGCTTTGAGCCCGACATAGGCGAGCGGCAAAAGGCTCAGGCCAACCAGCAACAGCACGGGCAGCAGCAGCCAGATCGACGGGCGTTTGCGACGGGGGGTGAACCCCGCGACGGAAAGCGATGGGTTCATCAGTTCAGGCCAACGTCACGTTCCAGTTCCAGGGCTTCTTCGGCGTTGCCCAGGTCTGCGGGGGTGACCTTTGGTGGCTGCAACTCGCTAAATGGCTTGAGGCCGCGGTTCGATTCCATGCCCTTGCGCAGCGGGTACTCGGCCGACGTGTTGGTGATCACGCGCTGGCCTTCTTCGCTGGCCATGAATGCCAGCAGTTGCTGGGCTTCTTTGGGATGCTTGCTGGATTTGAGTGCGGCAGCGGAGGACACGGTGATCAGGCCGCCCGCATCACCATCGGTGAAGTAGTGCAGCTGGGAGTCCAGATTGGTTTTTTCCTTTTTCAGGGCAAACCAGTAGTAGTTGTTCACCAGTACGGTGGCCACTTCGCCGTTTTCCACGGCCTTGAGGGCGACCATATTGTTGCTGTACACCTTGCCGAAGGCGCGCAGGCCGGTCAGCCATTCTTCCGCGGCTTCGCGACCGTGCAGCTTGATGATCGCCACGGCTTGTTCCTGGAACGCGCCGCTGGTGGGGACGAAACCGACCTTGCCTTGCCACTCGGGGCCGGCGAAATCCAGTACCGACTTGGGCAAGTCTTTTTCCGCAATCAATTTGGGGTTGAAGGCTACGACGCGGGTGCGTGCGGTCACGCCCATCCAATCGCCGTTTTTGCCCACGTAATCCTTGGGCAGCACATCGAGGGTGCTGGCATCGATTTTTGCCAACAAGCCTTGCTCGCCGAGTTTGTTCAGGGGCGGTGATTCTTCGGTGTAGATGACGTCGGCAGGGGAGCGCTCACCTTCTTCGACGACCTGGCTGGCCAGCTGGTTGCTGCTGCCTTTGCGCACGTTGACGTGGATGCCGGTCTTGGCTTCGAAGGCCTTGGCGAGTTCATCGCCGACTTCTTTGTGCTGGCCGTTGTATAAGGTCAGGGAGACCTTGTCGGCAGATTGGGCGGCGGGCGAGAGCAGGGTCAGGCTGAGTAGGGTGAGGGTCAGGCCGCGCAGAAGGGATGTCTTGAGTCGGTTGTCACGGATCATCATCCGAAGTGTTCCTCGCTTATATGCAACAAATCATTGCAAGGATAAACGATAAATCTTCTCAAGTGCGGATGAGGGGGAAATCATCGGGGATGTTTTCAAACCCCGGAAACGAAAAAACCCGCTTTCGCGGGTTTGATCTGAATTTGGTGCCCAGGAGAAGACTCGAACTTCCACGACCTTGCGATCACCAGCACCTGAAGCTGGCGTGTCTACCAATTTCACCACCTGGGCATTAGCTAACAACGTTGCCGCTGTTGATGGGGCGAACTATACGGCGGGGCTTTTGATCTGTAAACCCCTGATTCGAAAAATATAAATCAATTTTTCCGTTAAAAATCAAAGGCCTGAAACGAAAAAACCCGCTTTCGCGGGTTTGATCTGAATTTGGTGCCCAGGAGAAGACTCGAACTTCCACGACCTTGCGATCACCAGCACCTGAAGCTGGCGTGTCTACCAATTTCACCACCTGGGCAGCATCAACAACGTTGCCGTCGTCGATGGCGCGCACTATACGGAGCGATATTTGAGCTGTAAACCCCTGCCATGAAAAAAGCCTGGAAAATTTCGCCAGTGGTCGTGCAAGGTGCGCGCCGGGGGTCGCAAAGGGCTTTTAAACGCTTGTTGATACCTGAAATTTCCCGTTTCAATACGCGTATGCCAAACTAACCCGCATATAGACAAGGTGAAAACTCTCTAATGGCCGATTGGCAGTCCCTCGATCCCGAGGCCGCTCGTGAAGCGGAAAAATATGAAAACCCTATTCCTAGCCGCGAACTGATCCTGGCGCACCTCGCCGATCGTGGTTCGCCTGCTAGCCGTGAGCAGCTGGTTGAAGAATTCGGTCTGACCACCGAAGACCAGCTCGAAGCCCTGCGCCGCCGTCTGCGTGCGATGGAGCGCGATGCTCAATTGATCTACACCCGTCGTGGCACTTACGCGCCGGTCGACAAGCTGGACCTGATCCTGGGCCGCATTGCCGGCCACCGTGACGGTTTCGGCTTCCTGATCCCGGACGACGGCAGCGACGACCTGTTCATGAGCCCGGCGCAAATGCGTCTGGTGTTCGATGGCGACCGTGCCCTGGCGCGGGTTTCTGGCCTGGACCGCCGTGGTCGTCGTGAAGGCGTGATCGTCGAAGTGGTGTCCCGTGCCCACGAATCTATCGTTGGCCGTTACTTCGAGGAAGGCGGCATCGGCTTCGTGGTTCCGGATAACCCGAAGGTGCAGCAGGAAGTGCTGATTACCCCGGGCCGCAATGGCGCCGCCAAGGTCGGTCAGTTCGTCGAGGTGAAAATCACCCACTGGCCTACTGCGCGCTTCCAGCCCCAGGGCGATATCGTTGAAGTGGTCGGCAACTACATGGCGCCGGGCATGGAAATCGACGTCGCCTTGCGCACCTACGATATTCCTCACGTCTGGCCTGAGGCCGTGCTCAAGGAAGCCGCCAAGCTCAAGCCGGAAGTCGAAGAGAAAGACAAAGAAAAACGCATCGACCTGCGTCATCTGCCGTTCGTCACCATTGACGGCGAAGATGCCCGCGACTTCGACGATGCGGTCTATTGCGAAGCCAAGCCTGGCAAACTGCGCCTGTTCTCCGGCGGTTGGAAGTTGTACGTCGCGATTGCCGACGTCTCCAGCTACGTGAAAATCGGTTCGGCCCTGGATAACGAAGCCCAGGTACGCGGCAACTCCGTGTACTTCCCAGAGCGCGTGATCCCGATGCTGCCCGAGCAGCTGTCCAACGGCCTGTGCTCCCTGAACCCCAAAGTCGA
Organism: Pseudomonas sp. AM4(2022); assembly: GCF_036346515.1. Taxonomy (NCBI): domain Bacteria; kingdom Pseudomonadati; phylum Pseudomonadota; class Gammaproteobacteria; order Pseudomonadales; family Pseudomonadaceae; genus Pseudomonas; species Pseudomonas sp. AM4(2022). The sequence continues at coordinate 149,568 of NZ_JAOTNW010000005.1, forward strand.
CCGTTTGGCCATGGTGTGCGAGATGACCATCTCCAAAACCGGCGAAATGACCGACTACCAGTTCTACGAAGCGGTGATCCACTCCCAGGCACGCCTGACCTATAACAAGGTCAGCACCATCCTGGAAACGCCGAAGACCAGCGAAGCCAAGGCCCTGCGTACCGAATACGCTGGCGTGGTGCCGCACCTCAAGCAGCTGTACTCGCTGTACAAGGTGTTGCTGGGTGCCCGTCATACCCGCGGCGCGATCGATTTCGAAACCCAGGAAACCCGGATTGTCTTCGGCTCCGAGCGCAAGATTGCGGCGATCACCCCGACCACCCGTAACGACGCGCACAAGCTGATCGAGGAGTGCATGCTGGCGGCCAACGTGGCCACTGCCGAGTTCCTCAAGAAGCACGAAATTCCTGCGTTGTACCGCGTGCACGACGGCCCACCGCCGGAGCGCCTGGAAAAACTTCGCGCCTTCCTCGGCGAGCTCGGCCTGTCCCTGCACAAAGGCAAGGACGGCCCGACGCCGAAGGACTACCAGGCCCTGCTGGCCAGCATCAAGGACCGTCCGGATTACCACGTGATCCAGACCGTGATGCTGCGCTCGCTGAGCCAGGCGGTGTACAGCGCCGATAACCAGGGCCACTTCGGCCTGAATTACGAGGCGTACACCCACTTCACTTCGCCGATCCGCCGTTACCCGGACTTGCTCACGCACCGGGCGATCCGCAGCGTGATCCATTCCAAGCAGAACACCCCGCACGTCAAGCGCGCCGGTGCCATGACCATTCCGAAAGCACGGATCTACCCGTACGACGAAGCGGCCCTGGAACAGCTGGGCGAGCAGTGCTCCATGAGCGAGCGCCGCGCCGACGAAGCCACCCGCGACGTAGTGAACTGGCTCAAGTGCGAGTTCATGAAGGATCGTGTAGGCGAGTCGTTCCCGGGTGTGATCACCGCCGTGACCGGCTTTGGCCTGTTCGTCGAGCTGACCGACATCTACGTCGAGGGCCTGGTGCATGTCACCGCCTTGCCGGGTGACTATTACCACTTCGATCCTGTGCATCACCGCCTGGCGGGCGAGCGCACCGGTCGTAGCTTCCGCCTGGGTGATACCGTTGAAGTGCAGGTCATGCGTGTCGACCTCGACGAGCGCAAGATCGACTTCGGCATGCCTGACAAGCCGGCTGAGCCTGCGGGTCGTAAGAAACGTGGTGAAACCACAGCGCCTGCGTCCAAAGGCAAAGCGGCCACCGCAAAAACCACGGCCGAGCCTGCACCTGCCAAGGCCGGTCGTCGTTCTTCTGCCAAGGAAAAGGCCCCTGAAGCCTACCGCCCAAGCGACGCGGCGGCGAAAAACGCCGAGCTGCGCAAGAGCCGCGAGTTGAAGCAGCAGCTGCTCAACGAAGCCAAAAGCGGTGGTAAAGCGGCGTCTGGGGGAAAGTCCCACGGGGCGGAAAAGCCGTCGAGCAAGCCAAGTAAACACCGTAAAGGCCCGCCAAAAGCGGGTTCGGCTCCCGCAAAAAGCGGCGGGTCGCGCAAACCTAAGGCCAAGTCATGAGTCTGGAAAAAATCTACGGCGTGCACGCCGTAGAAGCACTGCTGCGTCACCACCCCAAGCGCGTCAAGCAGGTGTGGTTGGCCGAAGGTCGCAGCGAGCCGCGCGTACAGGCGCTGGTCGAGTTGGCCACGCAGAATAAGGTTGCCATCGGCCAGGCCGAGCGTCGTGAAATGGACGTGTGGGTCGAAGGCGTTCACCAGGGCGTGGTGGCCGACGTCAGCCCGAGCCAGGTGTGGGGCGAGGCGATGCTCGACGAGCTGCTCGACCGTACCGAAGGCGCACCGTTGCTTTTGGTGCTGGACGGCGTGACCGACCCGCATAACCTCGGGGCCTGCCTGCGTTCGGCGGATGCTGCCGGTGCGCTGGCGGTGATCGTGCCCAAGGACAAGTCCGCGACCCTGACGCCGGTTGTGCGTAAGGTCGCCTGCGGCGCGGCGGAAGTGATTCCGCTGGTGGCCGTGACCAACCTGGCGCGTACCCTGGAGAAGCTCCAGCAGCGCGGCCTGTGGGTAGTGGGCACGGCGGGGGAGGCCGAGGTCAGCATCTATGACCAGGACCTCACCGGCCCTACCATCCTGATCATGGGCGCCGAAGGTAAAGGCATGCGCCGTCTGACCCGTGAGCATTGCGATTACCTGGTGCACCTGCCAATGGCCGGTAGCGTCAGCAGCCTCAATGTGTCGGTTGCGACGGGTGTTTGCCTGTTTGAAGCCCAGCGTCAGCGCGGTGCGAAAGCCAAGGCCAAACCCAAGAAGTAATCAACATGTGGGGCTTGTCCCAATCCTAATGTAGGAGCGAGCTTGCTCGCGAAAAGCGTCAACGATAACGCGGGCTTCCTTAATGAGCGCGGTGTCTGTGAGTTTTTCGCGAGCAAGCTCGCTCCTACATTTGTGTTTGTGGTGCTTGGGGTTGTTCAAATAATCACCAATTGCCTTGCGCCGCTTCTCCCCCTTCTCTACAATTGCGCCCCTTGCCTTCTTGGCAGGCACCGATGTGCCTCCCCGGCGGTAAGATCCATAAGTGTCATTCACTCCTTGTCTGACCGTTTTTGAGCGGCAGGCTACAACCCGTAAGGAGCATTCATGCGTCATTACGAAATCATCTTTTTGGTCCACCCGGATCAAAGCGAGCAAGTCGGCGGCATGGTTGAGCGTTACACCAAGCTGATCGAAGAAGACGGCGGCAAAATCCACCGTCTGGAAGATTGGGGCCGTCGTCAACTGGCCTACGCAATCAACAATGTTCACAAGGCTCACTACGTGATGCTGAACGTTGAGTGCACTGGCAAGGCCCTGGCCGAGCTGGAAGACAACTTCCGCTACAACGATGCAGTGATCCGTAACCTGGTCATCCGTCGCGAAGAAGCCGTTACCGGCCAATCCGAGATGCTCAAGGCTGAAGAAAACCGCAGTGAGCGCCGTGAGCGTCGCGATCGTCCTGAGCACGAAGGCGCTGAAAGCGCTGAAGGCGAAGAGAACGACAGCGATAACGCTGACGAGTAATCCACGGACCTTATTAAGGAGCCTATCAAATGGCACGTTTCTTCCGTCGTCGTAAATTCTGCCGCTTCACCGCTGAAGACGTGAAAGAGATCGATTACAAAGATCTCAACACTCTGAAAGCTTACGTATCCGAGACCGGCAAAATCGTTCCAAGCCGTATCACCGGTACCAAAGCACGTTATCAGCGTCAGCTGGCCACCGCTATCAAGCGCGCCCGCTTCCTGGCCCTGCTGGCCTACACCGACAGCCACGGCCGCTGAGACCGGGCAGTCGACAAGTAGTAAGGGATTGAATGCATGCGCGCCTTAGCTGAGTTCATCATGCGCGGTCGCGTGCAAGCCACTCTGGTAGTGGCTGGATGTGCGGCATTGCCGTTGCTTTATTGGTTGGGTGCTGCCGCAGGTTGCCTTGTGCTACTGCGGCGCGGTTTGAAGGACGCCCTTGGCGTTCTTGCCCTGGGTTTGTTGCCGGCCTTGATCTGGTGGCTGCAAATGGGTGATCCACGGGTACTTCTGGTACTGCTGGGGTCATCGAGCCTTGCGTTGGTTTTGCGCGCAAGTGAGTCCTGGGTCCGCACGCTGCTGGTCAGCGTGGCATTGGGGTTGGTGTACTCAGTGATGCTTGGCGCGGCTTTCCGCCCGCAGATCGAGGCGCTGGCGCAGGAGATCGTCAAGATCCTGCCGTTGGCCCTCGGGGATCTCTACCAGCATTTGTCGGTAGATGAGCGAGCGCGGTTTGCGTCACTGATTGCGCCGGTCCTGACTGGCCTGATTGCGGCTTTGTTGCAGGTCGTCAGCGTGCTGAGCCTGATTCTTGGGCGTTATTGGCAGGCGTTGTTGTACAACCCGGGTGGTTTTGGTCGCGAGTTTCGCAGTATCAGAATCCCAGCGGGGCCGGCGATGTTGCTGCTGGCGTGCATGGTTGTCGGGCCGAACTTCGGCCCACAGATGGCCTTGCTGGCGCCGATTTGCAGCGTACCGCTGGTGTTTGCGGGGCTGGCCCTGATTCATGGGCTTGGCGCGCAAAAGCGACTGGCCAGGTTCTGGCTGGTGGGGTTGTACGTCACGCTGTTGCTGTTCATGCAGCTGATCTATCCGTTACTCGTGGTCTTGGCCATTGTTGACAGCCTGATTGATTTTCGCGGTCGTCTGGCGTCGAAAGACGCCGATAACGCGAACGGTGAAGGTTAAAAGTTAGAGGATTTCCACATGCAACTGATCCTTCTGGAAAAAGTCGCCAACCTGGGCAACCTGGGCGACAAAGTGAACGTTAAGGCCGGCTACGGTCGTAACTACCTGCTGCCATACGGCAAAGCCACCGCTGCAACCGCTGCCAACCTGGCTGCGTTTGAAGAGCGTCGTGCTGAGCTGGAAAAAGCCGCAGCAGACAAAAAAGCGTCGGCCGAAACTCGCGCTGCCCAACTGGCTGAGCTGGAAGTGACTATCACTGCCACCGCCGGTGACGAAGGCAAGCTGTTCGGTTCGATCGGCACCCACGACATCGCTGATGCACTGACCGCCTCCGGCGTTGAAGTGCAGAAGAGCGAAGTTCGTCTGCCGAACGGCACCATCCGCAACGTAGGCGAATTCGACGTAGCCGTGCACCTGCACGCCGAAGTTGAAGCCACCGTACGCGTTGTCGTGGTAGCAGCTTAAGTCGCACCTAACTGACTGGCACCTCGCGTGCCAGCCGGTTAACATCGGGCACGATCCTGTTTACAGGTCGTGCCTTTTGTTTTTCTACACACCCCAAATTTCAAGTGGCCATGAACGAAATCTCCGCTCCTGAGCAATACGATCTGCAAACCGCTGCCCTGAAGGTGCCGCCGCATTCCATCGAGGCCGAACAGGCCGTGCTCGGTGGCTTGATGCTGGACAACAACGCCTGGGAACGCGTGCTGGATCAAGTCTCGGACGGTGACTTCTATCGCCATGACCACCGCCTGATCTTCCGCGCCATCGCCAAGCTGGCCGACCAGAACTCACCGATCGACGTGGTAACCCTGGCCGAGCAGTTGGACAAGGAAGGCCAGACCTCCCAAGTGGGTGGCCTGGGCTACCTCGGTGAGCTGGCAAAAAACACACCGTCCGTCGCCAACATCAAGGCCTATGCGCAGATCGTCCGCGAGCGGGCCACCCTGCGCCAGTTGATCGGTATCAGCACCGAAATCGCCGACAGCGCCTTCAACCCCGAAGGCCGCACTGCCGCCGAGATCCTTGACGAAGCCGAGCGCCAGATCTTCCAGATTGCTGAAGCACGGCCCAAGACCGGCGGCCCGGTCAGCGTCAACGACCTGCTGACCAAAGCCATCGACCGCATCGACACCCTGTTCAACACCGATGCCGCGATTACCGGTATTTCCACCGGTTACACCGACCTCGACGAAAAGACCAGCGGCCTGCAGCCGTCCGACCTGATCATCGTCGCCGGCCGTCCGTCCATGGGTAAGACCACCTTCGCGATGAACCTAGTGGAAAACGCCGTACTGCGCAGCGACAAGGCGGTATTGGTGTACTCCCTCGAAATGCCAGGCGAATCGCTGATCATGCGTATGCTTTCGTCCCTGGGTCGTATCGACCAGACCAAAGTGCGTTCCGGCCAGTTGGAAGACGACGACTGGCCGCGCCTGACCTCGGCGGTCAACCTGCTCAACGACCGCAAGCTGTTCATCGACGACACGGCCGGTATCAGCCCGTCCGAGATGCGTGCGCGTACCCGCCGCCTGGTACGTGAGCACGGCGATATCGCCCTGATCATGATCGACTACCTGCAGTTGATGCAGATCCCGGGCTCCAGCGGCGATAACCGTACCAACGAGATTTCTGAGATCTCCCGTTCCTTGAAGGCGCTGGCCAAGGAATTCAATTGCCCGGTGGTGGCGCTGTCCCAGCTCAACCGCTCCCTGGAACAACGCCCCAACAAGCGTCCGGTGAACTCCGACTTGCGGGAATCCGGAGCGATCGAGCAGGATGCCGACGTAATCATGTTCGTGTACCGCGACGAGGTGTATCACCCCGAGACCGAGCACAAAGGTATTGCCGAGATCATCATCGGCAAGCAGCGGAACGGCCCCATCGGCTTTATCCGCTTGGCCTTTATCGGCAAATACACCCGTTTTGAAAACCTGGCGCCGGGCAGCTACAACTTTGACGACGACGAGTAAGTACTGGCGCTTTGCCTCAGATTTCGCGGGTTGATTCAGGGTCCTTGGCGACCGCCGCCGTCGTGATCAAGTTGGGCCCTTCGTTGAGCAACATGCCGGCGGCCAGCAAGCGTTGCTCATACATGTTTACCTCCATGCGACTGACGCTGGACAACGGGTTGTGAGAGACTTGGGTGCCGCTGTTGACTTGGACGGAGTGCGCCAGCCAATTGGCCGTTGGCGCAACCACGAAGTCCGGGATTGTGGTTATCCGGTTGTGACTCAGGTTGAGCCTTCCCAGCCCGGGTTGGGTAAACAGGCCGACCGGCCATGTATCAATACCGGTATTCGACAGGTTGACCTCGCGCATGTCCGTCACCTGGCTGAAGTCGGGGATTGCCCCCAACCCTGGATTGTCATTCAGCCAAAGGGCCCTGAGCGTTATTCGCCCTGCAAGTACGTGCGCCGTTTCGGTGGTCAGTGTCAGTTGGTTTTTTTGCAGGAACAGGCGCGTCAGGTTGTTCATTTCACTCATGCCCTCCGGCAAATCCCTGAGCAGGTTATTTGACATATCCAGCCAGCGTAAGTGATGAAATTGGCGCAGGAAGTTGTTCGGGATAGCCTCCAGGCTCATGTTGCTCAGCCTGAGGGAACCGACGTGTTTGAAGTCGGCACTGATGGCTGGCAGGTTTGGCAGTTTCAGCCCACTCAGATCCAATTCCAGGCCAATCGATGCGCCATTGGCGGCAAATCGTTCAGGGGCGTTGAGCTGCCAGCAACTGACGATGCGCTCCCTCGCCTGCTCCAGGTCAGTACGTTGACGGTTGCCGCCCTGAGTAGAGGATGAGGATCCCTGCGCATCGCCGCCTTCTGCGTGTACCCAATAATCGAGCTGTGCTTTTAATAGCTCGAGTTGCTTGCTGAAAGTGCCCGTTGGAACACCTTGCCCCAGGCGCCAGATCCGCTCTCTGCACTCCTTGATAGGCTTGGTTGGGTGCTGTTTTCGATAACGCTGGGCCGGGGAGTTTTTTACATCGAATGCCGCGGGGTCGGCAGGGTCGGCCAGCTCCGGATGAGTGTCGTGGAGGCGTTGCCAATATTCGTCGAATTTTTTCCAATATTGGGCGGGGAACGGGTTGCCCTCCAGCCGCGTGCCGGCATTGATCCGCGCCACTGTTTGCAGGTCATCGGCTGCGGGATTGAGGTGGGCTTGCGGTACCTCACGCAACTTATTGTCTCGCAAGTCCAGGTGAGCCAGGGAGGGTAGGTTCATTAACCCTGCCGGCCACTGACTTATCCCGGTGTTAGATAAATTCACAGCGTTCAAGCGGGTCATGGTGCTGAAGTCAGGCGTTATTTGCAGTGAGTTTTCGGAAAGATCGAGGGCGGCCAGTTGATTCAGACTGCTCAGTATCGCTGCGCTCTCCACGTCCAGCTTCATATGGTTCGAGCGCAGGCTCAGGTTATCCAGGTTTTTCATCCGGCCAATACTGGCGGGTAACGTCTCTATGTTGGAGTAGGCAATACTCAACGAGACAAGGTTGGGGAAGTTAGCCAGGAAGGTGCTGGCACCTGTTGCCAAGGTTACTGAGTCGATACTGAGTATTTTGACGTGGCTGAAATCGGCGGTCAGCGCTGGAAGGGGCGCATTCAAGGAGGGCAGCCTTAATGTGTCCGCTGACTTGAGCCAGCACTCCCTGATTGATTTGGAGGCGTATGCCGAGTCCGGTTTTGGCGTGCCCGCAGAGCGAGGGGCGTTGGGATCATGCTCTGCGATATAGCGTACCAGTTGCCTGTCCAATTGATCGAAGGCCTGGATACGGGCCATTTCTGTTTCAGTGTTGTCACCCAGTCCACTCAAATACTCCCTGGCGGCCTGGGCGTTTTTCTCGGGGTACATCCGCTGTACTATCGCGATCTCGTGCGCATCCGCCTCAAGCCTGAATGCATCGATTCGAGAGAGGGGGCTCAGTTCGGGATGATCGGTCGCCAACCGTCGCCGATACTTTTCAAGGATCCTCCAATACCCGGCTGGGAATGGATTGCCTTCAAGGAGCGTGACGCCATTGACGCGCGCCACTGTGTCGAGTTGGTCGGGTATCGGGTTCAGGTTTGCTTCAGGCACTTCATGCAACTGGTTATTGCGTAAATCGACAACTTTCAGAGCACTTAGGTTGTTTAAACCGTTCGGCCACTGATTTATCTGTGTACTGCTCAGGTCCAGGGTTTGCAGCTTGACCATGGCACTGAAGTCGGGGGGGATTCCCAGTGGGTTGCCCGACAGGTTCAGGTGTTCAAGCTTGCTCAGGTTGGCGAGTTTTGCGGCGTGTTGTGCATCAAGCTGGATGTGATTGGACCTCAAATTCAGCGTGGTCAGGTCGTGCAACTCACCGACCATGGCGGGGAGTTTGTCGAGCTTGGAGTCGGTAATGCTCAGTTGTTCAAGGCCGGTGAAATTACCCAGGAAGGTATCGGCCGCTTCCGACCAGTTAACCGATTCCACAACAAGTTCGCGTACGTGGCTGAAATCCGCTTTTAACGCGGGTAGCGCTGCCAGGTGCGGTGGAATTTTGAGTAGGGTGCCTGCCTCGCGGCGCCAACAGCGTTTGATCTCTTTGGCGATACGTTCTCGCGGGCCTGTCGATTCGGCGGTGTTCGCTTTGGTCCATGCCTTCAGATCTCTTTTGAGGTTTTTATACTCGGTTTCCCTCTGGGCCAGCCCGTCGTTGATATTGCCTCCCAGCGTTTGGATGAACAGGTTGACCTGCCCTTCCGTAAAGGCCGGAAACAGTCTGCGCACGCGGCTCTGCGGGGTGCGCAGCCGGTTGGTGACGGCGGTGACGCTGTCGGCCAATTGTCGGTGAAAGTTCCAGTCATGGCCTGATCCACGCATACCGCCTTGCGCCCCAACGATGGCGCTGACCCACACCTTCGCGGTATTGCGCGTGATGGCGTGGGTTTCGCCGGCACGGCTACTGTTGTAGACGTTGCCTTCATCCATGGCGACGGCATCGCCAGGCTTGACGATTCGCCAGACTGTGTGAGTGGCAGAGGAGGCGTCACGATCCAACATGACTTGATAGGTGCCGTCATCGATACTCACGTATTTTCGCTGGCTCATCTCATGGATGCCGTTCACGTCGGCATTGTTCGGCAGTTGCTTATAGGGTATCCGAAATGCGCTGAGGCTTTGGCTCGACAGCGGCAGCTCGCGTGAGGGGATCAGGAATTCATGCAAGTACTCCCGATGCACGTGAGCCTGTTTGAGCACATCCTGAGCCAGGCCGGCGTTGTCGTGGAGCCCCCTGCCCAAGTCGTCACGTTGAGTGTCCGTGAGCGTTCGCAAGGTGGCGCTGAGCAGGCTGTTCTCCCCGACGATAGCCTTTTGCAGAGTGCCACTGTCCTGCTGGTAGCCGGCATAGCGATTGCCCGACTTTACCAGCATGACAAAACTGTCTGCGTCGTCATTACCGTACGTGTTCAGCAGCGCCCCACGGCCCACGATATCGCCTGCCTGATCCGTCACGCCTTGATAGACCTGCACAGCGACGTCGCTGGGCCAGCCAGGCAGCAGCGTCAACAGGTTGCCGAACAGCGCCTCGCTTTGGGCATTGAACCCGCGATCGCTGGGGGTTGACAGCGCGCTCAGTGCCTCGGTAATGAGGCTTTGTTCACGGCCTTTATGGATGGCTTCTCGAACGGGCGCGGCTAACGCAGAGTATTCGCTGGCTTCGCGCAGTGATGGATGCTGTTGGAGCAGTTCGGCGGCTCTGGCACGTGACAGATCCGGGAAGCGTCGGCGCAGCAGGCTGATGGTCGGATCGTCAGTCTGTTTGAGCGTCGTCTGCAACTGGCGGGCTCCTTCATACAGCCCTTGGTGCTCGATGGCCTGAATCAGTGACACGGGAGCGGACTGGTGCGCAAACCAGATATCCTGCAAGCCTTGACGATCAACACCCGCTACGTGCAGCGCGCGTTGACAGGCCGCAGTTGTCAGCGACAGCTGGCTGGGCGAAACCATCTGCTGCAGCAGTTGCGCATCACTCAGGGCGCGGGTGTCGACGGGGTCGAGTACCCAGTGGTTACGGGCTGGCAGAAAGGTGATATAGGGCAGCACGCTTGAAGCGTCACCGGTGAGTCGATAGCGCCCGGAACCTTTGTCCAGCTTGACCTCGACGATCCTGCTTTTACCATCTACTTCCAGCTTCGCGTAGCTGTAGGTGTTTTTCTCAAAAACACCCTGGCTATTTTGCGCAACTCCGTCCAGGAAGCTCGGGTCGATAGCGCGCTCGGCATCGACGAACCAGAGGCCCGGCTTGCCGTCGGCCGCGACCCCATACCGGGGATTGCCCAACGCACTCATCAGTTTGCGCGTGCGCCGTACCGACAATTTACTGGCTACGGCCTGCAAGCGCAGGCCCACCAGCAGATCCAGAATGTCTCCGACTGCTTGCACCAGCTCGGCCTGCTGCCCCCGCCGCAACGCCGAAATAGCTGAGCCGGTCTGATAGGCGAGGGTGCCCATCATCGCGATCAGCATGACCTTGCTCATGCCGGTTACCCCACCAGGCACGGCGATCAGCAGCATCGACAAGGTTTCGCTGACCAGATAGGTGAGCAAGGCAACCGCGGCCTCGCGATCGGCAAGCTGATTGGTGCGCGCCAGTCGAATAAGGTCTGCTTGAATAGGCCATGATTGGCGTACAGGCAAGGTGTGGGCCAGAGCGCGGGTATCCGGGCCAATTTTTTCAACGGTTAGTTTTTCCCGATTAGGTGTCTTGCTGGCGAACAGGTCGTACAGAATGCGCGCATGCCAGTAGAGTTCGTCGCGGTTGACCTTGAGCGGCTTGATGAAGGTCCTGATCTTTTCCTGGTTGTTCAAGGAGATGGCTTTCATGAACCAGCCGAAATGCTTGAGGCCCACATCGTTGCGAATCTGTTTTTGCAAGTCGTCCACCGCCTCTTTCCGGGAGGTGTGGCGACGGAGCGCACCGTCCGGACGGTCCGGGAAATAGCTGTAGACGCAGGCGCCATCCGGTGTGTCAAAGTGCCGCGTGAAAAACGGCATGGCAATTTTGTCGCCGCCGGCGTCCAACTGGTACATGTCCCAATGAATGTTTGCGTCGAACAGCGCGTTCTTGAGGTTGTTGAACTCCCACTCATTGATGCTCCACGGCTCGCGGGTGCGATAGGCATCGCGCAAGGCGATCACCAGCTTGGTGCCCTGCAGGCCGAACAGTGCGTTGTACAGACGCTTCTTGAACTCGTTCTCAATGTAATCGCCGATCCGCTTGCCGAAATCGACACTGCGCACGACCGCGACGAACTCTTTCACGCTCAGGGCGCTATCACTGATAAAGCTGGCGCGCTGCTCTTCGGTGGAAAAATACGCGGTGAAGCCGAAGTTACGGTGCGCAGCCTCCAGCAAGGTCATCGAGCGCTCGTACTCGCGCACGCTGAGGTCCTCTTTGAAGATGCGCACCTGATCACTCAAGCGATCATTGGCCGGCAAGTCGTCCTGGGCAATCGGCAATTGGCGCACGCGGGTTTTAAGGTATGTGGTGCGCGGGTCGATCTGCTTGCCTGTCTTGCTTTTCAGTGCGCTTTGCAGGGCATCGGCCAGTTGCTGGTTCAAGTCGTTGTAAAAGTCATTCAGGGTGGTGCTCAAGTGCTGTTCGCGCTCGATCAGTTCATTGCACAGGCGCAGGTATTCCTGTTGCTCGTCAGGTGGAAGTTTGCCCATGAACGTGGTCACGTTTGCTTGCATGGCCTTGAGGATCTGCTGCTCGGACCAGCGTTCGCTGGTCAGCAACAGGGATGGTTCAGCCTCGGCGGCTGGAATGGAAGGTGTTGTCATGGTCCGTGCTCGTCGTGTGAGCGCCTGGCGCTGCGGCTGGTCTGGCGCTGGTCAAAGATTGAGCAACGGTAGGGCGGGCAGCGCCAGTAGGAGGGGTATATATTTCTGAGGCCGAAAGTGCGGGCAGAGCGGTGACGTGGTCACGCATATTTCCGACCACAGTCGTCGGAATTGGTTAATTTTTGTGCTATATTCCGCGCCCGCGATTTTTCATCTCCACACCGGTCACCGTCATGCAAACAGCCAAGCCGTTATTTGACTATCCCAAGTACTGGGCCGAATGTTTCGGTCCTGCGCCATTCCTGCCGATGAGCAGGGAGGAGATGGATCAGCTTGGCTGGGATTCGTGCGACATCATCATCGTCACCGGTGATGCGTATGTGGATCACCCATCGTTCGGCATGGCGATCATCGGCCGGCTGCTGGAGTCCCAGGGCTTTCGCGTCGGGATCATCGCCCAGCCGAACTGGCAGTCCAAAGACGACTTCATGAAACTCGGCGAGCCGAACCTGTTCTTCGGCGTCGCGGCCGGCAACATGGATTCGATGATCAACCGCTACACCGCCGACAAGAAAATCCGCTCCGACGACGCCTACACCCCTGGCGGCATGGCCGGCAAACGCCCCGACCGTGCGAGCCTGGTGTACAGCCAGCGTTGCAAGGAAGCCTACAAGAACGTGCCGATCGTGCTTGGCGGTATCGAAGCCTCCCTGCGCCGCATCGCCCACTACGACTACTGGCAGGACCGCGTGCGCAACTCGATCCTGATCGACGCCACCGCCGATATCCTGTTGTACGGCAACGCCGAGCGGGCCATCGTCGAAGTTGCCCAGCGCCTGTCGTGGGGCCACAAGATCGAAGACATCACCGATGTGCGCGGTACCGCGTTCATCCGCCGTGATACGCCAGCCGGTTGGTACGAAGTGGATTCCACGCGCATCGACCGTCCGGGCAAGATCGACAAGATCATCAATCCGTACGTAAACACCCAGGACACCCAGGCCTGCGCCATCGAGCAAGAGAAAGGCCCAGTGGATGACCCGGAAGAAGCCAAGGTTGTGCAGATCCTGGCCAGCCCGCGCATGACCCGTGACAAAACCGTGATCCGCCTGCCATCGGTGGAAAAAGTCCGCGGCGACGCGGTGCTCTATGCCCACGCCAACCGCGTGTTGCACCTGGAAACCAACCCAGGCAACGCCCGTGCCCTGGTGCAGAAGCACGGTGAAGTGGACGTGTGGTTCAACCCGCCGCCCATTCCCATGACTACCGAAGAAATGGACTACGTGTTCGGCATGCCGTACGCCCGCGTACCGCACCCGGCGTATGGCAAGGAGAAGATCCCGGCCTACGACATGATCCGTTTCTCGGTGAACATCATGCGTGGCTGCTTCGGCGGCTGCACCTTCTGCTCGATCACCGAGCACGAAGGCCGCATCATCCAGAACCGTTCCGAAGAGTCGATCATTCGCGAGATCGAAGAGATCCGCGACAAAGTGCCGGGCTTCACCGGCGTGATCTCCGACCTCGGCGGCCCGACGGCGAATATGTACCGCATCGCCTGCAAGAGCCCGGAAATCGAATCCGCGTGCCGCAAGCCGTCGTGCGTGTTCCCTGGCATCTGCCCGAACCTGAACACCGACCACTCGTCGTTGATCCAGCTGTACCGCAGCGCCCGTGCGTTGCCGGGTGTGAAGAAGATCCTGATCGCTTCCGGCCTGCGCTACGACCTGGCCGTCGAATCGCCGGAGTACGTCAAAGAGCTGGTCACCCACCACGTCGGTGGCTACCTCAAGATCGCCCCGGAACATACCGAGGAAGGTCCGCTCAACCAGATGATGAAGCCGGGCATTGGCAGCTATGACAAGTTCAAGCGCATGTTCGAGAAGTACACCAAGGAAGCGGGCAAGGAGCAGTACCTGATCCCGTACTTCATCGCCGCCCACCCCGGCACCACCGATGAAGACATGATGAACCTGGCCCTGTGGCTCAAGGGCAACGGCTTCCGCGCCGATCAGGTGCAGGCGTTCTACCCGTCGCCGATGGCCACCGCCACCGCGATGTACCACTCGGGCAAGAACCCGCTGCGCAAGGTCACCTACAAGAGCGACGCGGTGACCATCGTCAAGAGCGAAGAGCAGCGCCGCCTGCACAAGGCGTTCCTGCGTTACCACGACCCGAAGGGCTGGCCGATGCTGCGTGAAGCATTGACCCGCATGGGCCGTGCCGACCTGATCGGGTCGGGCAAGGACCAACTGATCCCGCTGCACCAGCCGTCCACCGACAGCTACCAGAGCGCCCGGCGCAAGAACTCGACGCCGGCGGGCAGCCATAAGGTCGCCAAGGAAACCACCACCAAGATCCTCACCCAGCACACCGGCCTGCCACCCCGTGGCAGCGACGGCAGCAACCCGTGGGACAAGCGCGAGCAAGCCAAGGCTGCGGCCCAGGCGCGCAATAAACAGGCGGCCAAAGAGCGCAGCGATGCGGCTAAGGGCAAGGGCGGCAAGCCTACGCGCAAGCCGGTTGTGCCGCGTTGATCGACGCCTGAAATACAAAACGCCAGCCTCGTGCTGGCGTTTTGCTTTCTGGTCGGTGGTGAGTCTGTTTGGTAAGGTGGCGCCCATTAGATTGCTATCGTAGGCAAGCCAGCTCCCACACTTGGAATGCATTCCCCTGTGGGAGCTGGCTTGCCTGCGATGAGGCCGGTCTGGGCACTTTCAATTTCAAGGAAGAACATTTATGGGCAACCCCTTGCTCAACATCGGCATGGACTCCAACCGCTCCCAATTCATGGCGCGCCAGCGCATTGAAAGCCAGATCAACCTGCCGCGGCTGTTCGCCGTCATCGACGCCGACCCCAGCATCGTCGGCGCTGGCGTGGTGTACATCGACGCCGACTTCAATGTGATCACCCTGCGCGAATTCAAGCCCATCTGCAGCATCAAACCCAAGCGCGTCATTTTGCGCGAGGCGCAGAAATACATCTCGCCGGCGCAGTTTGTCGAGCAGGTGAAGACCGACCCCCGTGAAGGGCGACTCCAGAAGGAGGCCTTTGATATGGGGCTTTCCTGTGGAGCGGCGGTGATCGGCTGGATCGTGGTGTTCAGTGGCAGCGTCGCCGTACCCTTCACCGCCGGTGCCAGTGCTTTTGTGGTGGGTATTGGCGTCACGGCGGCGCTGGCCAGCAGTGCTCAGTGCGGGTTTGGCGTGGCCCGTACCTATAACGAGATCCTTGACCCGCAGGCCAACGACCGCATGGACGACGCCCAGTGGTACGGCGCGGTGTCACCGATTCTCGATGCCGCATCGTTGGTCGGTATCGGAACGGGAGCCTTCACCACATTAAGGCTGCTCAAGGCCAAAAAGGCCGCGGCCTTGGGCAAGAGTTGGTATGAGCTGCTCAAGGGCTTGAATCGCCAGGAGCGCAAGAAGTTGACCCAGGAACTGCTCAGCCTCAAAGACCCAAGCCTGACCCCCAAGTTGCTCAAGTTGCAGCAGCGCGCCGGCACGTTGCCCAAGCGCTACAGCTCCACGGAAATTCGTCACGCCACGCTCACCCAGCTCAAGGACGCCTTGGGCGGCATGTTGGGTATCTGGGGCAGCTATCGGACCGGTCATGTCGGCTCGGCCTCGACGCTTGCCATTGGTCTGTATGAGGAACTGACGGAATGAAGGGGTTTCCCGATAGGCGCAGTTTCCTCGCACGTTATTTTCCGGTGTTCATGGGCACCATCTTCATGGCGATCTTTTCCGGTTCGGTGGCTGTCTCCACGGCGGGCGTGACCTATTTGCGCGGTGTTGAGCCGGCGCTCAAGGCCAACTACTCCGCAGCTGCAATCCTGGTGCTGGTAGCGGTGCTGGTGTTTGGCAATGTGATGATTGCACGCGGGTTCCCCTGGGCGACTCGGCTGGTGGCGGGCTACCTGGTGTGCTGCCTGCTGTTCGTGTTGCCGATGATTCAATACGGCCTCAATACCCTGGTGTACGGCTCGGCGGTGCTGTTTCCGCTGCTGGGTTTGTTGCTGCTCAACAGCAAGCGCCATCGTGAAATGCGGCAGCGGTTACTCGAAATACGTCACCTGCGTCGGGCGGTGATTGCGCAACGCAAAGCCCGTTGATTCTGTAGATTTATTGGCGGTAGGCGGCCTGTTTGTTAGGGTGGCGCCCATTAGATTGCTATCGCAGGCAAGCCAGCTCCCACAGGGGAATGCATTTCAAGTGTGGGAGCTGGCTTGCCTGCGATGAGGCCGGTCGCGGCACTCTCAATTTCAAGGAAGAACACTTATGGGCTACTCCTTGTTCAATATCGGCATGGATTCCAACCGCTCTCAATTTATGGCGCGCCAGCGCATCGAGAGCCTGATCAACCTGCCACGGCTGTTCGCCGCCATCGATGCCGACCCCGCCATTGTCGGTGCAGGTGTTGTGTATATCGATGCCGATTTCAACGTTGTCACCCTGCGCGAATTTCAGCCCATCTGCAGCATCGCACCCAAGCGTCTGATCCTGCGTGAGGCGCAGAAGTACATCGCGCCAACGCAATTCGCTCAGCAGGTGCAAGACAATCCGCGTGAGTCCCGCTTGGTGGGCGAAGCGGTCAATACCACGCTATCGTGTGCCGGCGCGGTCATCGGTTGGATTGTGGTGCTCAGTGGTTCCGTCGCAGTTCCGTTTTCGGCGGGGGCCAGTTCGGTGGTCGTGGCGCTCGGCTATACGGCCGCGGCAGCCAGTTCTGTGCAGTGCTTTGCCAGCGGCTATCGCACCGTCAATGAGATCCGCAACCCTGCGCGAAATGATCAGCTCGACAGTGAGGAATGGTACCAATACACCATGATTGCCCTGGACGCGGCGTCGTTGGTTGGGGTGGGCTCATCGGCATTGGCAACGGTCAAGCTGGTGCGGTTGAATAAGGCCTCTACCGGGAAAAGTGTGAGAGAGGTGCTCAGGGGCCTGAATCGACAGGAGCGCGCCAAGTTGACCAAAGAGCTGCTGAGCATCAACGACCCACGCTTGACGTCCAAGATGATCAAGTTAAAGCAGTTGTCGGGCGAGTTGCCTAAGCGGTTCACCCCCACCGAGGTCAAGCATGCAACGGTCACGCAGATCAAGGACGCGTTGGGCGCAGCCATCGGTTTTACCGGTAGTGCGGTGTCAGGGAACGTGCGCACAATTGCCATAGGGCTGTATGAGGAGGCCGAACAATGAACGAGCTGCCTAACATTCGCAGTTTTCTGTCGACGTACTTCCCCGTCTTTATGGGGGCGATATTTGTCTGCATTTTCACCCTCGTGTTTGCGGTTCCGGTGTTCTTCGATAGCTATATGCCAAGCCTGTCCATGGCAGATAATGCCAAATACTCCTTCCTGGCGGGTATCGCACTCACGCTAGTCATTGTGCACTGCAATTTCATGATCGCCCGGGGGCGTCCCCAATGGATGTGGCCGCTAGTGTTGCTGCTGGGTGTATGCTTTCTGGGTGTATTGCCAACACTCAATGATCAACCGAACGGGGTGGTATATGCCTTGAGCCTGGCGTTTCCATTAATTGGGCTATTGCTGTTCAACAGCAAACGCCACCGTGAAATGCGCCAGAAACTGGTCGAAGTCCGCTGCCTGCGCCAGGCCATGATTGCCCAACACAAACACCATTGATTGGGTAGATTCACCACCTGCCCTCAGCTCAGCGCTACAAATGTGTGCAGCGCCTGCACCATAGCCGCAACGTTGGCGCTGTTTTGGTGCTGTACTGCACCGGGTCTGACGTTTTAGTGCAATGACTGCTGCTGTGGCATAAGTCTTGCGCGCGTTGTGCTTATGCCCTGGCTCGCAGGAGGCCGCCGTGTCGATTCATGTCGCGTTGCACCACGTTACGCATTACCGCTACGACCGTGCTGTTGAACTCGGTCCACAGATCGTTCGGCTACGCCCGGCGGCCCATAGCCGTACGCGGATTTTGTCCTACGCGCTGAAAGTGCTGCCCGAGCAGCATTTCATCAACTGGCAGCAAGACCCTCAGGGTAATTACCTGGCGCGCCTGGTGTTCCCGGAAAAGACTGACGAGTTGCGCGTCGAAGTCGACTTGGTCGCCGAGATGGCGGTGTTCAATCCGTTCGATTTTTTCCTGGAGCCCTACGCCGAAAATATCCCGTTCAGCTACGCCGCCGATGAGCAGCGCGAGCTGGCGCCGTACCTGGAAACCTTGCCGCTGACACCAAGGTTAGCTGCGTACCTGGCCGGTATCGACCGCACGCCGCTGCCTGCTGTGGATTTCCTGGTAGGCCTCAACCAGCGCCTGGCCGCCGATATCGGTTACCTGATTCGCATGGAACCGGGCGTGCAAACCCCGGAATTTACCCTGGAAAACGCGTCCGGCTCCTGCCGCGACTCGGCCTGGTTGTTGGTGCAATTGCTGCGCAACCTCGGGTTGGCGGCGCGATTTGTCTCTGGTTATCTGATTCAACTGACCGCTGACGTCAAAGCCCTCGACGGCCCGTCCGGTACCGAGGTGGACTTCACCGACCTGCACGCCTGGTGCGAAGTGTATTTGCCCGGCGCTGGCTGGATTGGCCTGGATGCCACGTCCGGGTTGTTCGCCGGTGAAGGGCATATCCCCTTGGCCTGTAGTCCCGACCCATCCTCCGCCGCGCCCATCAGTGGGTTGGTGGAGCCGTGCGAATGCGAGTTCACCCATGAGATGTCGGTGGAGCGCATCTGGGAAGCGCCACGGGTGACCAAGCCCTACACCGAAGAGCAGTGGCTGGCGATCCAGGCCCTGGGCCGGCAGATCGATGGCGACCTGCTCAAGCACGACGTACGCCTGACCATGGGCGGCGAGCCGACCTTCGTCTCTATCGACGATCCCGACGGCGCCGAGTGGAACACCGCAGCCCTGGGGCCGGACAAGCGTCGCCTGTCGGCCGAGCTGTTCCAGCGCCTGCGCCAGCACTATGCGCCCAAGGGCCTGGTGCATTTCGGCCAAGGCAAGTGGTACCCCGGCGAGCAACTGCCGCGCTGGTCGCTCAATTGCTACTGGCGCCGCGACGGTGTGCCGATCTGGCACAACAGCGCGCTGATCGCCGATGAGCAAGAAGACTACGGCGCCGATGGGGTGATGGCCGGGCGTTTCCTGGCCAGCGTCGCCGAGCGCCTGAAACTGCCGGCGCGCTTTGTGTTCCCGGCGTTCGAAGACAATTTCTACTACCTGTGGCGCGAAGGGGCTCTGCCCCAGAACGTCACTGCCCAAGACCCGCGCCTGAGCGACGACCTGGAGCGTGAGCGCCTGCGCAAAGTCTTCAGCCAGGGCCTGGATAAAGTCATCGGCCAAGTGCTGCCGCTGGCACGGACTGCGGCCAATGACCGCTGGCAGAGTGGGCGTTGGTATCTGCGCGACAACCATTGCCGCCTGGTGCCGGGGGATTCGCCGCTGGGTTACCGGCTGCCGTTGGCTTCCCAGCCCTGGGTGACGGCGGCAGAGTATCCGTTCGTGCACCCGACCGACCCGAACCAGGACCAGCCCGAGCTTCCCACGGCGGCGCAACTGCGCAGCCCTGGCGAGCCGGCCCGGGGTGACGAGCGTGTGCCGCAGGTGGACGAGTCCGCCGACTGGTTGACCCGTACCGCGCTGTGCGCCGAAGCACGGGAAGGGCGCCTGTACCTGTTTATGCCGCCGCTGGAGCGCGTCGAGGATTACCTGGAGCTGGTGACTGCCATTGAGGCCACCGCCGAAGAGCTGCATTGCCCGGTACTGCTGGAGGGCTATGAGCCGCCAGCGGATACGCGCCTGAGCAATTTCCGGGTCACGCCAGACCCTGGTGTCATCGAGGTCAACGTACAGCCGTCCGCCACCTGGGACGAGTTGGTGGAGCGCACCGAATTCCTCTACGAAGAGGCCCGGCAAACCCGCCTGACCACCGAGAAGTTCATGATCGATGGGCGCCATACCGGCACCGGTGGCGGTAACCACTTCGTGCTGGGCGGCGCGACGCCCAAGGACTCGCCCTTCCTGCGCCGGCCGGACCTGCTGCGCAGCCTGATCAGCTACTGGCACAACCACCCGTCGTTGTCCTATTTGTTTTCCGGCCTGTTTATCGGCCCCACCTCCCAGGCGCCCAGGGTGGATGAGGCGCGCAACGACGCGCTGTATGAACTGGAAATCGCCTTCGCGCAGATGCCGGTACCGGGCGAGGAGTGCGCGCCGTGGTTAGTGGATCGCCTGTTGCGCAACCTGCTGATCGACGTGACGGGTAATACCCATCGCGCCGAATTCTGTATCGACAAACTTTACTCACCCGACGGCGCCACTGGCCGCCTGGGGCTGCTGGAACTGCGCGCCTTTGAAATGCCGCCCCATGCGCGCATGAGCCTGACCCAGCAGTTGTTGCTGCGGGCGCTGGTCGCGCGGTTCTGGCGCGAGCCCTATGCGCCGCCGAAGCTGGCGCGCTGGGGCACTGAACTGCATGACCGTTTCCTGTTGCCGCACTTTATCGAGCAGGACTTTGCCGACGTGATCGTCGAGCTGAACGCGGCTGGCTACCCGCTGCGTGCCGAATGGTTCGCGGCGCATCTGGAATTTCGTTTTCCCAAGGTGGGCGACTACGCCGTCAGCGGTATCGAACTGGAACTGCGCCAGGCCTTGGAACCCTGGCACGTGCTGGGCGAGGAGGGCGCAGTAGGTGGCACGGTGCGCTATGTGGATTCGTCCCTGGAGCGCCTGCAAGTGAAGTTGAACGGGTTGCCACCGCAACGCTACCTGCTGACCTGCAATGGCGTGCCGGTGCCGCTGCAAGCGACCGGCCGCGTCGGCGAGTTCGTGGCGGGCGTGCGTTACCGCGCCTGGCAACCGGCCAACTGCCTGCAACCGACCATCCCCGTGCATGCGCCGCTGGTATTTGACCTGCTCGACACCTGGATGCAGCGCTCGTTGGGCGGCTGCCAATACCATGTGGCGCACCCGGGCGGGCGCAATTACGACAGCCTGCCGGTGAATGCCAATGAGGCGGAGAGCCGGCGCATGGCGCGGTTTTTCCGCTTGGGGCATAGCCCGGGCAAGCTGCCAGTGCCGACTGTAACGGTAAACGATGAGTTGCCAATGACCCTGGATTTGCGGCGTTTCACAAAAAATAAGGAATGAACATGATCCAGGTGTGGGAGGGCTTTTGTGGCGAGGGAGCTTGCTCCCGCTGGGGTGCGAAGCGCCCCCAATAGCAGGCGACTGCTGCGCAGTCGAGCGGGAGCAAGCTCCCTCGCCACAACAAGCCAGCTCCCACATTGGATCGCAGTGAATTTGAGTTAACCTGACTTCCCTTGCCTCTGCCGAGCGTTCCATGTCCGATTTGCTCGACCGTTACCCGCTCACCGCGGGCACCTATCACGAACTGCTGGACGCCAGCGGCGCGGTGCGTGCCCATTGGCGACGCTTGTTCGATCACCTGCAACGCAGCACGCCCGCACAACTGGCCCAGCGCCAGGCGTTGCTGACGCGCCAGATCCAGGAAAACGGCGTGACCTACAACGTCTACGCCGACCCCAAGGGCGCCGACCGCCCCTGGGAGCTGGACCTGTTGCCCCATGTGTTGGCCGCCGAGGAATGGCAGCAACTGTCGGCCGGCATCGCCCAGCGTGCGCGCCTGCTCAATGCGGTGCTGGCCGACCTGTATGGCCCGCAGCGCCTGATCAAGGAAGGCTTGCTGCCGGCCGAACTGGTGTTCGGGCATAACAATTTCCTGTGGCCGTGCCAGGGCATCCAGCCGCCCGACGGTGCGTTCCTGCATCTGTACGCGGTCGACCTGGCACGCACGCCGGATGGTCGCTGGTGGGTCACCGCCGACCGTACCCAAGCCCCGTCGGGCGCCGGCTACGCCCTGGAAAACCGCACCATCGTGTCCCGCGCCTTCCCGGACCTGTACCGGGATATGCAGGTGCAGCACCTCACCGGTTTCTTTCGCACGTTGCAGGAAACCCTGGCGCGCCAGGCTCCTGGCGATGACCAGCCGCCACTGATCGTGTTGCTCACGCCGGGGCGTTTCAACGAAAGCTATTTCGAACACCTGTACCTGGCGCGCCAGCTCGGCTACCCCTTGGTAGAGGGCGGTGACCTCACCGTGCGCGACAGCACCGTGTTCCTGAAAACCCTTAGCGGCTTGCGCCGGGTGCACGCGATCATGCGTCGCCTCGACGACGACTTTTGCGACCCGCTGGAGCTGCGCACCGACTCGGCGCTCGGCGTGCCGGGCCTGCTCGACGCCGTGCGCCAAGGCAATGTGCTGGTGGCCAATGCCTTGGGCAGCGGCGTGCTGGAGTCCCCGGGGTTGCTGGGCTTTTTGCCCAAGATCAACGAGTTTTTGTTCGGTGAAGCTTTGATCCTGCCGTCGATTGCCACTTGGTGGTGCGGCGAAGCGCCGGTGCTTGCCGAAGCCCTGGAGAAGCTGCCGGAGCTGTTGATCAAGCCGGCATTTCCCTCACAAAGTTTCGCCCCAGTGTTTGGTCGCGACCTTGATGATGAACAGCGCCAGGCCCTGGCCGAACGCATGCGTGCGCGGCCCTATGCCTATGTCGCCCAAGAGCTGGCGCAACTGTCTCAGGCACCGGTGTGGCACACCGTGGATGACCACCTGCAACACCGTGCCATCGGCATGCGTGTCTACGCCGTGGCCAGTGAAGACGGTTATCGGGTGCTGCCCGGCGGCCTGACTCGCGTGGCCGCCGACGCCGATGCCCAGGTGGTGTCGATGCAGCGCGGCGGGGCGAGCAAGGACACCTGGGTGCTCGGCGAACGCGTGCCGGGTGGCGAGCAGTGGCGCGCCCAACGCACCATTGGCGCCTATGACCTGGTGCGCCGCGATCCCTATCTGCCCTCGCGCGTGGTGGAAAACCTGTTCTGGTTCGGTCGTTACTGCGAGCGCTGCGACGACAGTGCGCGTTGGTTGCGCATCGTGCTGGCGCGGTATGTCGATGGCGACGATCCGCTGGCGTTGCAGGCCGCCGTCGAGCTCGGCGAAAGCCTGCGTCTGTTGCCGGAGGAGGGCGAGCTGCCTGATCGTCTGCTCGCGGCCTTGCTGGGTGATGACTGGCCTTCAAGCCTGCGCGCCAATTTGCAGCGCCTGCAGTGGGCGGCGTCCCAGGTGCGCGGCAAGTTGTCCAGGGAAAACTGGCAGGCCCTGGTGGAGCTGCAACGCGAAGCCATGGAACTGGAAAGCGACACCGCGGACTTTGGCGAGCTGCTCGACTTTCTCAACCGCCTGGTGATGTCCCTGGCGGCACTGTCGGGGTTTGCCCTCGACGACATGACCCGCGATGAAGGCTGGCGCTTCTTGATGATGGGGCGGCGCATCGAGCGTCTGCAGTTTCTGAGCAGCAGCCTTGCAGCGTTCCTGCGCGGCGTGGCGGTGTTCGATCAGGCCGGGCTGGAATGGTTGCTGGAGCTGGGCAACAGCAGCATCACCTACCGCTCGCGCTATCTGGCAGTGCCGCAGTTGATCCCGGTGCTCGACCTGCTGCTGCTCGACGAGCAGAACCCCCATGCGGTGCTGTTCCAGCTCAAGTTGGTGAGCCGAACCCTGCGCCGTCTCAATGATGATTTTGGCGTGCCCCGTGAAACCGGGCTGGCGCCATTGGTCGAGCGCTTGGCGCGTTTTGACCTGGGCTGCCTGGAGAACGGCCTGTTTGGCGAAGCCAGCGTGCGTGCCGCCCTGGACGGCCTGGCCGACTTGCTGCAAGCGGTGGCCGATGAAAGCGGGCAGGTGTCGGATCGCCTGGCGCTGCGCCATTTTGCCCACGTGGATGATGTCAGCCAACAAACGGTGTCGGTGTAATGAGTGCGCGCTACCAGATTTTCCATGATACCCATTACCACTACGACAGCCCGGTGTCCCTGGCCCAGCAACTGGCGCACCTGTGGCCACGGCCGTGCGCCTGGCAGAAGTGCACCTGGCAGCAGTTGGATATCAGCCCGGAACCCACCTCACGCCGCGATGAGCTGGACGTGTTCGGCAACCCGATCACTCGCTTGGCGTTCGAACGGCCCCATGATGAATTGCTGGTGAACGCCGGGCTCACTGTAGAAGTGCTGGCGCGACCCGCTCTGGACTTCCAGCGGTCGCCGCCCTGGGACCACACCCGCGACAGCCTGACCTATAGCAGCCAACCCTTGAGCGCCGAGCTGATCGAAGCGTGCCGCTATCGCTTCGAGTCGCCCTATGTCCATCTGAAGAAAACCTTCGTCGAGTTCTCCGAAAGCTGCTTCCCGCCCGGCGAGCCTTTACTGCTGGGCACGCAGGCATTGATGGAGAAGATCTTCAGCGAATTTACCTTCGATGCCGAAGCCACCCAGGTCGCCACGCCGCTGGTTGAAGTGCTGGAGCGCCGTCGCGGCGTGTGCCAGGACTTCGCTCACTTGATGCTTGCCTGCCTGCGTTCGCGGGGCCTGGCGGCGCGCTATATCAGCGGCTATCTGCTCACACAGCCACCGCCCGGCCAGCCACGGTTGATTGGCGCGGATGCCTCTCATGCGTGGGTCTCGGTGTTTTGCCCGGTATCAGGCTGGGTGGATTTTGACCCGACCAACAATGTGCAGCCGGCGCTGGAGCACATCACCCTGGCCTGGGGCCGGGATTTCTCTGATGTGTCGCCGTTGCGTGGGGTGATTCTGGGGGGAGGCAGCCACGACCCGGAGGTGCGGGTGACGGTGATGCCGCTGGAATAAAAAACGATCATTCCCACGCTCTGCGTGGGAATGCCCGCTGTGACGCTCTGCGTCACCCTTGCGCTGGCTTCAAGCCTGGTGCGGGACGCGGAGCGTCCGGGGCTGCATTCCCACGCGGAGCGTGGGAACGATCATTCAGCTGGGGCTTTCGGGGTTTCGGTCTCGTCAGTTGCTGCTTCACCTTCCGCATCCGGGTTCAGCACGCCGGCTTCTTCGTCTGCAGCGGCTTTCTTGCGTTGCAGCTTTTCCTCTTTCTTCTGTTCCTTGGCCAAGTCTCTCTGACGTTTGGCGAAGGAGTAATTAGGTTTGGCCATGGGCGATCCTCTAGGGTCGAAGGTGAGGGTGGGCGGCGCGCAGCTGCCTCGGGTCGTCATGGTAGCAGCTTCAGGGGGCCCTTTGCTTTCACTTACCGCAGGCGTAGGCAGCCAGGAGGCCGTTGAACAGGTGATTGAGGTGCATGGCATGAACTCCCGTGAGTGATGGGCCGATCATAATCAGGGTGCGGCAGTTTGGCTGGTTGATTGTGTTGATGAAGCTGATAGCCTAAAGTTGTATACAATCTGTTGATTCAGATCATAAGAACTCAAGCCTGATTGAGGCACCCTTACCGCAATCCGCGTTTTTAAAATTCTGCCTTGGAGATTCACATGTTTGCCAAACTCGTTGCTGTTTCCCTGCTGACTCTGGCGAGCGGCCAGTTGCTTGCTGCAGAGTGCAAGGTCACTGTCGACTCTACTGACCAGATGTCTTTCAACACCAAAGAAATCACCATCGACAAGAGCTGCAAGCAGTTCACCGTTGAGCTGACTCACTCGGGCAACCTGCCGAAAAACGTGATGGGCCATAACTGGGTGCTGACTACCGAAGCCAATATGCAACCGGTGGCAACCGACGGCATGGCTGCGGGGATCGACAAGGATTACCTGAAAGCCGGTGATGAGCGCATCATCGCCCACACCAAGATCATCGGTGCCGGCGAGAAAGACTCGGTGACCTTCGACGTCTCCAAGCTGAAGGCCGATGAGAAGTACAGCTTCTTCTGCTCGTTCCCAGGCCACATCTCGATGATGAAAGGTGCTGTGGTTCTGAAGTAAGACCGCGTTACCGTTCTTCGCGAGCAAGCCCGCTCCCACATTCGACCGCATTCTCATGTTGGAACTCGGTCAACTGTGGGAGCGGGCTTGCTCGCGAAGGCGATCTAACAATCAATGCAAAACGATCGGGTTCACCTCAAGGCGCAAACGGCATCACCCGCTTGTGCTCAGTCTTGCGATAGGTATCGCAGATAATCCTGAACGCCTCTTCACGCACCGGTTCACCCTGCAGGAACGCATCGATCTCGGTATAGGTCACTCCATGTGACGCCTCGTCCGGCTTGCCCGGCGACAGGTCTTCGAGGTCAGCGGTCGGCACCTTCTCCACCAGCGATTCCGGCGCACCAAAGTGGCGGGCAATGGCTCGCACCTGATGCTTCACCAGCCCGCTCAACGGCGCCAAGTCACAGGCGCCGTCACCGAACTTGGTGAAAAAGCCCATCACCGCTTCCGCCGCATGGTCGGTGCCGATCACCAGGCCGCCCGCCGCGCCGGCGATGGTGTACTGGGCCACCATGCGCATGCGCGCCTTGGTGTTGCCCAGCACGAAATCGCGGGACACCGCCGCCTTGCCTTCAAACGCCGCCACTTCATTAGCCAGGGCCTTCACTGCCGGGCCGATGTTCACGGTGTGGCGCTCGTCCGGCTCGATAAAGTCCACCGAAGCCTGGGCGTCGTGTTCGTCGAACTGGGTTTCGTAGGGCAGGCGCACGGCAATAAACCGATAAGCCTCATCGCCGGTGCTGGCGCGCAGCTCCTGCATCGCACGTTGGGCCAACAGGCCTGCGGTCAGGGAGTCGACACCGCCACTGATGCCGAGCACCAGGGTCTTGAGCCCGGAATTGCGCAGGCAGTCCTGGATAAAGGCCACGCGCCGGGCAACCTCGGCTTCGAGTGCGGCCTGGTCCTTGAACGGGGCTTGCACCTTGAGCTGTTGCGCAATCTCACGCTGTACGGCTTGCATGATTCACTCCTTGCTGGATAAGGCAGGTACTTTGAAAACGTGACGCAAATAGGCGACAAAATTCGGGTCGGTGCAATGGGTCTTGCCCGCTTCATCGGAGATTTTCGCGACGGGCTGGCCATTGCAGGCGGTCATTTTAAGCACGATGCTCATCGGTTCCACCCCTGGAATATCACAGGTCAGGTTGGTGCCGATGCCAAAGCTCACATTAATGCGACCGCGCAACGCCCGGAATATTTCCAAGGCCTTGGGCAATGTCAGACTGTCGGAGAACACCAGGGTCTTGCTCATCGGTTCGATGCCCAGCTTGTGGTAGTGAGCGATGGCTTTTTCCGCCCACTGGATCGGGTCACCGGAGTCATGGCGCAAGCCGTCGAAGAGCTTGGCGAAGTACAGGTCGAAGTCGCCGAGGAACGCGTCAGTGGTGATGCAATCGGTGAGGGCGATACCCAGCAGGCCCCGGTACTCGCGCACCCAGCAATCAAGGGCGGCGATCTGGCTGTCGATCAGGCGCGGGCCGAGTTGCTGGTGGGCCATGATCCATTCATGGGCCATGGTGCCCAGCGGCTTCATATCGAACTCACGGGCCAGGTGCACGTTGCTGGTGCCAACAAAGCGGCCAGGGAAATCGTGCTTGAGCACGCTGACCACTTCTTCTTGCACCCGGTAGGAAAAACGCCGGCGCGTACCGAAGTCCGCTACTTGCAGCTCCGACAGCTCGTCGCTGCTGGCGTTGGCGGTCAGCCAGTCGAACTTGCGATACAGCTGCTCGCGGGCCTGTTCAAGGATCACGGTCTGGTAGCGGTAGCGGTTACGCACCTCGCTGACGATGGCCAGCATTGGCACTTCAAACAGGATCACATGCAGCCACGGCCCGCGCAGGCGGATAAACAACTCGCCATTCTCTATGCCGGTTTGCACATACCGCAGGTTGAAGCGAAACAGCCCGAGGAAGCGCAGAAAATCCGGTTTCATAAAGCTGATGCGTTCCAGGAACCCCAGTTGATCGGGGCTCAGGCTCAGCTCGGCGAGGCGCTCGATCTGGTAGCGGATCTCCGCCAGGTAAGGGCGCAGGTCTTCACTGTTACGGCAACGAAACTCCCATTCAACTTCCACGTTCGGATAGTTGTGCAGCACCGCCTGCATCATGGTCAGCTTGTAGAAGTCGGTGTCGAGCAGGTTCTGCACGATGCGATCGGCAAACACACTCTCGCTCATAACGGGAATCTCCAGACGGGTCGGCGATGGAGGCCGGCCTTTACGCACAATTGAGGAAGGGGGCTAGTGGCGCATAGACCTGTGGGGGATTGCCAGTGATTTTTTTGCCAAGGCCACTGGCGCTTTCGCGAGCAAGCCCGCTCCCACACTTGGAATGCACTTCAAATGTGGGAGCGGGCTTGCTCGCGAAAGCGATATGTCAGGCACTAAATAACCTGCTCCATCATCCACTTCACAAATTCACGCACCTTGGGCACCTCCGCCGAATGCTCAGGATACGCCAGGTAGTAAGCATCCTGGCTCGGCATCGCATGTTGCCAGGGAATCACCAGCTTGCCCTCGGCCAATTCCTCTTCCACCAGAAAGCGCGGCAACAGCGCCACGCCACAACCCACCTGCGCGGCCCGAATGCACATATAGAACGTGTCGAACCGCGGCCCATGGTAACTGTGCTCTGTATGGAAACCCTGGCTGGCGAACCAGTCATGCCAGCCCTGGGGCCGCGAGGCGTTTTGCAGCAGCACCAGGTCGCTCAGTTGCGTGGGGTCGGTGAAGGGCTGGGCAGGCAGGCTGTCGGGCGAACAGACCGGTACCAGCTCTTCACTGAACAGCTTCAGGCTCTCGGTGCCAGGGCGTGCGCCCTGGCCGAAGTAAAACGCCATGTCGGCCTTGCCTTGCAGTAATTCGTCCGGGGCCTGTTCGTTGCACAGGTCCAGGTGGATCTGCGGGTGACGCAAACGCCAACCCTTGAGGCGCGGTACCAGCCAGCGTGCGCCAAAAGTGTAGGGCGTGGACACGCGCAGCACTTCGGTTTCGCCGCCGTAGGAGCGCAGGTAGTGGGTGGACATTTCCACTTGTGTGAGGATCTTGCGCACTTCCACCAGGTACAGGTCGCCCGCCGGGGTCATCTGCAAGCGGCGGCGCACGCGGCGGAACAGCAGGTGCTGCAACAGCTCTTCCAGCTGCGCCACCTGTTTGCTCACCGCGCTTTGGGTGAGGTTCAGTTCTTCGGCCGCGCGGGTGAAGCTCAGGTGGCGGGTGGCCGCTTCGAAACACTGCAGGGCGGTGATCGAGGGCAAATGTCTTCTGTTCAGCACGGCATGCCTCTTTTTATTCTTGCATGAATAAAGGGAATGATATCTCGCCTAATCGTCGTTTGTTGGCAAGTCTTGGGCCAGCTACAAATAGGCTCAGGATCGCCGTGCAAGCAGCGGCGCGATTTTTCTACGCAGATTTGAAGGAGTGACCCATGGTTGCCGCATTGCTTGATCGTCTCGGGGTAAACCCGGCGCTGTACCAGGCTGGGAAACAACCCGTGCATTCACCGATTGATGGCAGCCGTATCGGCAGTGTCCATTGGGAAGGTGCCGCCGAGGTGGAGCAGCAGGTCAGTCGCGCCGAGCATGCATTCGAAGCCTGGCGCAAGGTGCCGGCGCCGCGGCGTGGCGAGCTGGTGCGCCAGTTCGGCGACGTATTGCGCGAGTACAAGGCCGACCTGGGCGAACTTGTTTCCTGGGAAGCCGGCAAGATCACCCAGGAAGGCTTGGGTGAAGTGCAGGAAATGATCGACATCTGCGACTTCGCCGTCGGCCTGTCGCGCCAGTTGTACGGCTTGACCATCGCCTCCGAGCGCCCCGGGCACCATATGCGTGAAACCTGGCACCCGCTGGGCGTGGTCGGTGTGATCAGCGCCTTTAACTTCCCCGTGGCAGTATGGGCGTGGAACACCGCGCTGGCCCTGGTGTGCGGCAACGCGGTGATCTGGAAACCGTCGGAAAAGACCCCGCTCACCGCACTGGCCTGCCAGGCCTTGTTCGAGCGCGTACTGAAAAAATTCGACGGTGCCCCCGAGTACCTCAGCCAAGTGATCATCGGCGGCCGCGACGCCGGCGCTGCGCTGGTAGACGACCCGCGCGTCGCCCTGATCAGCGCCACCGGCAGCACGCGCATGGGCCGCGAAGTGGCACCCAAAGTCGCCGCGCGTTTCGCCCGCAGCATCCTGGAACTGGGCGGCAATAACGCGATGATCCTCGGCCCAAGCGCCGACCTGGACATGGCCGTGCGCGCCATCCTGTTCAGCGCGGTGGGCACCGCCGGACAACGCTGCACCACCCTGCGCCGGCTGATCGCCCATGAGTCGGTCAAGGAAGAAATCGTCACCCGCCTCAAGGCCGCCTATTCCAAAGTGCGCATCGGCCACCCCCTGGAAGGCAACCTGATTGGCCCGCTGATCGACAAGCACAGTTTCGACAACATGCAGGATGCCCTTGAGCAAGCCTTGAGCGAAGGCGGCAAGGTGTTCGGCGGCAAGCGCCAGTTGCAAGAAAAATTCCCCAACGCCTACTACGTATCGCCGGCCATCGTGGAGATGCCTGAGCAAAGCGACGTGGTGTGCAGCGAAACCTTCGCGCCGATTCTTTACGTGGTCGGTTACACCGACTTCGCCGAAGCCCTGCGCCTGAACAACGCCGTGCCGCAAGGCTTGTCGTCCTGCATCTTCACTACCGACGTGCGTGAAGCCGAGCAGTTCATGTCGGCGGTGGGCAGCGACTGCGGTATTGCCAACGTCAACATCGGCCCGAGCGGCGCGGAGATCGGTGGCGCGTTCGGGGGTGAAAAAGAGACCGGCGGCGGGCGTGAATCGGGCTCGGATGCGTGGCGCGGGTATATGCGCCGGCAGACCAATACCGTGAACTACTCGCTGGAACTGCCGTTGGCACAAGGCATTACCTTCGACTAAACCACTGTCGAAACGCGGTTGAAAATGTGGGAGCGGGCTTGCTCGCGAATGCGGTGGATCAGCTGTAAATCTGTTGACTGACACACTGAATTCGCGAGCAAGGCCGCTCCCACATTTGATTGGATTACCAAGTCGAAACTGAATTGAGTTGTTTGTTAGGTCTCATCGGAGTCTGGCAATGGCACTGCGCGAAACATGTTTATGGGAACACCTCACCCCAGGCCGCCCCGACCGAGCCGCGCTCAAGGGCGCGGTCAAGGTGGATGTGTGCGTGATCGGCGCCGGCATCACCGGTTTGTCGGCGGCTATTCATTTGCTGGAACAGGGTAAAAGCGTCGCCGTACTGGAGGCCCATCGCACCGGTCACGGCGGTTCGGGGCGCAACGTCGGGCTGGTCAACGCCGGCCTGTGGATTCCACCGGACGAGATCGAGGCCGGTTTCGGCACGGCGGTGGGCAGCCAGCTCAACCGCATGTTGGGCGCGGCGCCGTCCCTGGTGTTCAGCCTGATCGACAAATACAACATCGACTGCCAATTGCGCCGTGAAGGCACCTTGCACATGGCGCACAACGCCCGTGGCGAGGCGGACTTGCGCAGCCGTGAGCAGCAGTGGAAACGCCGCGGCGCACCGGTTGAGTTACTCACCGGCCAGGCCTGCGAGCGCGCCACCGGCACCCGGAAAATCGCCGCCGCGTTGCTGGATCGGCGCGCCGGCACCTTGAACCCCATGGCCTACACCACTGGGTTGGCGAATGCCGCCGTTGGGCTGGGCGGGCAACTGTTCGATCATTCGCCGGTCACCCAGCTTGAGCGCCAAGGCGCCGATTGGTCGGTGCAGACCGCCGAGGGCGCGGTAGAGGCCGCGCAGGTGGTGATCGCCTCCAATGCCTACACCGAAGGCGAATGGACCGAGCTGCGGCGTAACTTCTTCCCCGGCTATTACTACCAGGTGGCCTCGGCGCCCCTGACTGATGACGCCGCCCGGCAAATCCTCCCCGGCGGCCAGGGCTCCTGGGACACGCGCCAGGTCCTGAGCAGCATTCGCCGCGATGCCGATGGGCGCCTGTTGCTGGGCAGCCTGGGTAACGGCAACCAGAAACCGGCGTGGTTCCTCAAGGCGTGGGCCGATCGGGTGCAGCAACACTACTTCCCGTACCTCAAACCGGTGCAATGGGAATACACCTGGACCGGCTGCATCGCGTTCACCCCGGACCACTTGATGCGCCTGTTCGAACCGGCCCCCGGCCTGGTGGCGGTCACCGGCTATAACGGGCGCGGCGTGACCACCGGCAGCGTGGTGGGCAAGGCGTTTGCCGACTACCTGTGTCACCAGGACCCCCAAGCCTTGCCGATCCCTTTTGCCCCTATGCAACCTCTGGCCGCTGTGGGCCTGCGCAGTTGCCTGTATGAAGCCGGCTTCTCGCTCTATCACGCCGGGCAATGCCTGAGGATCGTGATTTGATCAGCGAAATACCCCTCAAAAGCCTGCGTTTTCTTAGCAGGCTACCCATCTGTATTGGTGCAAGTCGTAGCAATCACGCACTGTAAATGTGCAGTTCCGTTACGCACATTGTTACAGCTGTAGGAGCTGTCGTTTATGCCTGTGGTTGCAGGTGCGACCTCCCAGGGTTGTACTTTTTTGGAGCGTTGGTTGCACCTATAGACGCTAGACGGTTGCACGTCCTGGCAAAAGGCGTCGAAACGCCTGTAATAACAATGACACCGTGTCTTTTTGAAGAATAAAAAAGTAATGGCACGCGGCTTGCTCTGAGCTTTCAGTGAAAAGTTTGAATGCAAGTTGTCGTGCCAAAAATCAAAAATATCGGAGCACCACTCATGTCCCAGACGTTTTACAAGAAAGGTTTTCTGGCCCTCGCCGTTGCTGCGGCGCTGGGTGTTTCTACGTTTGTTCAAGCTGATGTGAAAATTGGTGTGGCAGGCCCGATGACGGGTGCCAACGCCGCTTTCGGTGAGCAGTACATGAAGGGTGCCCAGGCGGCAGCCGACGTTATCAACAAGGCCGGCGGCATTAACGGCGAGCAGATCAAGCTCGTGGCGGGCGATGACGCCTGCGAACCCAAGCAGGCCGTAGCCGTGGCCAACCGTCTGGCCGACCAGGACAAGGTGATCGGTGTGGTCGGGCACTTCTGCTCATCCAATACCATCCCGGCGTCGGAGGTTTACGATGAAGCGGGCATCATCGCCATCACCCCAGGTTCCACCAACCCACAAGTGACCGAACGCGGCCTGGGCGCCATGTTCCGTATGTGCGGGCGTGACGACCAGCAAGGCATCGTCGCCGGCGACTATATCGTCGATGTGCTCAAGGGCAAGAAAGTCGCGGTGATCAACGACAAGGACACCTACGGCAAAGGCTTGGCCGACGCCACCGCAGCCCAACTGACCAAGCGCGGCGTCAAGCCGGTGCTGGAAGAGGGCCTGACCCGAGGCGAGAAAGACTTCAGCGCCCTGGTCACCAAGATCCGTTCCCTGGGCGCCGACGTCGTGTACTTCGGCGGCTTGCATCCGGAAGCCGGCCCATTGGTGCGCCAGATCCGTGAAGCGGGCTTGAAAGACGTCAAGTTCATGTCCGATGACGGTGTGGTCACCGACGAACTGGTAGCCACCGCCGGCGGCGCCCAGTACGTCGATGGCGTATACATGACCTTCGGCGCCGACCCACGCCTGCTGCCAGACAGCAAGACCGTGGTGGAAGAGTTCCGCAAGAACGGCACCGAGCCTGAAGGCTACACCCTGTACGCCTACGCCTCGATCCAGGCCCTGGCCGCCGGCTTCAACGGTGCCAAGTCCAACAAGGGCGAAGACGCTGCCAAGTGGCTCAAGGCCAACCCGGTTAAAACCGTCATGGGCGAAAAAGCCTGGGATGCCAAGGGCGACCTGAAAGTCTCTGACTACGTGGTTTACCAGTGGGACAAAGACGGCAAATACCATCAGTTGGAAAAGCAGAAGTAATAACGCGACGGCTTGAACACCTCGATCTCTTTGGGAGCCGGGCTTGCCCGCGATGACGGCCTCAATACCAACACCTGTGTTGAATGTGAAACCGATATCGCAGGCAAGCCAGCTCCCACAGAGGGCCTGGTTGCCTGCTCTATTGCAACAAACCTGTTTTTTCCTCCAGAAGCGCCGCACACCCCACCGGTGTGCAGGTGCTCACCGCGTGAGATTGCGTTATGGATGGTATTTTCCTGCAGCAACTGGTCAACGGCCTGACCCTCGGGTCGGTCTATGGCCTGATCGCCATCGGCTACACAATGGTCTATGGCATCATTGGCATGATCAACTTCGCCCACGGCGAGGTTTATATGATTTCCGCTTACCTCGCGGCGATCAGTCTGGCACTGCTGGCTTACTTCGGCATCGAATCCTTCCCGCTGCTCATTCTCGGTACCTTGATCTTCACCGTAGTCGTCACCGGCGTGTACGGTTGGGTGATTGAGCGTGTCGCCTACAAACCGTTGCGTAACTCCACCCGCCTGGCTCCGCTGATCAGCGCCATCGGTATCTCGCTTATCCTGCAGAACTACGCGCAGATCGCCCAGGGCGCCAAGCAACAAGGCATTCCCACCCTGCTGGCCGGCGCCTGGCGTGTCGATATCGGCACCGGGTTTGTACAACTGACCTACACCAAGGTGTTCATCCTGGTCGCCGCTTTTGCCGGCATGGCCTTGCTCACCTACATCATCAAATACACCAAGCTGGGCCGTATGTGCCGTGCCACCCAGCAAGACCGCAAGATGGCCTCGATTCTGGGCATCAACACCGACCGGGTGATCTCCTACGTGTTTGTCATCGGTGCCGCCATGGCCGCCCTGGCCGGCGTGCTCATCACCCTCAACTACGGCACCTTCGACTTCTATGCCGGCTTCATCATCGGCATCAAGGCGTTTACCGCGGCGGTACTCGGCGGCATCGGCTCTCTGCCTGGGGCGATGCTGGGCGGGATCATTCTCGGTATCTCCGAGTCGTTGTTCTCGGGGTTGATCAACTCTGACTACAAAGACGTGTTCAGTTTCTCCCTGCTGGTGGTGATTCTGATTTTCCGTCCCCAGGGCCTGCTTGGTCGCCCACTCGTGGCGAAGGTGTAAACATGTCTGCTGCCAAATCCATTGATATCAAGAAAAGTGTGGTCGATACGGTCCTCGCCGGGCTGATTTCGCTGATCGTGTTCGGGCCTATCGTCGGCGTGGTGCTCGACGGCTACAGCTTCAACCTGGAGCCGCTGCGCGTTGCCACATTGGTCGCCATTGTGATGGCCGGACGCTTTGCCCTCAGCCTGTTTCTGCAAACCCCAAAGGGTGTGAAGATTCTGCAGGGCTTCGAAAGCAGCGGCTCGGGTGTGCACGTGCTGCCACCGGACTACAAGTCGCGATTGCGCTGGATCATCCCGGCGCTGATCGTGATCGCCATCGTGTTCCCGATCTTTGCCAACAAGTACCTGCTCACCGTGGTGATCCTGGGGCTGATCTACGTGTTGCTCGGCCTGGGGCTGAACATCGTGGTGGGCCTGGCGGGCCTGCTCGACCTGGGTTACGTGGCCTTCTACGCCATTGGTGCCTACGGCCTGGCGCTGGGTTATCAATACCTGGGCCTGGGGTTCTGGACGGTGCTGCCGCTGGCGGCCATCGCGGCGGCGCTGGCGGGGTGCATACTCGGCTTCCCGGTGCTGCGAATGCACGGTGACTACCTGGCCATCGTGACCCTGGGCTTCGGGGAAATCATTCGCCTGGTACTCAACAACTGGCTGTCATTCACCGGCGGCCCCAACGGTATGCCGGTGCCTTCGCCGACCTTTCTGGGCCTTGAATTCGGCAAGCGTGCAAAGGATGGCGGCATTCCGTTTCACGAGTTCTTCGGCATCGATTACAACCCCAACATCAAGTTCATGTTCATCTACATCGTGCTGTTTCTGGTGGTGCTGGCCGTGCTGTACATCAAGCATCGCCTGACGCGCATGCCGGTCGGTCGCGCCTGGGAAGCCCTGCGCGAAGATGAAATCGCCTGCCGTTCCATGGGCCTGAACCATGTGCTGGTCAAACTCTCGGCCTTCACCATCGGCGCTTCAACCGCAGGTTTGGCCGGGGTGTTCTTTGCCAGCTACCAGGGCTTCGTCAACCCATCGTCGTTTACCTTCTTCGAGTCGGCGTTGATCCTCGCCATCGTGGTGTTGGGCGGCATGGGCTCGACGGTCGGCGTGGTGATCGCCGCGTTTGTGCTGACCGTGGCGCCCGAACTGCTGCGCAGCTTCTCCGAGTATCGCGTGCTGCTGTTTGGCGTGTTGATGGTGGTGATGATGATCTGGAGACCGCGTGGCTTGATTCGGATCAGCCGTACCGGTGTGACGCCACGCAAGGGGGTAGCGCCATGAGCAAGGAAGTGGTCCTCTCCGTGGAACACCTGATGATGCACTTCGGAGGCATCAAGGCCCTCAGTGATGTGAGCCTGCAGGTCAAACGCAACTCGATCTTCGCCCTGATCGGCCCCAACGGCGCCGGCAAGACCACGGTGTTCAACTGCCTCACCGGCTTCTACAAAGCCAGTGGCGGCAAGATCGAGCTCAACGTGCGGGGCAAGCAAACCAACGTCATTCAGTTGCTGGGTGAGCGCTTTGAGGCCACCGACTTCGTGTCGCCCAAAAGCTTCCTCAGCCGTGTGTACTACAAGATGTTCGGCGGCACCCACCTGGTGAACCGTGCCGGGCTGGCGCGCACCTTTCAGAACATTCGCCTGTTCAAGGAAATGTCGGTGCTGGAAAACCTGCTGGTGGCCCAGCACATGTGGGTCAACCGCAACATGCTTGCCGGCATCCTCAATACCAAAGGCTACCGCAAGGCCGAAAGCGATGCGCTGGACTGCGCATTCTACTGGCTGGAAGTGGTCGACCTGGTGGACTGCGCCAACCGTCTGGCCGGCGAGCTCTCCTACGGCCAGCAGCGCCGTCTGGAAATCGCCCGCGCCATGTGCACGCGGCCGCAGATCATCTGCCTGGACGAACCGGCAGCGGGCCTCAACCCTCAGGAAACCGAAGCCCTCAGCGCGATGATTCGCCTGCTGCGCGACGAACACGACCTCACGGTGGTGCTGATCGAACACGACATGGGCATGGTGATGAGTATTTCCGACCACATTGTGGTGCTGGACCACGGCAACGTGATCGCCGAAGGCGGCCCCGACGCGATCCGCAACGACCCGAAAGTGATTGCTGCCTACCTGGGCGCGGACGAAGAGGAGCTGGTATGAGCGGACCCATCCTCGAAATGAAGGACCTGGACGTGTTCTACGGCCCGATCCAGGCCCTGAAAAAAGTCTCGCTGCACATCAACGAAGGCGAAACCGTCAGCCTGATCGGCTCCAACGGCGCAGGAAAGTCCACGCTGCTGATGTCGATCTTCGGCCAGCCTCGCGCCGAATCGGGGCAGATTCTGTACAACGGCGTCGACATTACCCACAAGTCGTCCCACTACATCGCTTCCAACGGCATTGCGCAGTCGCCGGAAGGGCGGCGGGTGTTCCCCGACATGACCGTCGAGGAAAACCTGCTGATGGGCACCATCCCCATTGGCGACAAGTTCGCCAGCGAGGACATGCAACGCATGTTCGAGCTGTTCCCCAGGCTCAAGGAGCGGCGTAACCAGCGGGCCATGACCATGTCCGGCGGCGAGCAGCAAATGCTCGCCATCGCCCGTGCGCTGATGAGCCGGCCCAAGCTGTTGTTGCTCGATGAGCCAAGCCTGGGGTTGGCGCCGATTGTGGTGAAGCAGATCTTCTCCACCCTGCGCGAGCTGGCGTCCACCGGTATGACTATCTTCCTGGTGGAGCAGAACGCCAACCATGCGCTGCGCCTGTCGGACCGCGCGTATGTGATGGTCAATGGTGAGATTCGTCTGACCGGGACCGGCAAGGAGTTGCTGGTGAACGAGGACGTGCGTAACGCCTACCTGGGCGGCCACTAACCTAAGATCCAGGCGCATCAACCCTGTGGGAACCGGGCCTTATGTGGGAGCCGGGCTTGCCCGCGATAGCATCACCTCGGTTTAGCTGGCATACCGAGGTGGCTGCATCGCAGGCAAGCCAGCTCCCACCCAAGGCCCGGTTCCCACATTTGTTTTTGCGGTGTCAA
Organism: Pseudomonas sp. AM4(2022); assembly: GCF_036346515.1. Taxonomy (NCBI): domain Bacteria; kingdom Pseudomonadati; phylum Pseudomonadota; class Gammaproteobacteria; order Pseudomonadales; family Pseudomonadaceae; genus Pseudomonas; species Pseudomonas sp. AM4(2022). The sequence continues at coordinate 187,477 of NZ_JAOTNW010000005.1, forward strand.
CACGCCCTCCACCAAATTGTGGAAAACAAATCCAGCCGACCTCAAAAGCGCGACATATAGCCGCCGCAAATCCCTGTTTTGTCACAGTTTTGACTTGTCCCCATCCACTGTGGAACCGGCTGTGGGTAACGTGGGAGTAGCTGGCTGAAAGCCTTTAACTACGTGGCTTGTAGCGTGTTGGTTGTTTTTCGATCAGCGTGTTTTTCGCCACCGCCTCAAGGGTTTGTCAACCTGTTTAAAGACACAGGTATATGAATGAAATAAGTCATTCCTGCCTGTGGATAAGTCTGTGACTAAACTCTGGAAAGACGCGCGCAGGGGCCGGAATGACTGGCCTGGAGCCATCGTTGTGTTTTTCTGCATTTGTCAGCGGCTACATAGGCGCTCGCCCAGGTCAAGCAAAAAACTTTATAAAACCGCCTGCAACCCTTGTACACAGCGGCTTTGCGCCGTTTGCACTTGCCCCCAAAGACTGTGGGCGCAGTTGTGGATAACCTGCGCGCATATGGCTGCAAGCTACGGTTTATAAGGCTTTGCGTGGTTTGATTAAAAAATGATCAGCCAAGCATGCGTGTGTGTGCACAGCGGTTGCCGCAAACGCGGCGTAAGGGCATTCTGCTGGCTGTTTTTTTCCCGATGCCCGCAAGGAGAACACCATGTCCGACACGCTGTTTATCACTGGCGCTACTTCAGGTTTCGGCGAAGCCTGTGCCCGTCGCTTTGCCGAGGCCGGTTGGAAACTGGTGCTTACCGGTCGTCGTGCCGAGCGCTTGAATGCCTTGGTCGAAGAGCTTTCCAAGCAGACCGAAGTGCATGGCCTGGTGGTGGATGTGCGCGACCGCAAAGGCATGGAGGAGGCCATCGCCAACTTGCCGCCCTCGTTCGCGACGCTGCGTGGCCTGATCAACAATGCCGGCCTGGCCGTGGGCACCGACCCTGCGCCCAAGTGCGACCTCGACGATTGGGAAACCATGGTCGACACCAACATCAAGGGCCTGCTGACCACCACCAACCTGCTGTTGCCGCGCCTGATTGCCCATGGGCGCGGTGCCGGGATTATCAACCTGGGCTCCATCGCCGGTAACTACCCGTACCCGGGCAGCCATGTGTACGGCGGCTCCAAGGCGTTCGTGAAGCAGTTCTCGTTGAACCTGCGCTGCGACTTGCAAGGCACCGGCGTGCGCGTGACCAATATTGAGCCGGGCTTGTGTGAAAGCGAGTTCTCCCTGGTGCGCTTCGGCGGTGACCAGGCGCGTTACGACGCCACCTATGCAGGGGCCGAACCGATCCAGCCGCAGGATATTGCCGATACGATTTTCTGGGTGATGAACACCCCGGCGCACGTGAACATCAACCGCCTGGAGCTGATGCCGGTGAGCCAGACCTGGGCCGGGTTTGCGATTGAGCGTGGGGCCAAGGGCTAAGCACCTGCGCGACACACTGTAGGAGCGAGCTTGCTCGCGAAAAACGTTAACGATGACGCGGGTATCCTGAATGCACGCGGCGCGCTCAGGTTTTTCGCGAGCAAGCTCGCTCCTACAGTAGATGGCGTCAAATCGGCCAAAACAGGACATAAGGTACACTGCCCGCCTGAGAACCCCACCGCACCCAGCGGTTTAAAGGTTTTGACAGGAGGCTATGTGAGTAACCGAGGTGAGCAGGCACTGCTCAAACAATCGACTATCCTGATGTTCGCAGTCGCGATCGCCGGGATTGTCACGGGTGTGATATCCGGCGCCCAATCCATTCTGTTCGACGGCTTTTTCTCGCTGATCGCCACCGCCATCAAGGTGTTGATGCTGATCACGGCCAAGCTGATCGCCAAGAAAAGCAACGAGCGTTTCCAATTCGGCTATTGGCACCTGGAGCCGATGGTGCTGCTGATAGAAGGCAGCTTCCTGCTGCTGATTGCCATCTACGCGTTCCTCAATGGCGTGTTCGGCATTATCAATGGCGGGCGCGAAATCGAGTTGGGGCTGGTGATTATTTATGCGGCGGTGTTTACCGTCGTGGAGTTCGCCTACTTCTTCTATGTGCGCTACCGCAATCGCACACTCAAATCGTCATTGATCCAGTTCGACAACATCAGTTGGCTGGTGGACGCGATGCTGTCGGTGGGCTTGCTGATCAGCTTCCTGGCCGCACTGTTGCTCAAGTCCCAGGGCTATGGCGAGTGGGCGGTCTACGTGGACCCGTTGATCCTGATCCTGCTGGCCCTGAGCATGCTGGCGCCGGCATTCAAGATCCTGCGCCCGGCGCTGCGCGAAGTGTTGGGCATCGCGCCGGATCACTTGGACGACAAGGTCCGCGAAGTGATGGACGCGGCGCAGGCCAAGCATGGTTTCGACGACTACGTGTCCTATGTGCAGAAGCACGGGCGTGCACGGTTTATCGAGATTCATGTGGTGCTGCCAGCGGATTACCCGGTGGATAACGTTGCCACCCTCGATGGGCTGCGTGAAGAGATATCCACAGAGTTGGGGGCGGCGGATGCGGCGCGGTGGTTGACGATCAGTTTTACAGGCGACCGCAAGTGGATTGCCTAAAGTCTGTTAGACCGAGGTGAGGCTATCGCAGGCAAGCCAGCTCCCACAGTTGATAGTGTTCGCACATTAAAATGTGGGAGCTGGCTTGCCTGCGATGGGGCCTTGCAGGTCAGCCCAGATGCTGGACCAAGCCCTGATAGCAAGTCGCCAAATGATAAGGCGTAGTCGAAGGCATGTCCCGTCGGCTCACCTTACCCTCGGCATCCAGGCATTCATGCCAACCCTTGGCATGCAAAAAGCGCTGTTGCAACGCCTGCAACTGACGCTGCAGCACCGCTTCGCTACCCGGCCGCAAGGTCAGCGCCCGCAGGTACTCCGCCTGTGCCCAGATCCGTTGGGTACCGTCGCGCACCGTGCCATCCAGCGCGAGCATGCCGCTGACCGCACCGCTTAACTTATCCACACCCTTTTGCTCGGCATAGGCAAATGCCCGTGTCAGCGAGCCATGCAGCGCGGTGCCGCGCAGCACAGCTGAAGACTCGAGCAAAAAGAACCATTCGAACTGGTGCCCCGGCTCAAACCAGTTATCCACAGCGCCCAAAGGTTTCTCCATCATCACGCCGTGCTCGCGGTCGATGAAGCGTTGCTGCATGGCCGTCGCCAGTGCCAGCAGGGCCGCTTGCACCTGGGCGTCCTCACGCACCGCGAGGGTGGCCAGGAAACCTTCGGCCAGGTGCATCAGTGGGTTTTGCAAGGGGCCTGAGTTGAGGGAGGCCCAATTGCGTTCCAGTACTGCTTCGTACAAACCGTCGCCGGTGGCAAAGCGTTGGGCGACGACTTCCAGGGCAGCGTTGAGCACCGACTCTACCAATGGCTCACGCACCTTCGCCCAGTAATGGGCGCAGGCAAAAATAATGAAGGCGTGGGTGTAGAGGTCTTTGCGCTTGTCCAGCGGCTGGCCGGCGGGGTCGATGCTGTAGAACCAGCCACCGTGTTCGGCATCATGGAAGTGCCGTTGCAGGGAGCGAAACAGCGCCGCCGCACGTTCTTCGGCAAAAGCCGCGCCGGGCTCGCCGATCAGGCTGGCGAACAGGTACAACTGCCGGGCGCAGGCCATGGCGCGATAGCGCTGTGGGGGCAGTGGCTGGTGGTCGGCGTCCAGGGCCTCAAAGGGCAATGCCAGGTCGGCATTCCAGCCCGGGCCTTGCCAGAGGGGCACGATCAGGTCATGGAAGTGCGTGAGCACAGGCGTCAGGGAAGAGGGGGAAGCGATGGGCATTGGCTGGCGTCGTCACGGCAGGGGTGTAGGCGCGCATGGTAGCAGGCTTGGGAACGGCGGTGTTTATGCTACCGCTTTCGCGAGCAAGCCCGCTCCCACAGTTGGAACGCATTCCAAATGTGGGAGCGGGCTTGCTCGCGAAGAGGCCCTCAGCAGCGCTGCAAATCAACCCGCCAGCAACCACACCCCAGTCGCCGCCGAAGCCGCCCCGGCCACCCGCACCAAGGGTGCAGCAGCAGCTGGCAAAAAGCGCACGACTGCATAACCGGCTGCATGCAAGGCCGCGGTCGCCCCCACAAACCCAGCCGCATACGCCCAAGGGCTGGTCATGTCCGGCAGTTCCAGGCCATGGGCGACGCCGTGAAACAGCGCAAACAAGGCCGTGGCGCCCACGGCCACGAACAGCGGCGGCCGCACCGCCAACGCTACCGCCAGGCCCAAGGCCAGCACCGATGCGGCAATCCCGCTTTCCAGCGCCGGTAGTTGCAGCCCTTCAAAACCCAGCACGCCGCCGATCAGCATGGTGCCGACAAAGGTGCACGGCAGCGCCCAGCGCGCGGTGCCTTTTTGTTGGGCAGCCCAGAGGCCCACCGCAAGCATGGCCAGCAAATGATCGAGGCCGCCCAGGGGGTGGCTGATACCGGCCACCAGGCCATTGTCGCCATGGCCCGGATGGGCGAAGGCCAGGGCAGGCGCGAGCAGCAGCGCGGCGGCGGCGAAAAGTCTGTTGAGTCTCATGGACAGGTTCCTTATGGGTTGATCAGGCGGCGGTCAGCAGGCCCTGGCGTTCGATGAAGGCGACGATGTCATCCAGGCCGACCCCGGTTTTCTGGTTGCTGAACACAAAGGGTTTGCCGTTGCGCATGCGTTGAGTGTCGCTGTTCATCAGTTCCAGCGACGCGCCGACCAGCGGGGCCAGGTCGATTTTGTTGATCACCAGCAGGTCGGATTTACAAATGCCAGGCCCGCCCTTGCGCGGCAGCTTGTCGCCCGCAGACACATCGATCACATAGATGGTCAGGTCCGACAGTTCCGGGCTGAAGGTGGCCGACAGGTTGTCGCCGCCGGACTCCACCAGAATCAGGTCCAGGCCCGGAAAACGGCGGTTGAGTTGGTCCACGGCCTCCAGGTTGATCGAGGCATCTTCGCGAATCGCCGTGTGTGGGCAGCCACCGGTTTCCACGCCGATGATGCGCTCCGGCGCCAGGGCCTGGTTGCGCACCAGGAAGTCGGCGTCTTCGCGGGTGTAGATGTCGTTGGTCACCACCGCCAGGTTGTAGCGATCGCGCAGCGCCAGGCACAGGGCCAGGGTCAGGGCGGTCTTGCCCGAGCCTACCGGGCCGCCGATACCGACGCGCAGGGGTTGTGTGTTCATGTGCTTCTCCAGAATCAGGAACGGAACAGGCGGCTGTACTGGCGCTCGTGGGCCATGCACGCCAGGGACAGGCCAAAAGCAGCGCTGCCCAAATGGTTAGGGTTAATGCGCCCGGCATCCTGCTGGGCTTGTTGCAGCAGCGGCAGCAGTTCACTGGTTAGACGCTGGGCCGCTTGCTGGCCCAGTGGCAGGGTTTTCATCAGCACTGCCAATTGGTTTTCCAGCCAGCTCCACAGCCAGGCGGCGAGGGCGTCGTCGGGGCTGATGTGCCAGGCGCGCGCGGCCAAGGCCCAGCCAAGGGCCAAGTGCGCTTCGTCGCGTTGTGCAAGAAAGTCATGGGCGCTGATGTCCAGTTCCGGCAAGCCGTTGAGCAGCTGTTGCAGGGAGTAGCCCATCTGGCGGCTTTCCTGATACAGCTCGCGTGTTTCACGGCTGGCGCGATGCTCGTCGCACAACTGCGCCAGTCGCGCCCAGTCCTGCTCGATGGCTGCGCGGCAATGGGCAAGCAACAGCGGCGCTTCGAAGCGCGCCAGGTTGAGCAGCAACTGGTCACTGATCCAACGTCGGGCGCTCGCGGCATCCTGCACGCGGCCGTTGTCCACCGCCATTTCCAGGCCCTGGGAATAGCTGTAACCGCCAATCGGCAGTTGCGGACTGGCCAGGCGTAGAAGCGCCCAGGCTGGGTTCATAGACGTACGCCGAACTGATGCAGCTTGGGGGCGTAGTTGAAGTCTTCATCCCCATGGCGCGAATGATGATGGCCGCCGCCATAGGCGCCGTGCTCGGGTTGAAACGGCGCTTCGATGGGCTGTGCATCGGCACCCAGCTGTTCAAGCATGGCCTTGAGCACGTAGTCATCAAGCAGGCGCAGCCAACCGTCACCGACTTGCAGCGCCACATGGCGGTTGCCCAGGTGATAGGCGGCGCGGGTCAACTCGAACGCGTTGCGGCAGGTGACGTGCAGCAGTTGTTCAGGACGGGCGCACACCCGTACGACGCGTCCGTCTTCTGCCTGTAGGAATTCACCATCGTGCAAGGGCGGCTGGCCCCGCTCCAAAAACAGGCCGACGTCTTCACCGTCGGCACTGAAACAGCGCAGGCGGCTTTTGCTGCGGGCTTCGAAATTGAGCAGCAACTCGGCGGCCCAGAGGGCTTGGGGGGCGATTCGGCGGTGTATCACCAGCATCAGAGAGCTTCCAGCTGTGAGCGATGAAAGACCTAGAGCAAGGGGCTTGCCAATCACGGGATTGAGTAGGAATTCCCTGTAGTCAGGCAGGCATGCTGCTCAATAGGGCGTCGGATAATTCAGTGCGTGAATCAATTTGGTGCGTGGCGAGGTTTATAGCACCGGCGAAGGGCGTTTTGCGTTGATGGCGGCGCTTGTCTTGATGAAATTTCTTTCATCTTTTTCTCTGTAGGCGGTTTTTAGGATTTGTCCTACGAATCATGAGGATTTGGAGTTCATGAGATTACCTGCGGGTTCTTTAGGCTATGCGCCCTGTTTAATACCACCGCGACGTTCATCATGCTTCGATCAATTTTCTGTATATGCCTGGCCAGCCTGACCTTCTTCATTTCAACGGCATCGGCCAATTTTCAGCCCCGCGCCAGCTTCGGCTCGTCGCTGCAAAGCCTCAAGCCCGCCTCCATCGACGACGTGATCGACCGCGCCCATGAGTTGCTCGGTACGCCCTACAAGTGGGGCGGCACCTCGGCGGAGCAGGGCTTCGATTGCAGCAGCTTCCTGGTGTACCTGTTCAAGACCCAGGCCAATATCCAGATACCGCGCACCACCACGGCCATGCACCGCTCATCGGCGGCGACCATCAAGCGCAATGCGTTGAAGCCTGGGGATGCGGTGTTTTTCAAAGGCAACGGGCGCGGCCAGGTCAGCCATGTCGGGCTTTACATTGGCCAAGGCAAATTCATCCATTCGCCGCGCACCGGTAAAACCATCCGTATCGACTCATTGAGCAATAGCTACTGGAACAAGCACTACACCACCGCCAAACGGTTCCACACGGCGGGTTGATTGGCTTATTCGGTGCTGCCCAGCCCTTGCCAATGCTTGAGGCCGATAAAGATAAAGCGCAGTTGCTGGGTGATTTTCGCTTGGGGCGTAAGATGGGCCGGCAAGGCGTGGGGCGGTGGGTCGATGATATCGGGCAGGGTGGCGAACACACTCTTGACGATCAGGTCGGCCATCACGTGCAAACCTTCCGCATCCAGGTGCTGCAACTTGGGCATCAACGTCAAGTCGGCGGCCAGGTCGCGGGTGATGTCTTCGCGCAGGGCGGCGATGGCTTGGCGCACGGCCAGACAGCCGCCGTACTGTTCGCGAGCCAGGAACAGGAACTGAGAGCGGTTAGCCGAAACCACATCGAGAAAGATGCGCACCGAGGCATCAATGATGCCGCCCATCACGAATTCGTTGTGGCGCACCAGGCGGATCGTGGCGCGAAAGGTCTGGCCGACCTCGCTGACCAATACCAGCCCAAGCTGGTCCATATCGGCGAAATGGCGATAGAAACCGGTGGGCACGATACCCGCGGTCTTGGCCACTTCGCGCAAACTCAGGCTGCCAAACCCACGGCCACACTCCATCAGATGGCGGGCTGCGTCCATCAGGGCGAGGCGGGTCAGTTGCTTCTGTTCGGCGCGGGGCAGCATGAGCGGATGAGCTTTGTCGGCAAGTACAGCGACGCACTCTAGCAAAAGCGCTTTGCCGGCGTCGAACTTGGCAGGGGCGAGGCGTGACGCGGTCTATATAAAAGCAAAAGCCCGATCGGCAGATCGGGCTTTTTTCTGGGCCACCACAGGCTTAGCTCTGTGCTTGATGCAGTTCTTGCAGACGGTCGGCACCGCCTTCAGCAACGCCTTCGGTGTAGGCGCGTTTGTTGGCTTGTTCAGCACCGCCTTCGACCAGACCTTTCTCTTGCAGGCGGTTGTAGCCATTTTCAGCCACGGCGCCTTTGGCGTAATCACGGTTTTCGTCTTCTTGCGAACCGCTGCGAGCCACGGTTTGGCTGGTTTGCACGGCTTGGGCTTTGTTCTGTGGGGTGACCTGTTCGGCAGCTGGCAGGGCAAAAGCGCTGGAAGCCAGGACAGATAACAGAACGGTAGCGAGTAATTGGCGTTTCATGATGGTTGCTCCTAGGGAGGGCGATAAAGTGGGTACAGGGCTAATGTTACCCTTGATAAGTCGATATAAAAGTTCATAAACACAATGGTAATAATCAACAGAATTGATTGTTCTCCCCGGAGGCTCTAGATCGAGCCTCTCAAGCCCGCGGCTTTGCACCGATGTGGGTATTTTCGACACGAGCCTGGGTAACAATGGTGCGTCATCGATGGGGAAAATTGTCGGGTTGATCAGGAAAATCGCTTTTTTCGGCTAAATCCGCCGTTGCGTTAAACCCCCAGGCACTTTGCCAGTCGTAGTCCTATAAGCTGTTTAAAAGGCTGTAGCCCAGCCAGTCGTATTCAGGAGCCCTGTGCAATGACGCGCACTCGTAAAATTCTCGCTTGGAGCTGCGCCAGCTTCGTTCTGTTAATGGCCATCGTGGTACTGGTGTTGGTGTTCTTCGACTGGAACCGCATCAAGCCGCCCCTCAATGCCAAGGTCTCCGAAGAACTGCACCGCCCGTTCGCCATCAACGGCAACCTCGCAGTGGTGTGGCAGCGTGAACCCGATGAAGGCGGTTGGCGCGCCTGGGTGCCGTGGCCCCATGTAATTGCCGAAGACCTGACCCTGGGTAACCCCGATTGGTCGAAACAACCGCAGATGGTCACGCTCAAGAAGGTTGAGCTGCGCATATCGCCCCTGGCCTTGCTGGTGCAGCGTGTGGTGATCCCGCGCATCGACCTCACCGAACCCAGTGCCCAGTTGCAGCGCCTGGCTGATGGCCGCGCCAACTGGACCTTCAAGTTCGACCCCAAGGACCCTGACGCCGAGCCGTCCAACTGGGTGGTGGACATTGGCGCCATCGGTTTCGACAAAGGCCACGTGACCCTTGACGATCAAAGCCTCAAGACCCAGCTGGATGTGATCATCGACCCGCTGGGCAAGCCGATTCCCTTTGGCGAAATCGTCGGCGACGCCGATGCCAAGAAGGCCCTGGAAAAAGGCTCGGCGCCCCAGGACTATGCGTTCGGCCTCAAGGTCAAAGGCCAGTACCACGGCCAGAAACTCGCGGGCACGGGCAAGATCGGTGGCTTGCTGGCCTTGCAGGACGCGGCCAAGCCGTTCCCGCTGCAAGCCCAGGTCAAGATCGCGGACACCAGCATCGCCCTGGCTGGCACCCTGACCGACCCGCTGAACCTCGGCGCCCTGGACCTGCGCCTGAAACTCTCGGGCAGCAGCCTGGGCAACCTGTACCCGCTGACCGGCGTGACCCTGCCGGACTCGCCGGCCTATTCCACCGACGGTCACCTGATCGCCAAACTGCATGAGGCCAGCGGCGCCTCCTTCCGCTACGAGAACTTCAACGGCAAGATCGGCAACAGCGACATCCACGGCGACCTGGCCTATGTCGCCAGCCAGCCACGGCCCAAGCTCAGTGGCGCGCTGGTGTCCAACCAACTGCTGATGGATGACCTGGCACCTTTGATTGGCGCTGATTCCAACGCCAAGCAAAAAGCCCGAGGTGGTGAAAGCAAACAGCCGGCGACCAAAGTGCTGCCGGTTGAAGAGTTCCGCACCGAGCGTTGGCGCGATATGGATGCCGACGTCGAGTTCACCGGCAAGCGCATCGTGCACAGCGCCGATTTGCCCTTTACCGACCTCTACACCCACCTGGTGCTTAACGACGGCCAACTGAGTCTCGAACCCCTGCGCTTCGGCGTGGCCGGTGGCAAGCTCGATGCGCAGATTCGCTTGAACGGCCGCATCACACCGATGGAAGGCCGCGCCAAACTCACGGCGCGTAACTTCAAGCTCAAGCAGTTGTTCCCGACCTTCGAACCGATGAAAACCAGCTTTGGTGAGCTCAACGGCGATGCCGATATTGCCGGGCGCGGTAACTCGGTGGCGGCACTGTTGGGCACGTCCAACGGTGACCTGAAGATGCTCATCAACGATGGCGCCATCAGCCGAAGTCTGATGGAAATCGCCGGGCTCAACGTGGGCAACTACGTGGTGGGCCGCCTGTTCGGCGACGAGGAAGTGAAGATCAACTGCGCAGCGGCGGACTTCGGCATCAAGACAGGCCTGGCGACCACGCGGCTGTTTGTGTTCGATACCGAGAACGCGATCATCTACATCGACGGCACCGCGAATATGGCCACCGAGCAATTGGACCTGACCATCACGCCGGAATCCAAGGGCTTTCGCCTGTTCTCCCTGCGGTCACCCCTGTACGTCAACGGGCCGTTCATCAAGCCCAATGCCGGGGTCAAGGCCATCCCTCTGGCTCTGCGCGGTGCCGGCATGGTCGCTTTGGGTGTGATTGCCGGGCCTGCCGCCGGCTTGCTTGCCTTGGTAGCCCCAAGCGGTGGTGAGCCCAATGAGTGCGCACCGTTGCTGCAACAGATGAAGGAAGGCAAGGCGCCAAAGACTGTTAAGTAACTGTGGGAGCGGGATTGCCCGCGATAGCGAAGTATCAGTCAATGATTTATCAACTGATCCAACGCTATCGCGGGCAAGCCCGCTCCCACAGTGGGTGTTGCGGTGTTAGTTATTACAGATCCTGCAGAATATCCGCCATGTCATCGGCGTGTTCTTCTTCCTGGGCCAGGATGTCTTCGAAGATGCGACGGGTAGTCGGGTCTTTATCACCGATGTACTGGATGATCTCGCGGTAGCTGTCTACCGCGATCCGCTCGGCCACCAGGTCTTCGTAGACCATTTCCTTCAAGGTGTTGCCCGCCACGTATTGCGCATGGGAGTTCTTGGACAGCAGGTCGGGGTTGAACTCCGGCTCGCCGCCCAGTTGCACGATGCGCTCGGCCAGTTTGTCGGCGTGCTCGGCTTCCTGGGTCGCATGTTCCAAGAACTCATCGGCAGCCACGCTGGCTTTGAGGCCGTTGGCCATGAAGTAGTGACGCTTGTAGCGCAGCACGCAAACCAATTCGGTGGCCAGCGACTCGTTGAGCAGGCGGATGATTTCTTCGCGGTCGGCGTCATAGCCTTCGGTTACGGCGCCGTTTTCAACGTTCTGGCGGGCGCGGCTGCGCAGGGTCGCAACGTCAGTCAATTGTGCTTGAGTCATTTCAATCTCCTGGGGCTAATCCGGTTGTACGCCACGCTCTGCCGGCGTGATCGCTATCAGGTGTGAGTCCTGGGCGGCGCAAAAAGTTTTATTGGATTTGCCAGCAGGTGTCATCTTCTGGTCGTGGGAGTGGGTTAGCCTGACTTGATTCCGTCTGGTTCAAGGACGTTCGATACATGCCGCAGTCATTAGCCACACGTTACCCCCTGGTATTGGTACCCGGCATGCTGGGGTTTGTGCGCCTGGGGTGGTTCCCTTACTGGTACGGCATCGTCCCGGCGCTGCGGGCTGGTGGGGCGCAGGTATTTGCCGTGCAAGTCGCGCCGCTGGATTCCAGTGAGGTACGCGGTGAGCAGTTGCTGGTGCAGATCGAGCGGATTCTGCGCGAGACCGGCGCCGACAAGGTCAACCTGATCGGGCATAGCCAGGGCTCGCTCACCGCTCGCTATGCGGCAGCCACACACCCGCAATGGGTGGCCTCGGTGACCTCGGTGGCCGGGCCCAACCATGGTTCGGAACTGGCCGATCATATCCACACCCATTACCCGGTCGACAGCGCCAAAGGCCGACTGATGAGCGCTGCCTTTCACTTGGCCGCCTGGGTGATGGGCCTGCTGGAAACCGGCTATCGCGGGCCGCGCTTCAAGGCCGATCTGCCGGCCTCGCATCAGTCCCTGACCAGCGCGGGCGTGGCGCTGTTCAATCGCCAATATCCCCAGGGGTTGCCCCAGGAATGGGGTGGGCACGGCCTGGAGGAGGTCAATGGCGTGCGCTATTACTCGTGGTCCGGCACCTTGCAGCCGGGCAAGACAGATCGCGGGCGCAACCTGTTGGACGGGACGAATCGCAGCTGCCGCTGGTTCGCCCGCAGCTTTGTGCGGGAGAAGGGCCAGTGTGACGGCATGGTCGGGCGTTACAGCTCACACCTGGGCACGGTGATCGGCGATGATTACGCCCTGGACCATTTCGATATCGTCAACCAATCCCTGGGATTGGTGGGCAAGGGCGCCGAGCCGATCCGCTTGTTTGTCGAGCATGCGCGACGGCTGAAGGCGGCCGGTGTTTAACCGGGGAACCGCGTTATCGCTCTTCGCAGGCAAGCTCAGGCCACACTGACCCGACGGCCAACTGGCGTGGTCCAGCGCTCCGACAGAATCACCCCACCCAAGGTCAGCAAACCGCCCACCAAGTGATACAGCGCCAGCTCTTCCTTGAGCACCAGCGCTGCAATCAGCGCGGTGATCAAGGGCAGCAGATTGAAAAACAGTGTGGTACGGCTTGGCCCCAGGGTCTTCACCGAGTGCATCCACGCCAACGGCGCCAGCATCGACGCGAGCAGGCACGCATACAGCACCAGCGGGATATTCGCCCAACCCAGCCCTGCCTTGGCCGAAAACAGGAACAGCGGAAATAGCACCAGCACCGCCACCAGCACCTGCAAATACAGGAGCACCAATGGCGGCAGGCGCAGCTGCCATTTTTTCAGCAGGGTGCTGTAGACCGCATAGGCCAGCGTCGCAACCAGCATCATGCCGTCGCCCAGGTTGACCCCATGTTGCAGCAACGCGCCCAGGCTGCCGGCCGACACCACTACTACCACGCCTGCGAACGACAGCACCGCGCCGGTCATCGCACCAAAGGTCAGGCGTTGGCCAAGGCTGATGATCGCAGCGGTCAGCGCCATTAACGGCATCAGCGACAGGATGATGCCCATGTTGGTGGCGCTGGTCAGCGTCGCGGCGTAATAGGCCAGGCTTTGATACACCGCCATGCCGAGCACGCCAAGGATAAAGATCTTGCCCAGGTTGGGGCGGATCTGCGGCCAGTGGGCGACCACCGGTTTGAGCATGAACGGCGTGAACAGCAACGCAGCGAACAGCCAGCGGTAAAAGCCGATTTCAGCCGGGAAGATCGAGCCCACGGCCAATTTGTTGACCACGGTGTTGCCGGCCCAGATAAAGATAGCCAGCAGCGGATACGCGTATTGCATTGAAAAGAAACCCAGTGTGTTGACGAGGCAGGATTATCCTCTGTCTGGATCGAAGCCTATACTGCGATCCAGACAACTGAGCGTTGAATCCAGACAATATGTCCCGACACACCGTACGCCTACCCGATTTTGCCCGCCTGCCCAGCCCGGTGTATTTTCGGTATTCCGATTTTGCCCCGGACACCGAATGTACCCCGCACCAGCACACCTGGGGCTCGCTGGATTATTCGGCCAGCGGCGTGATGCGCATGGAAGTGGCGGGCAATCGCTTCATGTCGCCACCGCAATACGCGGTGTGGGTGCCGCCGCATACCGAGCACAGCTCCTACAATGCCGAGGCGATTGTCTACCACTCCGTAGGTCTGGCGCCGCAGCTATGCGAGCAGTTGCCGCAGCAGCCTTGCACGCTGGCGATCAGCGACATTCTCAAGGCGATCCTCAAGGATTTCGCCCTGCGCGACGTCAATGCGCCGCGCACCGACGCCGATATCCGGCTGGCCCAAGTGCTGGTGGACCAACTCCGGCAGGCGCCGGTCCACGATTGCTTCCTGCCCTACGCCCGCCACCCAGGATTGCTTGGGGTCTTGGAGGGCATGCAGGCAGAGCCGGGAGACAACCGCCCGCTGGCGCAATGGGCCGAGCAGGTGCATGTGAGCGAGCGCACCCTGGCGCGCCAGTTTGTGCGCGAGCTGGGCATGAGCTTTGGCGAATGGCGCCAGCGCCTGCGCTACCTGGCGGCCATCGAAGCGTTGGACAGCGACCGCAGCGTGCAACACGTGGCGTTTGATCTGGGCTACAGCACCGCCTCGGCGTTTATCGCCATGTTCCAACGCCACGCCGGCTGCACGCCGGAGCAATATCGGCGGGCGAATATTCGTGGCCGGTGAAGTTGTAACAGGTTTTGACTACACTGCGCGGTAGGCCGTGCCCGTCGGCACGGTAACAGGGAGAAAACTCCATGAAGATGCTGCGTATTCCATTGTTGATGATGGGCCTGCTGATGTGTGCCCAGGGTTTTGCCGCCACTGCCCAGCAGAACAAAATGACCACCTGCAATGCCGAGGCCACCACCAAGACGCTCAAGGGCGATGAGCGCAAGACTTTCATGAAGACTTGCCTGTCGGCACCTGCCGCCAACGATGCCAAGACCCTGACCCCGCAGCAGCAGAAGATGAAAGATTGCAATGCGTCGGCGAAAACCCAGGCCTTGGCCGGTGATGCGCGCAAAACCTTCATGAGCACTTGCCTGAAGAAATAATAGCCCCGGGCCATAGAAGGCTGCGACACTCGCACACAGCCCCTTTGTAGGAGCGAGCAAGTGTGGCGAGGGAGCTTGCTCCCGCTGGAGCGCGAAGCGCTCCCAAACCGAACAGACGAGTATGCCTGGTGCACACCGGCTCAATGGTTTGGGGCTGCTTCGCAGCCCAGCGGGAGCAAGCTCCCTCGCCACAGCAAGCTCGCTCCTACAACATCCTTCAACGCCGTTTGTTTTGAGGCTGTATGCCAACGTTTTCTCAGCGTCATGTGTTGTTGCTGTCCAGCTACATCATCATTTTCGGCGGGTTGCTGCTGGTACTGCCGCTGAAATTGCTGCCCAGCCTGCTGGCCGGCCTGTTGGTCTATGAGCTGGTCAACATGCTCACCCCTCAACTGCAACGCCTGATCGAAGGCCGGCGCGCGCGCTGGCTGGCGGTGGCCTTGCTGGGCACCCTGATTGTCAGCGTGTTGGCCTTGATCTTCGCCGGCGCCATCAGCTTCCTGCTCCACGAAGCGGAAAACCCCGGGGCTTCCCTGGACAAATTCATGGGCGTGGTCGACCGCGCGCGCGGCCAATTACCGCCGTCCATCGACGCTTACCTGCCCGCCAGCGCCGCGGAGTTTCGCGTGGCCATTGGTGATTGGCTAAGCAAACACCTGAGCGAACTGCAACTGGTCGGCAAAGACGCCGCCCACATGTTCGTCACCTTGCTGATCGGCATGGTGCTGGGCGCGATCATCGCCCTGCAGCGCGTGCCCGACCTGACCAAGCGCAAGCCCCTGGCCGCCGCGCTGTTCGACCGCCTGCACCTGCTGGTCCAGGCGTTTCGCAACATCGTCTTCGCCCAGATCAAAATCGCCGCGCTCAACACCGCTTTCACCGCGGTTTTCCTCGCGGTGGTGCTGCCGCTGTGTGGCATTCACCTGCCGCTGACCAAGACCCTCATCGTGCTGACCTTCCTGCTCGGCCTGCTGCCGGTGATCGGCAACCTGATCTCCAACACGCTGATCACCATCGTGGCGTTGTCGCTGTCGATCTGGGTGGCGGTGGCGGCGCTGGGGTATTTGATCGTGATTCACAAGGTCGAGTACTTCCTCAACGCGCGTATCGTCGGCGGGCAGATCAGTGCCAAGTCATGGGAATTGCTGTTGGCGATGCTGGTGTTTGAGGCCGCGTTCGGCCTGCCGGGGGTGGTGGCGGGGCCGATTTACTATGCCTATCTGAAGAGCGAGCTGAAGCTGGGTGGGATGGTTTAAAGACAGATTCGGGGCCTGAACTGGCCTCTTCGCGAGCAAGCCCGCTCCCACATTCGACTGCATCCCAAAGGTGGAACGCGGTCAAGTGTGGGAGCGGGCTTGCTCGCGAAGGGCGCGCCACGGTTTCAGCTGAAACTCAGCTGCCGTAACGCTTGCTCGCCTCAATCGCCAAACCACTCCCAATGCTGCCGAAGATATTGCCTTCCACATGCCGCGCATTCGGCAACATTGCCGAGATGCTGTGGCGCAGTGCCGGAATGCCGCTGGAACCACCGGTAAAGAACACCGTGTCCACATGGGCCACGCTCACCGAGGCGTCATTGAGTAACTGTGTGACACTGCCGCGCACGCGTTCGAGCAGGTTATCGATGGATGACTCGAACAGTGCCCGACTCAGGTCTACGCTCAGGCCCGCTTCGATGCGGTCCAGCGGCACGTGGCGGGTGTCTTCGTGGGTGAGCTGGATCTTGGTCTCTTCAACTTCCATCGCCAGCCAGTGCCCGGCGCGCTGTTCGATCAGTTTGAACAGGCGGTCGATGCCGCCGGTGTCTTCGATGTCGTAGCGCATACTGCCCAGGGCCAGCTGGGATTTTTGTGAATACACCGAGTTGATGGTGTGCCAGGTCGCCAGGTTCATGTGGTGGCTGGTGGGCATGTAGGCGCCGCTCTTCATGCGGCTGCCGTAGCCGAACAGCGGCATCATGCCGGCCAGCGAGAGCTGTTTGTCGAAGTCGGTACCGCCGATGTGCACGCCGCCGGTGGCGAGGATGTCGCTCTGGCGGTTGTCGTTATGGCGGCGATCCGGCGACAGGCGTACCAGGGAAAAGTCGGAGGTACCTCCGCCGATGTCGACGATCAGCACCAGCTCTTCTTTCTCGATGGTGGACTCGTAGTCGAACGCCGCTGCAATCGGTTCGTATTGGAACGAGATGTCCTTGAAGCCGATCTTGCGCGCCACATCCACCAGGGTGTTTTCCGCTTCCTGGTCGGCCATCGGGTCGTCATCGACGAAGAATACCGGGCGACCCAGTACCACTTCTTCGAATTCACGACCGGCGTTGGCTTCGGCGCGGCTCTTGAGCTGGCCGATAAACAGTGCCAGCAGGTCGGTGAAGGGCATGGCAGTGCCGAGCACGCTGGTGTCGTGCTTGATCAGCTTGGAACCCAGCAGGCTCTTGAGCGAGCGCATCAGGCGGCCTTCATAGTTCTCCAGGTATTCGTGCAGCGCCAGACGACCGTACACCGGGCGGCGTTCCTCGAAGTTGAAGAAGACCACTGACGGCAGGGTGATTTTGCCGTCCTCCAGCGCGATCAGCGTCTCCTCGCCGGGGCGGATCCAGCCGACGGTGGAGTTGGACGTGCCGAAGTCGATGCCGCAGGCACGGGCTGGAGATTCGTTTTTCATGTCTAACAGGTTCCGGTCAAAAAACGGCCGCGCAGTGTATGTCACTCGGGGCCGGATGCGTAGACCGGTGATCCGTAAATCCACCGGCATTCGTGCTACATAGCTACGTCTTGAGCCTGCCGGGGTTTGGCTAGGCTGCGGTTTTACCGCTCACGGATGAACCGCTATGCCTGATGCAACCTTTACCGCCGACCTGCGCGGCGTGCACTACGACTTCCTCAAACAACGCGTGCCAAGCTGGTTCCTGGAGGGCACGACCCAGCGCCAGGAAGAGCTGGGCCAGCACGAGATGGACATTCCTTCCTGGTACCTGGCCACGACTCACCAGGACAAAACCGCCCTGGCCGCGCAGCACACACGTTTTCGCGAAACCCTCAATTCAATCGAAGCGCATCTCGGCCAGATCGACGACATCCTCGCGTTCGCCGAGCAGCCGCTCAAGGACGCACTCAAAAAGCAGTTCAACCTGGAGCTGGATGTACGCAATGTGTTCTTCGTGCGCAAATATGCCTACAAAGGTGCTCGCGATGATTTTTATGGCGCCTTCGTGTTTGACCAGCAAAACGATCCCTCCCTGACCTACACCTACCGAGGTATCTCCCTGCTGGAAGCGGCCCTGGCCAATTTCGAGGCCGATGAAGAACAGCCAGCGCCGTGCAACGATTGCCAACTCATTACCCGCTGGAACCCCGACAACCCCGATATCATCGCGACATTCGCCGCCGTCAGCGCCCACGCCGTGGCGATCAAGCCCCATGAGTTTGCCAAGCTGTGCCGCTCCCTGGACCTCGGCGCCCAGTATCAAAAGCACATCAAGGCGGTGGTCGAACCCGACGCCGCCCAGGAGCGCGAGGCGCTGGAGCAAGTGCTTGAGGAGCATCAACGCCAGCAACTGGCGCTGAGCATCGAGATTGCCCGGTTGCAGTTAAACGGCGCGTTGAGTGCCGATGCCTACCAGATGCTCAAACAGGTGGTAGCCGGTTCCGGCACGCCGAAGCTTGCGGGTAAGCCGGTTACCTATGCCGCCCTCAAGGTACTGGACAGCGTGCTGGTGGGGCCGCTGCTGATCGGGCCAGACCGTGCACATTCGGACCGTACCGAGCGCCTGGTGGTGTACATACCCGGCGACCCGCAACAGCCGGTCAAGGAGTACGCCTCCAGTGGAGAGTTCATGGTCGACCTGCGCATGCGCTTGCACAGCGCGTCGTATCGACGCTTTTTCAGCCGCTTTGTGCCGGTGCGCGAGCAAGGCGGATTTTTCGCTCGTTTCAACCGGCTGTACCAGCCCGCCGACAATGGCAACGGCGGGGCGGATTATCCGCTGCGTACGCCGTTGGTGCATTTGCCCATGGACGAGTTCCTCCTCTGCGGTGATCTCTGGCGGCGCAGTCGCCAGGCGCATATCCGCAAGATCTTGAGTGATGCGCGGGCCGTGGCCGTACCCACCGAGGACGAGGACCGCAAGGCGCGGCTGGAGCGCCTGGAAAGTTTTTTCGATGCCGCTGTCAGCGTGTTCAACCTGGCGGCCTTCGTGGTGCCAGGGTTGGGGCCGATCATGCTGGCCGTGGGCGCGTCGCAGATGTGCTACGAGGTGTTTGAAGGGATAGAAGCCTATGGGCAAGGCGAGCCACGGCAAATGTGGGCGCATTTTGCGTCGGTGGCGTTGAACGTGGCGTTTATTGCCACCGGCGCCAAGGTGTTGCCCGCGGTCAAATGGCAAAGCGCGGTAGACCACCTCAAGCCTGTGACGATGCCGTCCGGCAAGCAGGTGCTGTGGAACCCTGACCTGGCGCCCTACGCGTCGCCGGTCAAACCGGTGCCCGAGGCCAAGGCCAACGCGCTGGGCCTGTATGACCACGACGGTCAACAGTTGCTGGCATTCGAGGATGCGCATTATCAGGTCAGGCAAGACCCTCACACCGGCGATTACCGCATTCAGCACCCGACGCGCCGCGACGCTTATGCGCCGGAGCTGGAGCACAACCACAACGGCGTTTGGACCCACGAGCTGGAAGAACCGCTGACCTGGGACGAATCAACCCTGCTCAAGCGCTTGGGGCTTGCCGAACAGGCCGACCCGCTGCGTATCAGCGGCGTCGACACCGACGTGTTGCGCCAGGCCGCGGTCCATCACGAGCCACTGCCGTTGCTGCTGGAAGACACGCTCAAACGCTTCCAATTGCACCAACAGCTCACCACCTTTGCCGAGCAGATAAAAAGCAGCGACCCATTGGTGTACTCGAAAGCCGAACCGGCGCTGCAATTTGACCTGCTTCAGCGCCGTGGCCTGCTGCCCGACAACGTGGCGCTGAAAGTTATCGGCCCTCAGGACGAGGTGCTCTGGGAGGCGGTCGATGCACCGGCGTCGGCCAGCAAGCGCGTCATGGTGGTGACCGAAAGCGCCATGGCCCAGGGCCGTTTGCTCCGGGAGTTGCTGTACACCTTGCAGGGTGTCGACCCGCTGCTCAAAGAGTTTCCAGGTAGCCCCGAGGAGTCGCTGGAGGTGCGCGCCGGCAAGCTGCGCCATTATCTTGGCGATGCCGTTGACACGCTCAAGGGGCCGTTGCTGGAACAACGCTACCAAGCGCTGAACCCTACGTCCGATGCCGATGTACAGCGTTTGCTGGATACCTATCCGGCCTTGCCCAAAGCGGTCGCCGAGCGTGTGTTGCAAGGGGCGACGACAGATCAGCTGCAGGCCTTTCGCAGCACGCGCCGTTTGCCCGAGCCCCTGGCCACGCAAGCCCGATGGTGTGCCCAGGAAACCCGGGTGGCCCGTGCCTACGAAGGGTTGCACCTGGACACCCAGACGCAGCTCGACAGCCAGCGCCTGGCCTTGCGCACCCTGGAAACCCTGCCGGGCTGGCACCGCGGCTCGCGCATCGAGCTGCGTCAGTATTCGGCTGAAGGCACGGTGCTGGATGCCATCGGCTCGCCTGACTTTCCGCATAAACGCACGCTGGTATGGCTGGAAAGCGGCGACTTCCAGGCCTCCATGCCCGGCGATTTTTACAGCGCTATCTGGGAACAATTGGCGCTCGATGAACGCCAGCGCCTGGGTCTGAGCAGTGCCGCTGAACTGAAGCAGACGATTCAACGCAGCCCGTTACCGCGTGAGCCGTTGCGCACGGTGCTGGAGGAGAACCCGTTGCGCAAGCCTGACTATGACCCGATGGCCAGGCTGCTGGGCGGCGCGCCTGGGGTGCGCCAGTTGTTAAGGACGGCAGGGAATGTGCTTCGCTCCCCGGCGGAACGGGTACGGCGGTTGTTTCCAACCTTCAGCGACGAACAGGTCACAGCGTTCATTGAGTCGCTGGGCACAGACGTGCGGGGCGAGTTGGCCAGCCGTGAGTTGGAGTACCGCACCCTGGAAAAAACCTTGAAGGTGTGGGCGCAAGCAAAGGGGCCGCGGGCCTTGGCCCCTTACAGCGAGGAGTGGCGTGTGAGCGAAGAGATCAAACGCTGCTGGCGCCGTGAGACCGGGAGCCAACTGCACATTCGCCTGCCCAGGGACAGCCTCTATTGGGTGGATTTGCCCGCCGTAAAAGGGGGCTTCGACCATGTCCGGGAGTTGGTGTTGTCGAATGTCAAATGGAGTGGGCATTCCAGTGCGTTGTTTCTCGAAAACTTTACCGAGTTGAACAGCCTGAGCATCACGGGGGCCGAAATGACCGAGCTGCCTGCGGTGATTGGCGACATGAAGCAGCTCACGTCGTTGAAGCTGCACGCCAACGGCTTGCAGTTGGCCGAACGCAGCGCGGGACTGTTAAGCGATCTCAATGCGCTACAAGTGCTCGACCTGTCGAGTAACCCATTGGGGGTGACGCCAGACTTCAGTGGCATGCCCCATTTAAGAGAGCTGAATCTATTCTGGACGCGAATCGAGCGGTGGCCGTCGGGGTTGAGAGAGCAGGCCGGGCTGGAGCGCCTCGACCTGCGTGAAAACCGTCTGCAACAGGTACCGCAGGACAACCTGGTGCCGCCCGCGGATCAATTGGAAACCGTGGCACGGATCAACAATGTCACCTTGCTTGAGGATAATCCCTTCCCGCCCGATTACTGGAAAACCTTCGATAAGTACTGGCAGGACCTGGCCCAGTCTCGACCCGACCTGTTGCAAGGGGCGCTGGAGGGCGCTTTCGACAGTAAAAACCCGCGCATCGAGAAGGTGGTGTACATGTACCCCGAGTACTCCGTGCAGAAGGCCAGGGCGCTTATCTGGTCCTGGGGTGACGGGGCCGAGGCGCAGTTGAACCGCCTCTGGCAAGAGCATTCTGTGCTGCTCCGGCAGTTGAACGGATGGCTGTTTTCAGGCGGTGGTGAGCGTCAGCGCTATGTGCGTGTCGGCGAGCGTGCCAATGACGCAGGGTCTTTGCGTGACCGCAACCATGCCTGGGAGCGTATCTTGCGCTGCTGGAGGCAAGAAACACCGCAACAGCTCACCAATGATGGCGAACCTTTCGGCCTTGAGTTGAACCTCAGTGATTTGAACCTGCCGAGCCTGCCTGACCTGGATGCGGATTTCAGCCATGTGGGTTCGCTCAAACTGAGCAATATGAACCTTCGCACCTCGCCGGAAGGGTTCCTCGCGCGTTTTCGCGGCGTGCGCTGGCTCGACTTGTCGAACAACCAGTTGCGTGAGTTACCGCCGGCGGTTGGGCAGATGCATGGCTTGACCCGCTTGTCCCTGCAAAACAACCGGATCCGCCTGACTGCCGATTCGGCGGCGATACTCTCGTCACGCATCACGCTCAAGGCTCTGGTGCTCAATTCAAACCCTCTGAGCAGGGCACCGGACTTCAGCCAAATGACCAATCTGCACTCTTTGGGCATGGGGGCCACCGGCCTCGATACGTGGCCTACCGGGTTGGACGAGCTCCCCCTGTTGGACATGGTGTACCTGCGAGGCAACAATATTTCCACCTTGCCCGATGCGCTGGTCGCACCGTCGGATGAGCAACTTGGACAGACACTGCGGGTCACCCGGGTAACCGACCTGGGCCTGAACCCGCTGTCCGCCGATACGCGTCAACGCATCAACGCCTACGGCGACCGGCTCACCGCCGCAGAGCGAGCAGCCAATCGATTGGTTGCCAGCGTGACGAGTGCGGTGGATGGCCCGGTGGAGCTGCATGGCGCGGATGCGCCGTTTCGGCGCTGGTCCACAGGTTTTTCCACTGAGCAATTGGCGCAGCGCCGGCTCCAGTGGTCCACCCTGCGTGCGTTACCTGGTTCGGACGGCTTCTTTGAAGTGCTCCGGGACCTGGAAATAGCGCCCGCTGGTCTTGAGGACTTGCAGCGCCGCATCTGGGAGGTGATCGATGGCATCACGCAAAACAGCAATGAGTCCGAGCAGTTGCGCAAGGAGATGTTCGAGTGGGCGGGGCGGGCGGCCTGCTGTGACCGGGCGGCATTGACCTTCAGCAACCTGGAGATCCTGCTGATGACCCACAACGCCAAGGCGCTTGCTTTGGACTCGACCCAGGGTGCGGCCCTGCTGAAGCTGTCCAAGGGGCTGTTCCGTCTCGATGAGCTGGAAAAGATCGCCCTGGAGGATATCGACCAGCGCAGAGCCGCGATCAACGCACGCGAGGGCTTGACCCCCGCCCAACGTGAGAGCGCCTTGAGGGCCGTGGAAGAGGTGGAGGTGCGCATGGCGTATCGCCATGGGCTCAAGGATCGCCTTGAATTGCCCGGCCAACCACAGCACGCCCGGTTTGCCCATTTCGGCAATGTGACCCAGGCGATGCTCGATGCGGCCTACCAACGGGTGCTAAGCCTGGATAACTCCGCTCAGGAGTTGCAAGCCATGCTCGCCAGAGACTTCTGGAAAGACTATGTGGCGAATAAATACCGCGCGCGGTTTGAAGCACAGAACGAACCCCATCACGATCAAATGGAAGCCTTGCAGCGCGATTTCGAGGCCGGGACACTGCCTCGGGCCAGCTACGACACCAAGGTCAAGGCATTGCAGGCGCAGTTCGAGATCGAAGAAGCGCAATTGATCGAACGCTTGAGCCGCGATGAAGTGGCGCAGGCGCTGGTTCCGACGGCAAGCCTTGAAGTTTTGGTAGAAAGCGCCGGCCCCGGGCTGCAACTGTCCCAGGCGCAAGCCATCGACTTCCATGGCAAGCGCTACTTCGTGGCGAGCATGCCCGATGCGGGCGATGGCGAGCACTACGTGTTATGGGTACAAACGGCGGATAACCCCTTGCGTTTGACCAGCAGCGCAATCGTCGCCAAGCCTGATCTCAACGGCGTGTGGCGACGTAGAGGCCTGGCGGGCGGAATGGTGCAGCCGGGGGCCGGCGATGAGTTTGTCGATGCTTCGGAATCCATGCCGGTGAAGCCCTATACCACGGCCGAACTCAGTTACATGCGTCGGGAAGTGCACTTTACGGCCAACCCTAATCCGGTCGGCAGTTACATCCGCGCCAACAATGGCAAGTACCCCCTCAGGGATTACCAGGGCAGGCCGATCCGTATCCGCTCCCTGGAAAGGCAAGTGACCTTGGACTCCGGCACCCAATACACCTCCGCGCAGGTCAAACCCTACATTCAGTTTGAAGGGTATGAACACGTCGGCGCACGCTATGAAGCGCAACTGCAACTGCGCACATTCACGGCGCAGGATGTGAAAGTGCCGGGCGAAAAGGCGTTGATCGGCCAGTCCATGGTGGTGGCCAACCGGCGTATTGCCAAAGGGGAAATCGTCGGTGTATACGGCGGTACCGTATTGCCGTCGGGTATCTTCGGCGAGGGTGGCCAGACCTACACCATGAAGGTGGGCAGCCAGAGTGTTGCCCAGGGCAATAGTCTGGTGGAGGTGCCGATCCATTTGTCGGGGGACAATATTCTGTCGCGGATAAACACCCACTTTGAGTACGACGACAACGGCAAGCCGCTGCGCCAGGCGCCAGGTGGCTATAACGTCGAGACGGTGGGGTTTGATGTCGAGGCCGATATGTGGCTGGGCGTGGGGCCAGGGGCGCAGGTAAAGCGCAAACCCTTCATCCTCAACGCTCTTTTCGCCACAGAAGCTATCGCCGCGGGCACCGAACTGCGCATGGACTACCAGTACACCGAGGGGATGATAAAAAAGCAGTTCGCCTGATCCTACCCGCATCGGTAATCGGTCCGTCGTCGTAAATAGCGCTATCCCATCTTGAAAGGCGGCGTTTTGCCCCAATCTTGTGGGCATATCCAGGCGGTACACAGCCATTGCATGACGTCTGTGTGCCGCCGCTTAACTTATGACGCGCCCTGCATCAATTCCCAGGCTGCCAGCCATGGCGTGCCGTGTGGCGGGCTGCGCGATATCGATAACGGATGGTGATGCCCCCATGGATTTCAAAGACTACTACAAGATTCTCGGTGTCGAGCCGACGGCGGATGACAAGGAGATCAAGTCGGCTTATCGCAAGCTGGCGCGTAAATATCACCCGGACGTCAGCAAGGAAAAAGATGCCGAAGCCAAGTTCAAGGATGCGTCCGAGGCCTATGAAGCGCTGAAAAGCGCCGACAAGCGCGCCGAATACGACGAATTGCGCAAATACGGCCAGCATGGCCAGCCGTTTCAGGGCCCGCCGGGCTGGCAGAGCCGTGGCGGCTTTGGTGGTGGCCAGGACGCGGGCGACTTTTCGGACTTTTTCAGTTCGATCTTCGGTTCGCGCGGCGATGCCTTCGGTGGCGGCCAGCGCCGTCCTACCGGGCGCAAGGGCCAGGATGTGGAGATGCAGCTCACGGTTTCTCTGGAGGAAACCCTGTCCACCGAGTCCAAGCAGATCAGCTTCCAGGTGCCGCAGTACGATGCCTCCGGTCGGCATGTGAGCAACACTACCAAAAGCCTGAACGTGAAGATCCCGGCCGGTGTGGCCGATGGCGAGCGCATTCGCCTCAAGGCCCAGGGCGCGCCGGGCATTGGCGGCGGCGCCAATGGGGATTTGTACCTGATCATCAAGTTTGCGCCCCACCCCAAGTTCGAGGTGGACGGCGAAAACCTGATCATCAACCTGCCGCTGGCACCCTGGGAGTTGGCGCTGGGCACGGAAGTGGCCGTGCCGACCCTCACCGGCAAGATCAACCTCAAGGTGCCTGCCGGCAGCCAGAACGGCCAGCGCATGCGTGCCAAGGGCCATGGCTTGCTGAACAAGGCCGGGCAACGCGGCTACTTGTTCATCCAGCTCAAGGCCGTCATGCCCAAGGCGGCGGATGATGAGGTCAAGGCATTGTGGGAGGCCCTGGCGCAAAAGGCTGCTTTCAATCCGCGCGAGCAGTTCTGAGCGGGTCATTGATTTAGTTAGCGCCAGCCGCAAAAACGCCGTGCCTAGGATGACAACCTCTTCCAAGAAAAAGGTTGTCATCCCATGCCGGACTTTCAGGTCACCGACCCCGCCACTCCGCTTCCCGGTGAGCAGGGTCAACATTACGAACTGATCAAGCAGGCGATCCCCGCTTGCCTGGTCAACAGTTCGCCCTCCCGCCGCAAGGCCCTCAAAGATACGCCGCCGGCCATTCCCCGCTGGTATGGCGCTGCTTCCCAAGCCTGCAAAGATCGGCTCAAGGTGCTGCTGGATGCCCGTTGCGATTCGCTTAACGAACTGGAGAAAACCTTCAGCCACATACGCTCGGAGCAAGCGTTTGCCCAACCGTTGCTGGAAGCCAAGCTAAAGGCTATCGGCCATGAGCTGGACGTCAATCAAACCTGGTTGCGCCTGTATGTACCGGTCGAAGATGCCTTTGGCGTAAAGACCGGTGGCTTCAGGGTCAAAACGTTCTCGCTGCTGCACGCTGCCCTCGGCAATTTCGAGCAACGCGAGACTCGAGAGGGCTATTTCGACAGTGCCTCAGGTTTCATCACCCAACCGGACGTGCGCGATCATTTCGAGCGCCACACCACGACCCTGAAGATTCATGCGTTCACTCAACTGTGCCGAGACCTGGACCTGGGCAAGCAGTACCAGGCTCACCTCAAGGCGCAATTGAAACCTGACGACGCCAAATCCCAAGCCGAACTGCGCGAACGTTATGTCCGGCATCAGAAAGCCGCCTTCAAGGCGGCGGCGTACCTGGCGTTGCTCAAAGGCGACATTGGCGACAGCGACCACGCGCTGCTGATGCGGGTGGCGGCCGGGGAAAAATACATCCGCAGCGACGGCAAGCCAATCGGCTATCGCAGCCTGAGCCTGATGAACCTGCATGTGCATGATTGCCTGGTCATCGACACTTGCGCCAAGCCTGGCTACACCTGCTGGGTCATCGTCTATATTCCCGATGACCCCGACCATCCCATCAAGCGTTATGAAAGCTTCAATGACTTTCGCAATGATTTGACCGAGCGCCTGAGCGCGAAAACCACCCAGCAAGCTGACCGCTCTCAAGGCTGGAAGGCTACGCCGAACCAGCATTTTTTTGCCCGGTTCGTTGCCGACAAAGACCGCGCGTACTACTACAAACGACTGACCGAACTGGTGCTGGACGCACCTCCCCAGCCGTTTGGCGCACAGGCCTTGCGATCGGAGTGGGGTCGCTTGCTCACTTCTCCGTCCTTCTCCACGCCTTCAACGCTGGGGGAGCCCCAACCCCGGGTGCGCGTCCCTGTCAGCGCCCCTGAGTTCAACATCCGCGCTCACACCCTCGTTGACCTTTGGCAAGTCCCGGACCTGTGGACTTATCGCCTGGGCAGCCTGCGTACCCGCCTGTTCGAGAATGCGCGGCATCGTGCGGTGAGCACCGCCGATGTCGATGAGGCCTCGCGCTCACTGCGCGCCGCGCATTACATGAGCATTGGCCTGTTCGGCCTGAACCTGGTGGCCATGGCGGTACCGCCGCTGGGCGTAGTGATGGCCGTGGCGATGGCCGGGCAACTACTTTACGAAGTCATCGACGGTGTTATCGAGCTGAGCGAAGGCGACCGCGAAGAGGGCTGGGCGCACATTACCGATGTGGTGGAAAACCTGGCGGCGCTGGCGGTACAGGCAGCCGTGGTGCACTTCACCGTGTTGCCGTTTATCGAGCAGCTCAAGGCCGTTACCCTGCCCAGTGGCAAGACTCGGCTCTGGAAACCCGACTTGTCGGCCTATGAGCACACCGCGTCCCTCCCTTCAGTGGCGGCGGATGAGCAAGGCCTGCACCGGCACAACGGCCAGACCGTGCTGCCATTGGAGGGTAAACGCTATGCCGTGCAACAAGACCCGCTGACCGAGCAATATCGCATCCTGCACCCCACACGTGCCGAGGCCTATCAACCGATATTGAAGAGCAACGGCACTGGCCTCTGGAACCATGAAGTGGAGCGACCGCACACTTGGGAAGGCGCCACGTTGATGCGACGGTTGGGGGCCGTGACGGACGGCTTCAGCGATCTCGAGTTGGAGCAGGCACGCAGCGTGGCGGATGTGAGTGAGGCGGTGCTGCGCCGCGTGCACGCGGAGGGCGAACCGGTACCGGCGATTTTGCTCGACACCCTGCGCCAGTTCAGGGCGTATCGCGATGCGGTGAACGTCGCCGAGGGCATTCGCCTGGGCGCGCTCAGCAGCGAGCTGTGCAGTTATGCCGCATCCCTGGCGGTGGAGTTGCCGGGGTGGCCGGCGAGCAAGGCGATCGAGGCATTTTCCGGCACCGAGTTGAGCGGGCCGTCGATCAAGTACGGCAATCGTCAGGCAACGGCGGCGGACACCGTGCATATCCACCGTGGCCAATTGATGGGCGGCCAGTTGCCCCGGCGCATTATCGAAGCGCTCAGCGAACCTCAGCGCGATGCCCTGGTGGGCAGTTACACCCCCCGCACGCTCGAGGCTCGAACCAAGGTCCTGCAATTGATGCTGGAACAGCGGGCCGAGGCAGTGCGCGAACGCTTGATGAAGAGTATTTACGTCGAGCAGCAACCACCGTCCGACACCGCGATCATGTTGATCCAGCGCGACTTTAGCGGTGTGCCGACGATCCTGGCGCGCGAAGTGCTGGCCGACGCAACGCCGACCGAACGCGACACCCTGAACAGCGCCAAGCGCATCCCGCTGCGCCTCGCTCAGAAGGCGCGCCGGGCGCAGCAGCAAATGCGCCTGACCCACGCACATGAGGGCTTGTACCTTGATGCGTTGGCTGGACCGGACACCGAAACCCTGGCCCTCCACACCCTGCCGGCGCTTCCCGGCTGGTCGGACAATTTGCGCCTGGAGGTGCGCGAGGGCCGGTTTGAAGGCCCATTGCGTGCCAGTTTTGGCCCTCAGGAGGCGAGCAATCGCAAGGTCCTGGCACGCATGGAGGATGGGCGTTATCAAGCCTTTGATGAGCGCGGTCAGCATCTGCATGGGCTCAATGGTTTCTATGGCGCCTTGCAGCACGCATTGACCGATGTCCATCGCAACGCGATTGGCCTGCCCCACGTCGGCCAGGGTGAGCAATTGAAGGGGTTGATCAAGCAGCATGCATTAGGCAGGGCACCGTTGCGCAAAGCCTTGGGCATGTCGCCGGAAAAGCTGCCGTTTTTTCAACCGCCGAGCGTGTTGCCAGGTGAGCGTCGCGGCTATCCATTGAGTGGGCGCGGTGGCACTGAGTGGGAAAAAATCACGCGCGAGCGGATCCGCAGCCTGTACCCGGAAATCACCCGGGACGAAATGCTCGCCCTGATCAATGAGCGCGGAGCATTGGATCTGAGCTGGCTGCGTGCGTTGGAGCAAGAGTACAAAACCCTGCATTCCACGTTGCATCAATGGCTGAGCGTACAGCCCCAGGGCATGGAGGCGTTCGGTGAACAGCACCGTAGGATACTGAGGGCCAGACGCAAGATTTTTACCACGCTGGATGACGCCTGGAGACGGGTTGGCCCACGGCACTATGATCGAAGCGGACGCCTTTTGGGGCAGAAAATCGAATGGTTGGAAGAGGACCTGGCGCAGCAGTTGCGAACCTTGCCCGCACTGACTGCAAACTTTGACCATGTCAGCTACTTGGGCATTGTGGGAACCGAAGGCTTGCAGCTGACGGATGCCGATGTGCAGCCACTGCTCGCCAACTTTCGCGGTCTGCGTCGATTAGGGATCGAGGCTGCTCAACTGACAAGCGTGCCATCAGCCATCGAACAGATGCCGCATTTGCAGCGGTTGCATTTGGGCGGCAACGATATTGTCCTGACGCCTGAAGACGTCCTGCGCTTGAAAGATCGGGTGCATCTCAAGGAGTTGTTTTTGGAGATGAACCCACTTAGCTTGCCACCCGATGTCGGCCGCATGCCGCGCTTACAGACCTTGCTGCTCAATGACACAAGCCTGGAGGAGTGGCCTGCCAGTGTGTTCCGTGTGCCGAGGCCGGAAAATTTCATTCTGGATATGCGGCAGAACCCGATAGCGCGGATTCCCGAGTTCGCGCCGGGCTCGGATAAGGCACTGATTGTGGCGAAAACGTTCCTCACCCGTGAAGAGCTGACGCCTGAGCTGCTTGCTCAATTCAAGCGGTACATCGAGGCCGCTGGCCGCGATCCGTATCGCCAGTTGCCGAAAAGGGGCGCGCTCGACAGCGAGCAGTGGAAAACCGGTTATTCGGCGCAGGAATGGCCCTCCAGGCAAGTGTTATGGGACAGGCTGGAAGAGTCGTTTGGCTCTGAGGGTTTTTTCAATCTTCTTCGTGCCGTCAGGCGTTCGGGGGATGGGACAGCCGCTAGCGGTGTGTGGTTGCCCGAGCTGACAGCGAAGGTCTGGCGCATGCTCGAGGCGATGGGCGAGGACGTCGAGTTGCGCGAGCAACTGTTCCTGATGGCCAGGGACCCCGCAGCCTGTGTGGACGCCGGAGCCCAGATGTTCAATGCAATGGGCGTTGCCGTGCTGCATTGGTCGGCGTACTTCAGCGAGGATGTGGCCTCCGTGCGCAAGGCTGTCTTCAACCTGGCCAGGGGCAAGTGGCGGCTCGATGAGTTAGGCCGTATCGCCCATGAGCGCGTGTCCCAATTGCAGGCCGACGGTGTCAAGTTTCCGGAGTACGACGCGCAAGGCGCACGCGTCGATCATTACGATGCCCACGGCAATGTGATCGCCGATATCGATGAAGTCGAGATCTACCTGGCGTACACAACGCCACTGGCAACCCGCCTCGACCTGCCCTGGCAATCCCGGAGCATGATGTTCCGCGAGGATTATGTGACGGCGCCCATGGTCGAGGCGGCATTCAACCGCGTACAGCTACTGGACCAAGGCGAGTTGCTGCGTGGCAACCTGCTGGAGCAACCGATGTGGACCGACTTTCTGCAGCGAGCTCATCCAGCGGACTACGCACCGATTGCCGCAAAGTTCGATGCACTGATTGACTATCAGGCCGCGCAGGAACAATGGGCTGGCGCTGCCCACCTCCCCGAGAGGGCGCGGCAGGCCCTGCGTCGAACCATCAGCCAGGCGGCCCGGCGCCTGGGCCGACCGGCTTCGGAAAGTGAACCGGGGCAACTGATGCCCCAGCAAGACTACGACGACACCTTTGGCCGCATCAATGCTGAGCTGATCACCTTGAACCAGACACTGACCGATCAAGCGATCAGCGCCATCCACTAGAACAGGAAGTACCGCTGGGCCATCGGCAGTACTTCAGCCGGTTCGCACCACAGCAATTGACCGTCGGCCTTGACCTGATAAGTCTGTGGATCAACCTCGATATCCGGCAGGTAGTCGTTGTGGATCAGGTCGGTTTTCTGCACATCGCGGCAACCCTTGACCACTGCGATTTGCTTCTTCAGGCCCAGGGCCTCGGGCAGCCCGGCCGCCTGCGCGGCCTGGCTGATAAAGGTCAGGCTGGTGGCGTGCAGCGAGCTGCCGAAGCTGGCGAACATGGGGCGGTAATGCACCGGCTGCGGCGTCGGGATCGAGGCGTTGGCGTCGCCCATCAGGCTCGAAGCAATGGCGCCGCCCTTGAGGATCAGCGTGGGCTTGATGCCGAAGAACGCCGGGCGCCATAGCACCAGGTCGGCCCATTTGCCAATTTCGATGGAGCCGACGATATGGCTGATGCCGTGGGTGATCGCCGGGTTGATGGTGTACTTGGCGATGTAGCGTTTGGCGCGGAAGTTATCGTTGCCGGGGCCGTCACCGGGCAGGGCCCCACGCTGTTTTTTCATCTTGTCGGCGGTCTGCCAGGTGCGTGTGATCACCTCACCGACGCGGCCCATGGCCTGGCTGTCGGAGCTGATCATCGAGAACGCGCCGAGGTCGTGCAGGATGTCTTCGGCGGCGATGGTTTCGCGGCGGATGCGGCTTTCGGCGAAGGCCACGTCTTCGGCAATGCTCGGGTCCAGGTGGTGACACACCATCAACATGTCCAGGTGTTCGTCGATGGTGTTACGCGTGAACGGCCGCGTCGGGTTGGTGGAACTGGGCAGCACATTGGGGAAACCGCAGGCCTTGATGATGTCCGGCGCATGCCCGCCACCGGCACCTTCGGTGTGGTACGTGTGGATGGTGCGGCCCTTGAGCGCGGCGAGGGTGGTTTCGACAAAACCCGACTCGTTGAGGGTGTCGCTGTGGATCGCCACCTGCACGTCGTAGGCATCGGCGACGCTCAGGCAGTTGTCGATGCTCGCCGGCGTGGTGCCCCAGTCTTCGTGCAGCTTCAAGCCGATAGCACCGGCCTTGACCTGCTCGATCAGCGGCTCGGGCAAACTGGCGTTGCCCTTGCCGGTAAAGCCAATGTTCATCGGGAACGAATCGCTGGCCTGCAGCATCCGCGCAAGGTGCCACGGGCCGGAGGTGCAGGTGGTGGCATTGGTGCCGGTGGCCGGCCCCGTGCCGCCGCCGATCATGGTGGTGACGCCGCTGGTCAGGGCCTCTTCGATCTGCTGTGGGCAAATGAAATGCACGTGGGAGTCGATGCCGCCGGCGGTGAGGATCATGCCTTCCCCGGCGATCACTTCGGTGCTGGCGCCGATGGCCATGGTCACGCCGGGCTGGATGTCCGGGTTGCCGGCTTTGCCAATCGCGTGGATGCGGCCATTCTTCAAGCCGACGTCGGCCTTGACGATGCCCCAGTGGTCGATGATCAATGCGTTGGTGATCAGCGTGTCGACCACTTCATGGGCGAGCAACTGGCTCTGGCCCTGGCCGTCGCGGATCACCTTGCCGCCGCCGAATTTGACCTCTTCGCCGTAGACGGTGAAGTCCTGTTCCACTTCGACGAACAGTTCGGTGTCGGCCAGGCGCACCTTGTCACCGACGGTGGGGCCGTACATGTCGGCGTAGGCTTGGCGGGTGATTTTCATGTGTGTGCCCTGAACAATAGGTGTTGAATATGAAATCGCTATCGCAGGCAAGCCAGCTCCCACAGGGGATTGCATTCCAACTGTGGGAGCTGGCTTGCCTGCGATGAGGCCCTAAAGGTCGCCCATGACCCGCCCTGCAAACCCAAATACCCGCCTTGCACCACTCAACTCCACCAACTCCACCTCCCGACGCTGCCCCGGCTCAAACCGCACCGCCGTGCCCGCCGGAATATTAAGGCGCATGCCACGGCTGGCCGCTCGGTCGAATTCCAGCGCGTCATTGGTCTCGAAAAAATGGTAATGCGAGCCTACCTGGATCGGCCGGTCGCCGCTGTTGGCCACGCCGAGGATGAGGGTGCGGCGGCCGACATTCAGTTCGATCTCGCCAGGCTGGATCTGATATTCACCAGGAATCATGCAGGTTGCCCCAGGGTCTTGAAGTAGATGGCGGTAGGGCTGTAGCGCCCGTCCGGGCTTTGGCAATAGTCGGGCAGCTCACCGATCTTGGTGTAGCGCAGCGACTGGTAAAAGGCTTCGGCGCCGGAGCCGGCCTCGGTGTCCAGGTACAGCAGGCCACGCTTGTGCTGGCGCGCGGCGAGTTCCAGGGTATTCATCAATTGCTGGCCCAGGCCATGGCGACGGGCGCTGCTGTGCACCAGCAACTTTTGCACCTCGGCGCGGTTCAGGCCATTGGCTTTCTGGCACAACGCCAATTGCACGCTGGCGATCACCTGCTCGTCGCGCACCACCACCCACAGCAGCAGGCTGGTGTCCTCGACGCCGGCTTGCACGCCGGTCAGGTAGTCCCGGGCCTGGGCCTCATCGAAGTCGGCCATGAAGCCCACCGACGCGCCATGCTGCACCGCGTCCAGCAATAGTTCGATCAAGCCCTGGCGGTAATGGGCAAAGCTTTCTGCATTGACTCGACGCAGTTGTGCAGCGCTCATCGATGTCACTCCTTGGGCGGTTGTGCGCCCGGGTTCAAGGTCAGTTGCATAAAGGTGAGGTCGAGCCAGCGGCCGAACTTGATGCCCACTTGCGGCATCTGCCCGGTAATGCTGAAGCCCAGGCGCTCATGCAGGCGGATCGAGGCCAGGTTGCTGCTTTCGATGGCGGCGACCATGACGTGCTTGCCGCCGTTGCGGGCGCGCTCGATCAGGGCCTGCATCAGGCGTGGGCCGAGGCCTTTGCCGCGCTGGTCATTGCGCACGTAAACCGAGTGTTCCACGCTATAGCGGAAGCCCTCGAAAGGGCGCCAGTCGCCGAATGAGGCGTAGCCGGTGACTTCGTCGTTGTCCACAGCGACCAGGATCGGGTACTGCTGCGCCTGGCGTGCACTGAACCAGGCTTGGCGGTTGGCCAGGTCCACCGGCTGCTCGTTCCAGATCGCCGTGGTGTTCAACACCGCGTCGTTGTAGATGGCGCGAATAGCCGGCAGGTCGTGTTCGGTTGCATCACGAATCATGGCCGCACCTCACGCAATGGGCTGGTGGACGGTGACCAGCTTGGTGCCGTCTGGGAAGGTGGCTTCCACCTGGATATCCGGGATCATTTCCGGGATGCCTTCCATCACTTGTTCGCGGCTGAGCAGGGTAGTGCCGTAGTGCATCAGGTCGGCCACGGTGCGGCCATCGCGGGCGCCTTCCATCAGGGCGGCGGAGATATAGGCGATGGTCTCCGGGTAGTTGAGCTTCACCCCGCGCGCCAGGCGCCGCTCGGCGACTAAGCCTGCGGTGAAGATCAGCAGTTTGTCTTTTTCCCGTGGGGTCAGGTCCATGGTTCAGTCCGTCGTAAGGCAATTAAAAGGGCGGGCGCTAACCCCTGTAGGAGCGAGCTTGCTCGCGAAAAACCTGAGGGCGCCGCGTACATTCAGGATGCCCGCGTTATCGTTAACGATCTTCGCGAGCAAGCTCGCTCCTACCGAAGGGCGCATCTTCATGTGCTCCAAATTCGTGGTGCGACTGCTTCTCGCCCCAGCACTGCCGGGCGTAGCAATTTCCATAAATCAATCAACCAACCCCGCGCCAGCAGCGCTTCACTGGCCAGGCAACGCGCCACCAGCAAGCCGGGCAGTTGGGTCAGGTCACCGCGCACCGCGTGGGGCAGTGAGCGGCATTGTTCAAGCAATTGCGCATCGACTTCACCGGTCACCAACAAGGTGGCAAACACCGGTTGCCCATCCAGCCCGATAGGCGAATCCAGCAACCCATCGGCGCCCACAATGCGCTGGCGTTCATGCCAGAGCAACTGGCCGTCGCGGCGAATGTCCAGGTGCGATTGAAAGTGGCCCAGGTCGAACCGTTCGCCACTGGCCGGGCGGCCCAGGGCGACCACATCCCAGTAGAACAACCGCGCATCGCCCAGCAGCTCGATCTGTGTGGTGAGTTCGGCCTGGGCCGCGCTGAACACGATGGTTTCCTGAGGCAGCCATTCCAGGGTCGCGCCGGCTTCCACGGTCAGTTCAAGTTGCTGATACGCCGGGCCGCTGGCGCGGTACCACTTGGCGGCGCCGGGGCTGGTCAGTTGTGCCCAGGCCCCTGTGCCCACATGGGCGCTGATGTCCAGGCGATCGCCACCGGCAATCCCGCCGGGTGGGTGCACGATGATGTGCTGGCACACCTCGGGGCCTTCGGCGTACAGGTGCTTTTGCACCCGTAGCGGGCCCAGGTGGCGGCGCAGTACCGGGCGTGTGGTATCGCCGAAACGCGCGTAGCCGAGTTCCAGCTCGGCGTGCCAGCTGGGGGTGAACAGGGCAGGGGTAACGGGCAGGTTCATGGTGTGTGCTTATCGTTAGGAGGCTACAGATTAGATGGTTACCAGCCCACGCACACCCTCGTTTTCCATATTTTCACCACGGCCCTGCTGCACGATTTCGCCACGGGACATCACCAGGTACTGGTCAGCCAGTTCAGCGGCAAAGTCATAGAATTGCTCCACCAACAGGATCGCCATATCGCCGCGCGCCGCGAGCTTCTTGATCACCGCACCGATTTCCTTGATCACCGACGGCTGGATGCCTTCGGTGGGCTCATCGAGAATCAACAGGCGCGGGCGGCTCGCCAGGGCACGGCCAATCGCCAACTGTTGCTGCTGGCCGCCGGACAAATCGCCGCCACGTCGATGCTTCATTTGCAGCAACACCGGGAACAGTTCGTAGATGAAGGCCGGCACCTCTTTGGCTTCGGAACCGGGGAAACGCGACAGTCCCATCAGCAGGTTTTCTTCCACGGTCAGCCGCCCGAATATCTCCCGGCCCTGAGGCACGTAGGCGATGCCGGCATGTACTCGCTGGTGCGGCTTGAAGCCGGTGATGGCCTTGCCTTCCCAGTTCACCGCGCCTTCCTTGGCCGGCAACAGGCCCATCAGGCACTTGAGCAGGGTGGTCTTGCCCACGCCGTTACGCCCGAGCAGGCAAGTGACTTCGCCGACCTTCACGTCGAAGGACAGCCCACGCAGAATGTGGCTACCGCCGTAATACTGGTGCAGCTTGTCGACTTGCAGCATTCTCAAAACCTCCTCAATGTGATCGTTCCCACGCTCTGCGTGGGAATGCATACCGTGACGCTCTGCGTCACCGTTGCGCAGCGGGACGCGGAGCGTCCAGCGTGGCATTCCCACGCGGAGCGTGGGAACGATCAGCCGTTCGTGTCAGCGTTAGCGGCCGAGGTAAACCTCGATCACCCGCTCGTTTTCCTGCACCTGTTCCAGCGATCCTTCGGCCAGCACGCTGCCCTGGTGCAACACGGTGACGTGGTCGGCAATCGAGCCGACAAAGCCCATGTCGTGCTCCACCACCATCAGCGAGTGCTTGCCGGCCAGGCGTTTGAACAGCTCGGCGGTGAACTCGGTTTCGGCGTCGGTCATGCCTGCCACCGGTTCATCCAGCAGCAACAGTTGCGGGTCTTGCATCAGCAGCATGCCGATTTCCAGGAACTGCTTCTGGCCGTGGGACAGTAAGCCGGCGGGGCGATGCACGGAGGCGGTGAGGCGGATGGTGTCGAGCACTTCCTCGATACGGTCTTTCTGTTCGCCACTCAGGCGCGCCCGCAGGCTGGCCCACACCGACTTGTCGGTCTTCTGCGCCAGCTCCAGGTTTTCGAACACGCTGAGGGCTTCGAACACCGTGGGCTTTTGGAATTTGCGCCCGATACCGGCCTGGGCGATCTGCACTTCGCTCATGCGGGTCAGGTCCAGGGTTTCGCCAAACCAGGCCTTGCCGTGGCTGGGCCGGGTCTTGCCGGTGATCACGTCCATCAGCGTGGTCTTGCCCGCGCCGTTGGGGCCGATGATGCAGCGCAATTCGCCGACGCCGATGTACAGGTTCAGGTCGTTGAGTGCCTTGAAACCGTCAAAGCTGACGCTGATATCTTCCAGGGTCAGAATGGTGCCGTGGCGGGTGTTGAGCCCTTTGCCCGCGACCTGGCCGATGCCAATCGCCTCGCGGCCGCTGCCTGCGTCGAAAATAGGTTCAAGCATGACGTTCCTCATTTCTTCAGCAGGCCGATAACGCCCTTGGGCAGGTACAGGGTGACGATGATGAACAGCGCCCCCAGGAAGAACAGCCAGTACTCGGGGAAGGCCACGGTGAACCAGCTCTTCATGCCATTGACCACACCGGCGCCGAGCAACGGCCCGATCAACGTGCCACGCCCACCCAGCGCTACCCACACGGCGGCTTCGATGGAGTTGGTCGGAGACATTTCGCTGGGGTTGATAATGCCCACCTGCGGCACATACAGCGCACCGGCAAGGCCGCACAACACTGCACTCAACACCCACACGAACAGCTTGAAACCGCGTGGGTCGTAACCGCAGAACATCAGGCGGTTCTCGGCGTCGCGCAGGGCGGTGAGCACACGCCCGAACTTGCTCTTCGCCAGGCGCCAGCCGATGTAGAGGCTGGCCACCAGCAACAGCACCGTGGCGAGAAACAACACCGCTCGCGTGCCCGGTTCAGTGATGCCGAAACCGAGGATGCTGCGGAAGTTGGTAAAGCCGTTGTTGCCGCCGAACCCGGTCTCGTTGCGAAAGAACAACAGCATCCCGGCGAAGGTCAGGGCCTGGGTCATGATCGAGAAATACACGCCCTTGATTCGCGAGCGGAAGGCGAAGAAACCGAACACCAACGCCAGCAAACCAGGGGCCAGTACCACCAGGCACAAGGCCCAGAGGAAGTGGTCGGTGCCGGCCCAGTACCAGGGTAATTCGGTCCAGGACAAAAAGGTCATGAAGGCCGGCAACTCGCTACCTGCCGCCTGGCGCATCAAGTACATGCCCATGGCGTAGCCGCCCAGGGCGAAGAACAAACCGTGGCCCAGGGACAACATCCCGGCGTAACCCCACACCAGGTCCAGCGCCAGGGCGACGATGGCGTAACAGAGAATCTTGCCCACCAGGGTCAAGGTGTAGGCCGACACATGCAGCGGGTTGTCGGCAGACAATAGCGAACACAGGGGCAACGCCAGCAGCAGGAGCAGGATGACTGCACCGACCGCAATCGTGACTTTGGGGCCGGCCTTTTGCGTGGCCGTAAGCATCAATGGCTGGTTCATCAGTCGATCACCCGTCCTTTCAGTGCAAAGAGTCCTTGCGGGCGTTTCTGGATAAACAGAATGATCAGCGCGAGGATCAGGATCTTGCCGAGCACGGCACCGATCTGGGGTTCGAGAATTTTGTTGGCGATCCCTAAGCCAAAGGCGGCCATGACACTGCCGGCCAACTGGCCGACGCCGCCGAGCACCACCACCAGGAACGAGTCGATAATGTAGCTCTGGCCCAGGTCCGGGCCGACGTTGCCGATCTGGCTCAGCGCCACGCCGCCCAAACCTGCGATACCGGAGCCGAGGCCAAAGGCGAGCATGTCCACGCGCCCGGTGGGCACGCCGCAGCAGGCGGCCATGTTGCGGTTCTGGGTGACGGCGCGCACGTTCAGACCCAGGCGCGTCTTGTTCAACAGCAGCCAGGTGAGCACCACCACGAACAGTGCGAAGGCGATGATCACGATGCGGTTGTACGGCAGCACCAGGTTGGGCAGTA
Organism: Pseudomonas sp. AM4(2022); assembly: GCF_036346515.1. Classification (NCBI taxonomy): domain Bacteria; kingdom Pseudomonadati; phylum Pseudomonadota; class Gammaproteobacteria; order Pseudomonadales; family Pseudomonadaceae; genus Pseudomonas; species Pseudomonas sp. AM4(2022). Next base: position 226,006 of record NZ_JAOTNW010000005.1, read on the forward strand.
CCTGGATGCCGCCGGACAGCCAGGCCGGGTTCGACACTTCGACGTTCTGCGCGCCGAACACCAGGCGCACCAGCTGGATCAGCATCAGGCTGATGCCCCAGGTGGCGAGCAAGGTTTCCAGCGGACGGCCATACAGGTGGCGAATCACCGTACGCTCCAGTGCCATGCCGATGGCCGCGGTGACAAAGAACGCCACCGGCAACGCGATCAAGGGGTAGAACTCGATGGCCTGGGGCACATAGCGCTGCATCATCAACTGCACCACATAGGTGGAGTAGGCGCCGAGCATCAGCATCTCGCCATGGGCCATGTTGATCACGCCGAGCAGGCCGAAGGTGATCGCCAGGCCCAGGGCCGCCAGCAGCAGAATCGAGCCCAGGGACATGCCGCTGAACGCCTGGCCGAGGATTTCACCCATCATCAGTTTGCGTTTGACCTGGGCCAGGCTGGTTTCAGCGGCGGTGTGCACGGCGGCGTCGGCTTCCACGCCAGGTGCCAGCAGAGCTTCAAGGCGCGTGCGGGCCAGCGGGTCGCCGGTGCTGCCGAGCAAGCGCACGGCCGCCAGGCGCACTACCGGGTCGGGATCGACCAGTTGCAGGTTGGCCAGGGCCAGGCTCAGGGCGCTGTGTACTTGCTCATCCGTTTCGGCGGCGACTTGCTGGTCGAGAAATTTGAGTTGTGCAGGCACCGCGCTTTTTTGCAGGGTGCGCGCTGCCTCCAGGCGCACCTTGGGGTCGGCGGCGAGCAGTTGCTGGCTGGCTTGCACGTTATTGATCAAGCCGCGCAGGCGGTTGTTCAGGCGCACGGTCTTGGTTTCGCCGTTGAGCGTGAGTTGGCCTTGCTCAAGGGCATCCACCAACTCGATACGCGTTGGATCGGGGTGGGCGGCCCAGTCCTGCAGGAGTTTGGCTTGCTGCACCGGGTTGGCGTTAAGGAAGTCTTCGGCGTCGCTGGCGCGTGCGCCCAAGGGCAGCAACAGCAGCACGGCGAGGATGAGGCGGTGGAGGGCAGTGGGCATACAAAAATGTCCTGATTATGCGCGGTCAAACTGTGGGAGCGGGCTTGCTCGCGAATGCGGTGTGTCAGTCAGCACATTTGTCACTGATTTACCGCATTCGCGAGCAAGCCCGCTCCCACATTTGATCTGTGTTGGGCTTTAGTTGCTCTTCACCGCATAGTCCGGCTTTTTGTCATTGCCCGGAATGTAAGGGCTCCATGGCTGTGCACGAATCGGCGCCTCGGTCTGCCACACCACCGAGAACTGCCCGTCGGCCTGGATCTCACCGATCATCACCGGCTTGTGCAGGTGGTGGTTGGTCTTGTCCATGGTCAGGGTGAAGCCCGACGGTGCAGCGAAGGTCTGGCCGCCCAGGGCTTCACGCACTTTGTCGACGTCCGTGGACTTGGCTTTTTCCGCCGCCTGCGCCCACATATGGATGCCCACATAGGTGGCTTCCATCGGGTCGTTGGTCACGGCTTTGTCGGCGCCCGGCAGGTTGTGTTTCTTGGCGTAGGCTTTCCAGTCGGCCACGAACTTCTGGTTCACCGGGTTCTCCACCGACTGGAAGTAGTTCCAGGCCGCGAGGTTGCCCACCAGCGGCTTGGTGTCGATGCCACGCAGTTCTTCTTCACCCACCGAGAACGCCACTACTGGGACATCGGTGGCTTTCAAGCCCTGGTTGGCCAGTTCTTTGTAGAACGGCACGTTGGAGTCGCCATTGACGGTGGAGACCACCGCGGTCTTGCCACCGGCGGAGAACTTCTTGATGTTGGCGACGATGGTCTGGTAATCGGCGTGGCCGAACGGGGTGTAGACCTCTTCGATGTCTTTGTCCGCCACGCCTTTGGAATGCAGGAACGAACGCAGAATCTTGTTGGTGGTACGCGGGTACACGTAGTCGGTGCCGAGCAGGAAGAAACGCTTGGCGCTGCCGCCTTCTTCGCTCATCAAATATTCCACCGCCGGGATCGCCTGCTGGTTCGGCGCCGCACCGGTATAGAACACGTTCGGCGACATCTCTTCGCCTTCGTACTGCACCGGGTAGAACAGCAAGCCGTTGAGTTCTTCAAACACCGGCAACACCGATTTACGCGACACCGAGGTCCAGCAGCCGAACACCACGGCGACTTTGTCCTGGGTCAGCAACTGCCGGCCTTTTTCCGCGAACAGCGGCCAGTTGGACGCTGGGTCCACCACCACCGGTTCGAGCATCTTGCCGTTCACCCCGCCTTTGGCGTTGATCTCGTCAATGGTCATCAGCGCCATGTCTTTGAGCGAGGTTTCGGAGATCGCCATGGTCCCGGACAACGAGTGCAGGATGCCGACCTTGATGGTCTCGGCGGCCTGGACGGTCCAGGTCAAACCCATGGCGGCAATGGATGCCGACAAAGTGAAAGCCTTGATCAAGCTGCGACGCTTCATGGTGCGATCTCCGTAAACCATTAGTTGTTATGGGGCAGATACACAGCGCTTTGCAAAGGCTGTGCCTGCGACCCGTCGCAGCGGTTTCAACGAGGATTCAGGGCCGGGCAGCGGCGGTTGCGCACCAGCTTGGCGCTGTAAGCGCGGACGCAGGCGTGACGCGCCTCAAAAAAGGGCGCCGGGAGCAATATGCAGCGCAAGCTCGGCGCGCGGGTATTCCAGGATGATCACTTCTTCCGACTATCCAGGTGTTTTCATGGACGATTCCTTTGCGCGTGACAAGCGTGCGACACTGCCTCGCGGCCAGGCCAAACTGGGGCAGCTCAGCCCCGCCTTTATCAGCACTGACGATGCCGCGCGTTATATTCACGAGCAAATCGGTAACCAGCGTGACGTGGAGTACGCCAGTGTCATTTTGCGGCGCCTGAGCGATAACCTGTACGTTGCCAGCGAACCGCGCGCGGGCAAGCCCACCACGTTCGACTGGAACCTGTTGCTGGACCGTGAACATGCCGCCGGCGATTTCGTGAACCCCGAGGGCTACCAGATTGTGGCGAGCCTGCATTCCCACCCCAGTTCACTGGACTTTGTAAAACGTACTTACCCCAAGTGAACGCTGCAGCAGATGCAGGCGTTCATGAGTTTTTATTCCACGCCGGATATCTACTTCAATCATCAGGACCGTGCGCGTTTTACCCAGGCTTATCTCTCGGGGCCAGATGGCGCGCTGTTGCGCTACACGCCGAGCAACTCCGCCGCCGAGGCGGGGTTTGTACACTGGCTGGACACCAATGGGCCGTGGTCCTCGCCCCATGCCCATGACGGCACGCTGGAAGGCATCTACAAGAAGCTGGCCGCGGTGGGCCAGTTGACCTTTGTGCAGTCCAGCCCTGCCTGGGGCAGCTCGACGGGGGATGTTCCCGCCGACTGGCAACCTTACCAGCCCTTCAGTGCGCCAGCGATGCCATTGCCCTGCGGGCCGGTGTTCACTGACGCCGAGCAGGCCTTGTCGTATGCCTGGTCGCGTATCCAGCGCACTCCCACCGCCCGGCAGCGGGTGCTGTTGCTCAAGCATGATCTGCAAGAATTGTTTGTCGCGGCGCAGCCGGAACTCTCCAGTGACGTCAGTGATCAACTGCCGCTGTTGCCGACCGGGCTTCACCTGCTGGGTATCTACTTTCACTCCCGGCCCTTGCCCGGCCAATACCCTGACCTGGATGCCTGGCTGTATAAGAACTTTGTCAGCCCGTCGGAGCTGGCCACGCATATCGCGCAATTTCGGCAGTATGCGCTGGGGGCCCAATCTACCCTGGGCGCGTCGTTGTACATCCGTATGCGCGACGAGGCGATCCTGCGCTATCGGTTTTCAGGCTCGGCGGCGGAGACGGCATTGTTTACCCGCTCGAGCACGGGTGAAGTGGGTGACAACGGCACTCAGGCGGCCTTGCAAGCCGGCACGCTGCTGACCCGGGCATTCGTGTTGCAGGTGGCGGCCGCCGGGGAGTTGACCGTCGAGAAAACCAGTGCCCTGTGGGACCGCGCCGGCGTGGTCGATGCGCAGTGGAAACCTTATTCCCTGGTGGCCCTGCCCAGTTTGAGCCGTGGCTTTCTGAGTGCCGATGATGCCGCCCGTCATGCCCATGAACGGATCGGCGCACGGCGTGATCGCGAGTATGGCGGGACGATCCTGCAACGCACGGATGGTCGTTATGTGGCGACCGAACCTGTGGCGACCGGGCCCTGGCCGTTTGCCTTTGCGCGGTTGTACCCGAAAGACCGGCAAGGCGCGCCGATCATTCTGCACGCCGGGTGCCGGTTGCAGGGGCTTTACGGCTCGCGCACTGCCCTGTCCCTGGCCGACCCCGCCGAGGCGTTGACGCTCAAGTGGAGTCGCCAGGATGTCGAGGTCAACGGGCAGATGTTCCGTGATCTGGACGTACACCCGATTTTGCAGGCCGGAGTAACCGCTTATCTGTCCGGCGCCGAGGACAGCCTGATCGCCTACCAGCCGGGCCACACGACGGCCGAGTGGGTGTTGCATTGGCAAGCCGAGGCCATCAGCGGTATCAGCCAGATAGCCAAGAACCTGGCCGATGGCACGATGAAGCCCGCCGATGTGGTGCGCAAACTCGCCGAGGCCGGCGCCTTGCGGGTGGTGATCGGCAATGCGTTGTGGGGGCCGAGCGGGCCAGTCGAACTGGATTGGGGCCCGTACGTGCGCAGCATTGCCTGGCAGCGTCCCGAGCTGCCGAGCCATGGCGCGCTGTTTGAAAGCGCCGACGCGGCGGCCTTGGATGCGCTCGATCGAGTACCTTACAACCAAGAGCAAAACCGCTATTTTTTCTGTTTTATCCTCAAACACACGTCGCGCAATGACTACGTGGTCAGCGAGTGCGTGCCGATTACCCGGCAGTCACCGATGCTGACCCTTGCCAGCCTGTACGCGAGTACCGGCCCTGGTACTTATCAGTTGCCCGAGGGGTTTGAGTGTGAGGCGCTTTATTACACCAACCAATGGGCTGGCAATGGTGTCACTGCCTGGCTGGAGCGCTGCTTCATGCTGCCTGCGCACCTGGACATCGGCGTGTCCCAGGCACGCTTGATCACCCGCGGCTCGGCCCTGGGCGCGGCGGTCTATATCGCGCCCCCCGAGAGGGCTTTGCTGTGCTATCGCTCGTCTTCGCCCAAGTCCTTGTTTGACTCGCAAAGCGAGGGCGACAGCCTGGAGACGATCGAGGCCAAGTTGAAGGGCGGCACCCTTGAGCCGCTGAGGTTTATTCGCAAGGTTGCCGAGGCGGGCGAGTTGCGGGTGGTGATGCAGAGTCCATGTTGGGACCGCACGGGAACGGTGAACAGGTTATGGAACCCGTATGCGAACCTGTCACGCCGTCGCTTGAGCCCGGTGTTTGTGTCGATGGATGACGCTGCCCGCTACGTACGGCGACGTGTGGCGGTGACGCAGTCGCAGGCGTACGGCGGCCTTATCCTGCGCCGCGATGACGGCGGGTTCGTTGCCTCCGAGCCTTTGGTGGTTGCCGATGAAGTCTTCGATCTCAAATGGATCTTCCCTGATGAGCTGGTGACGCGAGGGGAGTACCCCATACGCACCACCGTGGTGGCCAGCTATCACTCGAGGCCCGCGTCCCAGTGGCCGTTTTTGCTGACGGCGGCCGAAGCCTCTGTGTACAGCAACACGTTTTCCACCCGTCTGCTGGCCCATGCCTTGACGCTCGGCGAGAAGCGCCTGTATCACTACCTGCTGGGGCCTGATGGTTCGTTGACCTGCCTGTGGCCCGAGCCGCGGGGCAAGTACCCGCAGATTACCGAACAGCAACTGCTCACTCACCCGAAAAACCGTTATGACTGGCTCACCGCGCCACTGGAGCGCCAGATACGGACGGGGGAACTGGCGCCTTCGGAGTACGTCAACCGTATTGCCCGCAGTTTTACCTTGAGTGTGGTGCAGGGCAGCGCGATGTGGGGTGAGCCGGGCGTGGTGTCCATGTGGAGCGCTTTTGCGACGCCGGCCAAAAGTGACGGTCAGTATGCCCAGGCGCGCCATGAGCCTGCGTACAGCCCGTTGTTCATCCAAGCCGACGATGCCGTGCGGCATGTGCACGGGCAAATGGCGCAGCGCTCGCAACTGATGTTCGGGTACGTCCTCAAATCGATGGATAACCGTGGCTACGTGGCGACGTTGCCGGTGAGCGACGGCGGTTCGAAGCTGGCTCGCCGCCGGGTGTTCAGCAGTGCGGGCTTTCCGTATCGCTACGGTTTGGCGGGCATCTATATCTGTGTGCCCGAACAGGCCGACTTCCATCCAACCGGCGGCGTGCGCACGGGGGATGATATCTACCGAGCGCTGTTCTCGCCGACCGAATTGCTTGGAGCGTTTCATCAAGTGCAAGCCACGACAGCTCGCTCGGTGCTGCCGATGTATTTTTCCTGTGCCGACGGCGCCTTGCTCAAGTTTGTCGCGCGCGATACGCGGGGAATCTCGTACAGCGATGTCGTGAATTTGCGCCTGCGCTTGTTGAGCCCAGCTGTCTATATCCAACGTGTGGCGGCGGCGGGTGAGCTGCGTGTGTTGCAACCCAGCACACACTGGCTGGGGGCGGGCATCGTGGATGCCCAATGGCAGCCGGGGCGTTCACGCGCGGTCATGCCTGCGGGCGAACGCCAGTTGGCATTGGGGCCGTTGCACACTCACCGCGATGATGCCGCGTGGTTTTCCCAGGCTTATGTCGGCGGCTACACGGGGCAGCAGTACGTGAGTGCGCTGTTGACGAACCCCGCCGGCAGCAGCCATGTCCCTGTACTGCCATTGCCGGACGACGGCTTCCCGTCCAAGCCCGCTGAAGCTTTGTTTGACGGGCGCGGGTTGCCGGAAAAATACCGGCTCACCGCAGCCCATCTGCTGTTTCACGCGGGCCTCGATCAGCCGGCAGGTGTGGCGCAGAACGCCTTTCGTACTCACTTCGTGTCGTGGCGCGAGTTGGCGTATTACGTCCACGATCTGAAGCGAAAGGGCTTGCCGATCGTCACGTTCTATCTGTCTGCACGGGATGGGGCAGTGCTCGCCTACGACCCGCACTGGAGCAATGAGGAATACAACCTGCTTGCCACGTCTGACAAATGGTCGGCGCAAACAGGCTATACCCCGCAGGCGCCGACGCCTTCGCACTTCATCTCCGAACTCGCGCGAATCGGCCGGCTTCGTGTGGTGCGCAGCGGGGATTTCTGGACAGTGCGCGGTGTATTGGGGGCGCAGTTGAAGCTGTCGGTTGGCCGCCCCCCAAAGGACGAGTTGTGAACATCAGTGTTTGTTTCAGGCGGAACCTGAAGTTGGTTCACCATGGCGTAAAAAGCGCGACAGCACCCACCGGTCCAACGCCCACACGGCGATCAGCGACGCCCCCACCAAGGGGAATATGATCGCCAGCCCGAGCATGATCGCCATCGCGGTTTTCCACTTGGGCAGGTCATGGCGCAGCGGCGGTACACCCAGCCCACCCTGGGGCCGGCGCTTCCACCAGATCACCACGCCGCTGACCGCGCTGAGCAGAATCATCAGGCAGATCACCAGCACGATCAGTTGGTTGACCCAGCCGAACATCTTGCCCTCGTGCAGCATCACGCCGGTCTCGGTGGCGCGTGCGACCAGGTTGTAATGATCCCAGCGCACATCGGCCAGGACCTTGCCGGTGTACTGGTCCACGTGCAGGGTGGCGTCGTTGCGCGGGTCGTCGGCGAACACCGAGACGGTGAATACACCGGTGGCGGTGGTGGGGAAGGTGATGCTGTAGCCGGGTTCGACCTTGCGCGCATTGGCCAGGTCGACCACCTGTTGCAGGCGTACGGTGGGTGCAGCCGGGCCTGCGTGCATTGCACCGTGGTTCATGTGCTCGGCGTGGTCGCCGGACATTGGCATCGGCGTGTTTTCCAGGGCCCAGGGTACGGTTTGCTGGGTGGCCGTGTTGAGCACACGGGCCTGCTGGTCGGACTGCGGCACGTTGTTCCACATCGCTGCCGGGAAGGTGTTCCACAGGTCGGCGTATTGCTTGCCCCAGAAGCCGGTCCAGGTCATACCGCTGAGCAGCATCACCAGCAGGAACGCCGCACCCCAGAACCCGGCGACAGCGTGCAGGTCACGCCAGAACAAGCGGCCACGGCTGCCGAAGCGCGGCCACAACACGCCGGCCGAGGACTTGCCCCGCGGCCACCACAGGTACAGGCCGGACACCACCAGCATCACCCCCCAGCCGGCGGCCAATTCGATCAGGCGATCGCCGACGGTGCCGATCATCAGCTCGCCGTGCAGGGCGCGGACGATGGCTTGCAGGTTGTTGTTTGCGTCTTGCTCACCGAGGACGGTGCCGCGATAGGGGTCGATGAATACTGTCACTTCGTGGGCGTCGTTGCGCATCACGAACTGCGCGCTGCGGGTGGCGTCGGCAGGGGGCAGGTATTTGCTGATCGCGGCGTGGGGGTAGGCGGCCTGGGCGCGCTGCAGTTGCTCGTCGGCGCTCAGCGCGTGGTCGGCGGCGGGCACGGTGAGCAGGTGGCCGTACATCAGCGGGTCGAGCTGGGGTTTGAACAGGTAGATGATGCCGGTGAGGGCCAGCAGCACCATGAAGGGGGCGACGAAGAGGCCGGCGTAGAAGTGCCAGCGCCAGGCCAGGTTGTAGAAGGAAATTTTTTGCGTGGTCATCGGCTGCTCCGCATAAGGCTCTTGATTTTTCTTGGTCTGTTACACCGTCATCGCAGGCAAGCCAGCTCCCACATTGGAATGTATTCCACCTGTGGGAGCTGGCTTGCCTGCGATGCTTTTAGAAGCTCATGTCCACCTTGGTCCAGAGCGTACGTCCGGGTTCCTTGATGGCCTGCGGGTCGTTCGCTGGGTAACCGAAGCCTGCGTTACCGGCCAGATTCAGATGCTCGGCGTAGGCTTTGCCAAACAAGTTGTCGACGCCGGTGCTGACCTTGAAGTGCTTGTTGATGCGGTACGCTGCATTCAGCGAGAACACGCCAAAGCCGCCACTCTTGTCGTAGTCCTTGCCGACCACGTTGCCTTTGTTTGGATCGATACGGTGTTGCGCCGCGACCACCCTCCACAACGCGCCAGCGCTCCAATCGTCTTCGCTGTAGGTCAGGCCCAGGCGCGTATCCAGCGGTGGCATTTGTGGTAGGGCCTTGCCGTCGCTGCTGTTCTTGCCCCAGGCATAGGCGAGGCTGGCGTCGGCTTTCCAGTGTTGGCTCAGCTTGTACGCCGCGCCCACTTCGCCGCCCATGATGCGTGCGTCCACATTGCGCGCCTGGGAGGTGGTGCCCATCATGCCGGGCCTGTAGTCGAACAGGATGAAGTCGCGTACCTGGCCGATATAGCCCGAGGCCCAGGCTTCCAGGTCGGCGCTCTTGTACTGGGCGCCGAAGTCGAGCTGGGTGGTTTTCTCCGGCTTTACGCCGTCGAAGGCATTCACCGAACCGGCCGCGCCGGTGTTGGGGGAAAACAGTTCCCAGTAATCGGGGAAACGTTCTGCGTGACCCAGGCCGGCATACAGCGTGGTGGGGCTGCCCGCCAAGTCGTGCTCATAGCGCACAAAGCCCGAGGGTAATGTATCGGCGCGGGTATCGCCGGCAGTCGGGTTCGGGCGTGACATCATTCCCGAGCCGGTGCGTTGACGGAAGTCCTTGGCCGAGGCGCGGTCCAGGCGTGCGCCGGTGATCAGGCGATCGTTGTCGGCGGCGTACCAGGTCAATTCACCGAACACGCCATAGTTGTGGAAGTTGGCGTCCTTGTTGCGCGGCAGATCCTTGTACGTGTCGATGCCCATGCTGCTGCGCGCACGGTGTTCATTGGTCTGTGCATCCAGGCCGCTGATCAATTGCACATCCGCCCAGCGCCAGGTCGCCTTGATGCGTGCGCCAAGGGTGCGGCGGTCGACGTTGGACGCCATAGGCCCCGCCATCATGCCGGTGCCCGAAGGGACACGCAGGCTGTAGTTGTCCATCACATGGTCGGCGTAGTTGTAGTAGACCTGGGCCTCGACCTTATCCAGCACCTCGCCGAGATTGGATTTCTCGAAACGCAGCCCCAGGCTTTCGCGCAGGAACTGCGAGCCGTCCATGCCGCGCCCGGCGTAGCGCGCCTCGCCATCGCCACGCCCGGCGGTGAGTTCCAGCAGGGTGTCGGCATCGGGCGTGAAACCCACCGCCACGTCGCCGTTCCACTTGTCATAGCGCGAGGCGACGGTGTCGTTGTTGCCGTCCTTGTAGTCGTCGGCATGGGCCTGGTTGCCGATCACCCGCACGTAGCCCAATGGCCCGCCGGCAGCGGCATCGATGACCTTGTCGAAACGCCCGTTGGAGCCGGCCAATACGCTGGCGTTGACCCGCGTGCCCAGCTCGCCGAACTGCTCCGGCTCACGGTCGAACAGGATGGTGCCCGCTGACGCACCCGGGCCCCAGAGCACGGTTTGCGGGCCTTTGATCACGGTGAGCTTGTCGTAGGTTTCCGGCGAAATATACGAAGTTGGCGCATCCATGCGGCCCGGGCAGGCGCCGAGCATCATGCCGCCGTTGGTGAGGATATTCAGGCGCGAGCCGAACATGCCGCGCAGCACTGGGTCGCCATTGGTGCCGCCGTTGCGCACCAGGGCGAAGCCGGGGATGGTCTTGAGGTAGTCGCCGCCATCGCTGGCGGGCACCGGTTGGCGTGGGTCTTTGGGGTTGGTGACCACGGTCAGCGGCGAGCTGGGGGCTATCGCGGTGATCACCGTGGGGCTCAGCTCATGCTCGTCGGCGTGAGCGTGGGCAGCCAATAGTGCGCCGCATAAGGCGGTGAGCAGGGCAGTACTTCCCAAACGGGTGTCAGCAGAAAACCTGGACATGACAAATTCCATCAATCAATCGTAAACAACACGGCCAGCAGCCTGCGGCTGTCTGTCTAAAGTCGGCCGGGGTGAAGTAACGCGGTGAAGGGCTTACGACACGATGGGCGGCGCGCGGCTGCGGGCACCGGGGAAGATGCTCTGCCGGGCATGGCCCAGGCGCGTGGCGGGGGTGAGGGCGTTGGCGGGCGGCGGGGTACCGAGGGTTACGTAGGAGACGCTGCCGGGCAGGGCCGGGCAACTGAACAGCAGGCTGCAATAGCCGCACTTCTCCCAGAGCACATGATGTTCATCGGGGGCTTTACTCGGCTTGGCTTCGCCGTGGCAGGCGGGCATATCCATGGACATACCGGCGTGATGATCCATCGGCATCGCCTGGGAAATCAGCGGACCGATAAAGATCATCAGCATGGCGAACAGGCTGATCCAACTGCCGCGCTTCACGCGGTAGTGGGGAGACAACCTGGCGCGAGGAGCGCCCATCGAGGTTGGCTTACTGAGCGTGCATATGCTCGTGGCCAGCCATCGGTGGCGCTTTGTGCACCGACACTTGCACCTCGACCTTGCCGGCTTTCTCGAAGGTGAGGGTCAGCGGGAATTGCTTGCCATCGGCGAGCAGGCTGCGGTCCTTGAGGCCCAGCAGCATGACGTGATAGGCCATTGGCGCGAAGGTCAGTTCACCCTTGGCCGGTACGGCCACGTTGGGCACCTGTTGCATCTTCATCAGGTCGCCTTGCATTACGTGCTCATGCAATTCGGCTTTCTCCGCCAAGGGCGTCTCGGCACTGAGCAGGCGATCTGCCGTCTCCCCAGTATTGTGAATCACAAAGTACGCCGCGACGGTGGGCGCATTCGGTGGCAATTCCTGGGACCAGGGATTGCTGACCTCCAAGTCGCCGGCCTTGTAGTCCTCGGCATTGGCAGCACTGAACACCGGCAGCAGCAACGCAGCCAGAAGCAGGGAAGATTTGAGCATGGCAGTTCTCCAGAACGGTTCTAAACGCAGTTCACTTGCGAAGAAAATCAGACCGTTGGAGAGGCGCGGGGGTTGAGGCTCGGCCATTGCTGGCGCGGGGTGGGAGTGCGCAATAAGCGCGGCGGCAGGTTCTGCACCGCCTCGAAGCGCGTCACATACAACTGCGGCACATGCCCCGGCAACGCCACCAACGGCGCCGAACCCGAGCAACACCAGCAATGCTGCATGGCGGAGTGATCGTCCGGCGGTGCGGGGATTTCCAGCTTGCCCAGGGCAATGGCCTTCAGGCTGGCGCCGTTGGCAGAACAGAACCCGCCCCACATCAGACGCTTGACCGGGTCATCCGTCTGCTGCATCGCACTGGCCAACGGCATGGCAAACGCATTGAACAGCACTGCAAGGCAGGCGATCCAGGCAATTGCAAAGCGTTGACGGGCCATGGCGGATAATCCGTAGGGTTAAACGATCAGGCGGGTATTTAGCCTGATCGGGGGGGATAAGTAAAAAGGGCGGGTGTGGTTTGGTGTCGCAGTGTTGGGTTTGAGGATAGACGAGAACGGCCGCTTGCCAATTTTGCAGAAGGGACGCGGCGCACCAGGCGACGCTGAACACTGTGGGAGCTGGCTTGCCTGCGATAGCATCACCCCGTTCCAATTGGAAGACCGAGTCGCCTGCATCGCAGGCAGCCCCTCCCACATGAGATTGTGGCGTTTAAAGAATGCTGATTGCCTGTAGCACCCCCTGACGTTGCGGTGCATTCATGCTGGTTGATATTGCAAATTATGCAGCGGGTACGCCGTGGACCTGCATATCGACACCCAGGGCTTTTCTAATCACGGCAAAAATCGCCGCAAGGTTATCCATGCTGGGGTTGCCGCTGGCCGAAAGCATTCGATGCAGGCTTTTGCTAGGTTTGGCGGTTTGTTTCGCAAGGCCTTCAAAGCCTACTGTGGCGTTGACTAAATCACGCAGGATCACGCGAGATATTTCCGGCTCGCCATTGAGAAATAGCGTAGCGGCCTCGTCGAGAAGCGCTTGGGCGAATGCAGGGTCTCGCTGGGCACGTTCAGCGATGGTGTGTTTGTAGCTACGGGTAAGCGCCATGCTGGTCACCTCTTTTGTTTCAATTTCTTGTCACGCTGATACTCATTAATCAGCGACTTTACGACCTTGATATCGCGCTTTTGACTGGACTTATCACCACCACCGAACAGGATGATTAATCGATGTCCTTCTCGTATCAAATAGATTCGCAAGCCGGGTCCCCAGTCGATACGGTATTCGCCTAGCCCATCGAACCACTTGATGTTGCTGGTGTTGCCTGTTTCAAGCCGAACTAAAGCGGTTGAAACTCGAGTTGCCGCTGGGACACTCAAGGATGAAAACCACTCATCGAACGGACTGGAATCGTTGTCGCGTTGGTATTCTTCGATCTCAATCATTAGCCGTCCTGAAGGTAACAAATAGGTTACTAATCAAGCAAGCGAGCGATCCTGACTCATCGAGTGAAGTTTGCCAACGCGCTGAGTGTTTCTTCAGGCGACAGGAATTCCTTGTTTACTTGAGCCAACACCGGCCGCTTCAACACCAACACCGGCACCCCCCGCTCACGCGCCACTTCCAGCTTCGGCTCGGTGGCGGTGCTGCCGCTGTTCTTGCTGATCAGCACATCAATTCGCCGTTCTTCGAACAACGCCCGTTCGTCCTCGATGAGGAACGGCCCGCGTGCGCCGATCACTTCACAGCGCTTGTTGCCCGGATACACATCCAGCGCGCGCAAGGTCCAGAACTGGTCGGCGGGGATTTCGTCGAGGTGCTGCAAGGGTTCGCGACCCAAGGTGAACAGCGGGCGCTTGAAGGGTTTGAGCGCTTCGACCAGTTCGGCCCAGTCAGCGACCTCGCGCCAATCATCCCCCGGCTGTGGCTGCCACGCCGGGCGTCGCAATGCCCAGCAAGGCACATCGCTCAATCGCGCCGCTTGGGCCGCGTTTTGGCTGATCTGCGCTGCATACGGATGGGTGGCGTCAAGGATCAGGCTGATACGTTCGTCACGAATAAACTGCGCTAACCCTTCAGCGCCTCCGTAACCCCCGACTCGAACCTGGCAGTTCAGGTTGGTTGGCACACGGCCCACGCCGGCCAAACTGTAGATATGCTGCGGCCCCAATGTGCGGGCGATGGCCAGTGCTTCGGTGACTCCACCCAGTAAAAGAATCCTTTTCATAACGGCTTGATCACTTCCAGCAGCGTGATCGGCAGCGCCTGGCGCCAGGTATCGAACTCGCCTAATGGCTGGGCCTGGGCGACGTGGATGCGGGTCAGTTCGCCGCCATGTTGGGCGCGCCAGTTCATCAAGGTCATTTCGCTTTGCAGGGTCACGGCGTTGGCCACCAGCCGCCCCCCGGGACGCAGGTGTTGCCAGCAGGTATCGAGGACGCCGTCGCGGGTGACGCCGCCGCCGATAAAGATGGCGTCTGGTGTTTCCAGACCGCTTAACGCCTCCGGAGCCTTGCCGCGAACCAGTTGCAGGCCGGGCACGCCGAGGGCGTCGCGGTTGTGTTCGATCAGGCCCTGGCGGCCGGTGTCGGCTTCGATCGCCAAGGCGCGGCAGCTGGGATGGGTGCGCATCCATTCAATACCGATGGAGCCGCTGCCCGCGCCCACGTCCCACAGCAGTTCGCCCGGCATCGGCGCGAGGCGGGCGAGGGTCATGGCGCGCACATCGCGCTTGGTCAGTTGGCCGTCGTGTTTGAAGGCCGAGTCTGGCAAGCCGGCAAGACGTGACAGACGCGGCGCGTTGGCATCTGCCAGGCAGTCGATGGCGACCAGGTTCAAATCGGCAACCGCAGCCTGCTCCCACGCTTGCGCATGCCCCTCGATACGCCGCTCAGTCGTGCCGCCCAGGTGTTCAAACACACTTATCCGGCTGGGGCCAAAACCGCGCTCGGTCAACAACGCAGCAATCAAGGCGGGACTGCTGCCGTCATTGCTCAATACCAACAAGCGCACACCACTGGCCAAATGCGTGTTGATTGCCGTCAATGGCCGCGCCACTACCGACAATGTCACCACCTCCTGCAACGGCCAGCCCAAGCGCGCCGCCGCCAGGGATACCGACGAGGGCGCGGGCAAAATCGTCAACTCCTCAGACGCCACTTGCCGGGCCAGGCTGGCGCCGACGCCATAGAACATCGGGTCGCCACTGGCCAAGACGCACACAGGCTCCCCACGCCGCGACAGCACCGGCTCCAGGGAAAACGGGCTCGGCCACAGCTGGCGCTCGCCACCAATACACTGCGGCAGCAGGTCCAACTGGCGCTGAGCACCTATAATCCGCGTGGCGCGCAATAGGGCATGCCGGGCATTCCTGCCCAGGCCTTTGAAGCCGTCTTCACCGATGCCTACAACCGTCAGCCAGGGCGACATATCAATTCCTTGAACGACATCCGACGGGCAGGCTTTTCATGCCGCCGGACAAAGCAGGCATAATACCGCGCCTTTACCCGTCAACCGGTAGCCCCGTGAACCCAACGCCCGCTGTGAATACCTTGCGCCCCTCGGCTTGTCCGGGGTTGCTGCGTATTGTCCAGGCGTTGGACGGCGGCATTTGCCGGGTCAAATTGGCGGGCGGCGCGATCACCGCCGTCCAGGCTCACGCTGTGGCGGACGCAGCCCAGGCGTATGCGGGCGGGGTGATCGAGGCGACCAACCGCGCCAACCTACAGATCCGCGGCATCGGCGCCGAGCAGGAAGCGTTGATCGCCCGGCTGCTGGCGGCGGGCCTGGGCCCCAGCAACGCGGGCGGTGACGACGTGCGCAACCTGATGCTCAGCCCCAGCGCCGGTATCGACCCGCAGATGCTGTTCGACACCCGCCCGCTGGCCGCGCAGATTCTCGCCACCCTGGAGAACCATCCGCGTTTCCATGAACTGTCGGCCAAGTTCGCGGTGCAACTTGATGGCGGGGAGGACCTGGCGATGCTCGAACATCACCACGACCTGTGGCTGTCGGCCTTCGTACAGCATGGCGAAACCCTGCTTGCATTCGGCCTGGCCGGCTGTCCGGGCCTGGATGCGCCCCTGGCTGCTGTGCCATTGGACCAGGGCCATGGGTTGGTGGTGGCTGTGCTGGAAGCTTTTCTGGACCTCGCCACCCCAGAGCAAACGCGTATGCGGCATTTGCCTGTGGATAACGTACTGAGCCATTTGCGCTTGCCGTTACTGCCAATCGACGGCTTCACGCGCCCGCCCAGCGACCCGTCGCTGCAGGTGGGCACTTATCCACAAGCGCAAAAAAATCAGTTTTATGTCGCCGCCCTCGCGCCTCTGGGCCGCCTGGACCCGACGATGCTCAAGGGCGCCGCACAACTGGCCAGTGACTATGGGGACGGCACCTTGCGCTTCACCCCCTGGCAGGGCGTGCTGGTGCCCAACGTCGAAAAGCCTCACGCCGTGACCGAGCGCCTGGCGCAACTGGGCTTTATCTGCTCGGTGGCGCACCCGCTGGCGCGCATGATCGCCTGCACTGGTTCCAGCGGCTGCGCAAAAGGCCTGGCCGACACCAAGGCCGACGCCGTGCAGCTGGCCGCCCAGCAACCGGGGGTTGGGGTGCACCTGTCCGGTTGCCCGCGCTCCTGCGCCGCCGCGCACACCGCGCCCGTCACCTTGCTGGCGGTGAACCCCGGCCACTACGACCTCTATTTTCGCGATGCAGCCCAGCCAGGTTTTGGTCGGCTGCACGCGCGCACTCTTTCCATTGAAGCGGCGGGCGCCCTGTTGCGCGCTCGTCCACGGAGCAACACCGATGATTGATTACATCCGCGACGGTCAGGAGATCTATCGCAACTCCTTCGCCATTATTCGCGCGGAAGCCCAGTTGGACCGCATCCCGGCTGATTTGGAAAAACTCGCGGTGCGGGTGATTCATGCGTGCGGCATGGTCCAAGCCATCGACGGCCTGCAATTCTCCGAAGGGGCCGGCAAGGCCGGGCGTGACGCGTTGGCCGCTGGCGCGCCGATTCTGTGCGATGCGCGGATGGTCTCCGAAGGCGTGACCCGCGCACGCCTGCCAGCCAATAACCAGGTGATCTGTACCCTGCGTGACGACCGCGTGCCTGAGTTGGCGCGCGAGTTGGGCAATACCCGCTCTGCCGCCGCGCTGGAACTGTGGCGCCCGCATTTGGACGGCAGTGTAGTAGTGATCGGCAACGCGCCGACCGCGTTGTTCTACCTGCTGGAAATGCTCGACGCCGGCGCGCCGAAACCGGCGTTGATCCTCGGTTTCCCGGTGGGCTTTGTCGGCGCCGCCGAATCCAAGGCGATGCTCGCCGCTGACAGCCGTGGGGTGCCGTTCGTGATCATGCAAGGCCGCCTGGGTGGCAGTGCCATGGCGGCGGCCGCCGTCAATGCCCTGGCCACGGAGGTCGAATAATGCAGGTGCGCGGACGTTTGATCGGCCTGGGCGTCGGCCCCGGTGACCCGGAACTGATTACCCTCAAAGCGCTGCGCCTGCTGCGTGAATCGCCGGTGGTGGCGTACTTCGTGGCCAAGGGCAAGAAGGGCAACGCCTTCGGCATCATCGAGGACCACCTGGTACCGCAGCAGACCCTGATGCCGCTGGTGTACCCGGTGACCACCGAAGTGCTGCCCGCGCCGCTGTCCTACGAGCAAGTGATCAGCGACTTCTACGACAACGCCAGCCTCGACGTGGCCGCGCACCTGGACGCGGGCCGTGATGTGGCGGTGATCTGCGAAGGTGACCCGTTCTTCTACGGCTCCTACATGTACCTGCATGACCGCCTGGCCGAGCGCTACGACGCCGAGGTGATTCCAGGCGTGTGTTCGATGCTCGGTGGCGCCTCGGTACTCGGCGCGCCGTTGGTGTATCGCAACCAGAGCTTGTCGGTGCTCTCGGGCGTATTGCCCCATGAGGATCTCAAGCGCCGCCTGGCGGATGCCGATGCCGCGGTGATCATGAAGCTGGGGCGCAACTTCCCGAAGGTACGCCAAGTGTTGGAAGATCTGGGCCTGGCCGAGCGGGCGCTGTATGTGGAGCGCGCCACTATGGCCAACCAGAAGATTGTGCCGCTGGACCAGGTGGACCCGGCGTCTTCGCCGTACTTCTCACTGATCATCGTGCCCGGTGAACGGTGGCAAGGTTGATGACCCCGGCGATTGTGATTCTGGGCCAGGGCAGCTTGGCGACTGCGCGCAAGCTCCAGCAGGTTTACCCCGGCGCGTTGATCCACGGCCTGGCCACACGGGTTGAGGGGGCAGACCGCACCTACAGCGAGTTCGGCGCGACCTTGCGTCAGCTCTATCAGCAGGGCACACCACTGATTGCCTTGTGCGCCGCGGGCATTGTGATCCGTACCCTGGCGCCGTTGCTGCTGGAAAAGGGCGAAGAGCCCGCCGTGCTGGCCGTGGCCGAAGACGGCAGCGCGGTGGTGCCGTTGCTCGGTGGCCTGGGTGGCGTGAACCTGATGGCGCGTGACATTGGCGCAGCACTCGGCGTGTCTGCCGCCATCACCACCAGCGGCGAGTTGCGTTTTGGCACCTGCCTGCTCAACCCGCCCGCGGGCTATCAACTGGCTGACATTGAGCTGGGCAAACGCTTTGTCTCCGACCTTCTGGCCGGTGAAAGCGTGCGTATCGAAGGCGCGGCGCCATGGCTGGAGGAGGCTAACCTGCCTCAGGACCAACAGGCGCGCCTGACGATTCATGTGGGCAGTGCCGAGCGCACACCGGCAGCCAACGAATTGCTGATTTACCCGCAGAATGTCTACGTCACCTGCCGGCCGGGTGCGCAGTTGGCCGAGCGTGTGCGCACGGCGTTGCAGGAGGCGGGCGTGGCCGTGCAATCCCTGGCCTGCCTGCTGGCCAGCGATCTGCAGATGGCTGACGCGTCCTTGCATGAAGCCGCGTCGGCCTTGGGTGTACCGTTGCGTTTTGCCGCGCTGAGTCCCGTTGCGGACATCAGTATTACCGTGGCCGAGCAGCCCTTGGACCTGTCACAGATTGGGCGCCCCCGCGGGCGTCTGGCGGTGATTGGCCTGGGCCCAGGCGCCGCCGAACTGATGGTGCCGGCGGTGAAGGCGGAACTGGCGCGTTGCACCGATGTGCTGGGGTATGAAACCTACGTGCGCATGGCCGGGCCGTTCCGGAACGACCAAGTGCAACACTGCACCGACAACCGTGAAGAAATGCAGCGCGCCCGCCACGCCTTCGAGCTAGCCGCGCAAGGCCGCTCGGTGGTGGTGGTGTCCTCTGGCGACCCGGGTGTATTCGCCATGGCCGCGGCGGTGATCGAAGCGTTGCATGAGTCCAGCGAGCCGGCCTGGCATCAGGTCGACCTGGAAATCCTGCCAGGGGTTTCCGCTTCGCTGGCCACCGCTGCCCAGGCGGGCGCGCCGCTGGGGCATGACTTCTGTGTGATGTCGCTGTCGGATAACCTCAAGCCCTGGTCGATCATCGAAAAACGCTTGGACCTGGCTTCCCAGGCCGACCTGGCCTTGGCGTTCTACAACCCGATCTCGCGGTCGCGGCCTTGGCAACTGGGACGCGCTCTGGAGATCGTCGCGCTGCATCGCACGCCACAGACGCCAGTGGTGCTGGGCCGTGACATCGGCCGCCCAGGCCAGACCCTGCGCGTCACCACCTTGGGGCAACTGACGCCCGAGCAGGTGGACATGCGCACCATGGTGCTGATTGGTTCATCCACCACCTGTGTGTTCCCGCGCGCGGGTGGCGGCGAGTGGGTGTACACACCACGTTGGTATGGCGACAAACCCAACTCCTGAAAACAGCCCCGTTGGCTGCCGGAAAGCTCCGAATAACCCAGGGATTCCCCTGGCGTTGTTCGGGGCTTTTTCTTTTTTTTGCGATGAAAACCGTACGCTTGACCGCCGCGCCTTGTCATTGCTGGGCGCTGGTTTTGGGCGGGGCGGGCCAAGGGATGTTTGTCGTATGGAAAGCCCGTCGCTCCCTGGACTAGTGTGCAAGCAAGCCCCATGTGGGGTGCTTGTGGAGAACAGAAAATGGAGCGACGTCACAGAAGGATCAACAGCAAAAAAAGGCGCAAGTTGATTGCCGCCTACAAATTGCCGGGCGCACCTGCACGGCAGGCCGCTTGCGCGCTGGATCGCGACGATGATTGCAATGCGGCCGTGGTCAACAACGGGGTGATTTCATTTGCCGAAGGCTTGTCGGCGTTGAACCGCGAATACGTACGCAAAAGCTATCTGCTGGCCAGCAGTTATGTGAGCGATGTACTGAACGTCCAGCGCGGTAGCGAGGCGTGGTACGAGGAATTTATCAAGGTGATGGTCAGCCTGGGGTGGCTGCCGCTGCGCAGTCGCTTTGAGCGGGTCTCGCGTGCGGGCAAGGGCCTGACGGTGCAACTGGCGGCGCTGAATATCATCGCCTCGATGCTGACATCGACGGCGCTGTCCGGGCCACTGCTCAGCGCACTGCCGAAGTTGGCCGCCGATGCGCTGGACGCATTGAAGCGCCAGCCAGCGTCTTTCGAGCTGTTCAAGCGCAATTGCGCGGTGCATGAGGGCGGCGATTTCGGCCTGGCCTCCTGCGCTGAAACAGACGGCGAGTTGATCATGGTGCTGGTGACCTACAGCACCCATGGTGTGGATAAACAGGTGGGCCTGCCGTTCCTGGAGTGGGACAGCTCCTCGTTCGAGGCCTTCAGCGGGCAGACTTGCCTGGTGCTCAATACCTCGATGGTCAACGAGAAAACCATCCAACTGATGCGCGAAAGCGCCGGTGACAAAGTCGAAATGGCTATCGCCAAATACCGGATCTAGGGCACCAGGTAGCCGCGTACCCCGGTAAAAATGATTTGTGCGGCCAGGGCGCAGACGAACAGGCCCATCAACCGGCTGACAATCTGCAAGCCCTGGTCGCCGAGAATGCGTTCGATACGGTTGGACAGGTACAGCACCACGCCCACCGTCAGGCTGGCCAGGGCAATACTGAGGATGGCGGTGAGCTTATCGTCCCAGTGCGGTTGGCTGACGCCCATCACCAGCAAGGCGCCAATGGTGCCGGGGCCGACGGTGAGGGGGATGGTCAGCGGCACGATGGTCACATCCTGCTGCACGTTGTCGGTCTGCACCGCCGACTTGCCCTGGGCCATGCCCAGGGCGGAGATAAACAACACGCTGCCGGCGCCGATGCGGAACGCGTCGACGGTAATGCCGAACACACTGAAAATCACCCGGCCAAACAGGTAGAGCAGCACGCTCGATACCAGGGTGGCCAGTGCGACTTTCCACGCCAGGCGCCGACGCTCCTTGCTGGAGTAGCCACGGGTCAGGCTGATAAAGCAGGACAGCACAAAGAACGGGCTGTAGAGCACCAGCATCTTCAGGTAAACGCTGAATAACACATGGAGCATGGGGGCGGCTCGCGGGCGGGGAAAGTGTGGAGGAGTCTATCCGACACAGATCAAATGTGGGAGCTGGCTGATCGTTCCCACGCTCTGCGTGGGAATGCATCCAGTGACGCTCTGCGTCGCGCTCAAGCAGGACGCGGAGCGTCCCGGGCGGCGTTCCCACGCGGAGCGTGGGAACGATCATCAGGAAAGGGTGCTGTGCTCAGGGCGCTGTTGGCGCTGCGCCACCCAGTAGTCCACCAGCTCGCGCAGCTGCGACAGTTCCACCGGCTTGGCCATATGCCCGTCCATGCCTGCCTGGCGTGCGCGTTCTTTGTGTTCCGACAGGATGTGCGCAGTGAGCGCCACCACCGGCGTGCGCACGCGTTGGTGGCTGATTTCCCACGCCCGCAGTTGCTGCGTGGCGGAGAAACCATCGAGGATCGGCATCTCACAGTCCATCAATACCAGGTCGTAACGCTGGGCTTTCATTGCCTGCAGCGCTTCTTCGCCGTTGCTGGCGGTGTCCGGGTTGAGGTTGAGCTTGCCGAGCATCCCGCGAATCACTTTGGTGGAGATGCTGTTGTCTTCGGCTACCAGGATGCGGAAATCGCTGGGCACGGTGATGGCTGCCGGTGCGCTGGGGGCCGGGCGTGCAACGAGGGCGCCTTTGCTGCGCTGGGTCAGCTCATCGGCCAGGGTGGTCTTGAGGGTATAACCCGCCACTGGCTTGGCGAGAATGCGCTTGATCCCGCAGTTGCGCGCAATAATCTTGCTCGGCGCGTTACTGATGCCGGTGAGCATGATCAGCAGGATGTCGTGGTTCAGGCTCGGATCTTCCTTGATCTTCGCCGCCAGTTGCATGCCGGTCATGCCGGGCATGTTCTGGTCCAGCAGCACCACGTCAAAGTAATCCCGCAGGTGCGCCTTGGTACGCAGTAGCGCCAGGGCCTCCTTGCCCGAAGGCGCGGCGCTGACGTTCAGGCCCCAGGCCGTGCACTGCTGCACCAGCACTTTGCGGCAGGTGTCGTTGTCGTCCACTACCAACACGCGGGCGTCCTTGAGCGGGCCGTCGAGGTCGCTGGTCGGATGTTCCAGGCGTTCCGGGTCCAGGGGCAGGGTCAGCCACAGGGTGCTGCCCTGGTGACTGCCGCTCTTGATGCCGAACTCGCCGTTCATCAACAGGATCAATTGGCGGGCAATGACCAGGCCCAGGTGGCCGCTCAAACGCGTCGCCGAGAGGAAGTTCTTGCTGTGCAGTTCGCTGTGCAGCAGGGCGTCGCGTTCGGCGGCGTCCATGGGCACGCCGCTGTCTTGCACGGCAATGCGCAGGCGTGGCTTGGTGCTGCGCTCATCCAGGGCGACAACGATCAGCACTTCGCCTTCATCGGTTTTGTGCAGGGCGTTTTCCAAAAGGCTCAGTAGCGCCTGGCGCAGCCGTGTCGGATCACCGCTGATCACCCGTGGCACCTGAGGCTGGATAAAGCTGATCAGCTCGACATTCTGCTGCTCGGCCTTGGCGCGGAAGATGCTCAGGCAGTCCTCGATCAATGCATTGAGGTCGAACTGCACATCATCGAGTTCGATCTGGCCGGACTCGAGCTTGGAAATGTCGAGAATTTCGTTGATCAGGGTGAGCAACTCATTACCGGCGCTGTGGATGGTCTGCACATAGTCACGTTGCTTCACCGACAACGGCGTGCCCAGCAGCAACTCGGTCATGCCTAGCACTCCGTTCATGGGTGTGCGGATTTCGTGGCTGATCTTCGCCAGGAACTCGGCCTTGGCGGCGATTTCGGCGTTGCTGGCCGCCAGGTCGCGGCTCAGGCTGAAGCGGGTTTCGACAATGGCGCGCTGGCGCTCGCCGAGGGCCAGGCTCATCAGCAGGCCGCTGAGGCAGATAAAGCTCAGCAGGGTGACGATCAGGCCTTGTGGCGCCACCAGGGTGAGGCCGAGCAGGGCGGGCAGGATGATCAGCGTGCCGATGTTGAACACCACCATGGCCGCCACGAACAAGCGCGCCGGGCGGTAGCCTTTTTGCCAGTGATAGGCCGAGACGAACAGCATGCTCAGGCCCGCCAGCGCGACCAGCGCATAGGTGATGATGTTCAGCGGCAAGGTGTTGACGAACAACAACAGCAGGCCGCACAGGATGATCAGCAGGATGTCGGCGACCAACACTTTGTTCAGCGGGTGCGGGCCCAGGGGCATGAAAAATCGGTAGGCAAACATCAGCCCGCAGGGTGCGGTCAGCAGCAGGGCGAGGTAGGCGCCAGGGGTCTGGATCGCGTGCCAGTTCGGCAGCCACGGCCCCACTAGGTTGAGCAGTAGCGCCAGGCTGAGCATCAACAGGAATTCGCACGCGGCCAGCCACAGGCTACTGCGCGAGCGGTGGTAGGCGAAGCGCGTGAGGTTGTGCAGGATCAGCATCGACAGCACGCCGAACAGCAGCCCGTAGATCAATGTCTGGTTCTGGTTGGCAGCGGCCAGCACCGCCGGTTCCAGAGTGATGTAAGGGCGCAGTTCGTGTTCCGAGACCAGGCGCAGATACACCTCAAGGGGCCGAGGGCTCTGGGGCATCGGTAACATGAAGTCACTGCTGGGCAACGGGCGCTCAGCCTGGGGTTGGCGAGTGCCGGTGATTTGTTGCTCTACCAGGGTGTCGCCGTCCAGCACATACAGGCTCAGGCTGGACAGGTCCGGGGCGAACACCCGCAGCACTTGTTCGTGCTTGCCGGGCTGCAGCCTGAAACGTACCCACAACGCACCGTCCGGCTGCGCGGCGGTGATCCGGTCCAGTTCGATGGGGCTGAATTGATTGGTATAGCGGGTGGAACGGATGTCGCTCAGTTGCAGGTCGGCCTGTTCATCAAGCAATACCGCCCAGCCACTGCCTTGCGCGGCGGCCTGGGCCGGTAGCAAGCAGAGCAGGGTCAGCAGACTGATTGTGAAACCTATGGCGATCCTGAGCC
This sequence comes from Pseudomonas sp. AM4(2022), assembly GCF_036346515.1. Classification (NCBI taxonomy): domain Bacteria; kingdom Pseudomonadati; phylum Pseudomonadota; class Gammaproteobacteria; order Pseudomonadales; family Pseudomonadaceae; genus Pseudomonas; species Pseudomonas sp. AM4(2022). Next base: position 250,150 of record NZ_JAOTNW010000005.1, read on the forward strand.
AGCGCACGGCGAAATCCCTTCGGTAGGTGGATGCACGGGTTAACTATGCGCGGGGCGACAGGGTACGGCAAGGGCCAAAGGCCCTTACCTAACCGAACGGATAGCTACTGCAAGTGTAGCTGCTCAGTTGTTCTCACCGCGTTCGCGGGCAATGGCACGGTAGCCAATGTCGGTGCGGTAGAAGCAGCCTTTCCAGTCGATTTTTGCCGCCAGTTTGTACGCCTGTTGTTGCGCGGCATCGACACTGGCACCCATCGCGGTGGCGCACAATACGCGGCCACCGGCGGTTACAACTTTGCCGTCCTTGAGTGCGGTGCCGGCATGGAACACCTTGCCTTCCAGCGCAGCGGCCGCGTCGAGGCCTTCGATCACATCGCCCTTGGCGTAGTCGGCAGGGTAGCCACCGGCCGCCAGCACAATCCCAACGCTAGGACGTGGGTCCCATTGCGCTTCGACCTTGTCCAGGGCCTGGGCGAGGGCGGCTTCCACCAGCAGCACCAGGCTCGATTGCAGGCGCAGCATCACCGGTTGGGTTTCCGGATCGCCGAAGCGGCAGTTGAACTCGATGACTTTCGGCTTACCGGCTTTGTCGATCATCAGGCCGGCGTAGAGGAAACCGGTGTACACGTTGCCTTCATCCGCCATGCCGCGCACGGTTGGCCAGATCACCAGGTCCATGACGCGCTGGTGCACGTCGGCGGTTACAACGGGCGCCGGGGAGTAGGCACCCATGCCGCCGGTGTTCGGACCGCTGTCGCCGTTGCCGACGCGCTTATGGTCCTGGCTGGTGGCCATCGGCAATACGTTCTTGCCGTCGACCATCACGATAAAACTGGCTTCTTCGCCATCGAGGAATTCCTCGATGACCACGCGCGAACCGGCGTCACCAAAGGCATTGCCGGCGAGCATGTCGCGCACGGCGTCTTCGGCTTCCTGCAGGGTCATGGCGACGATCACGCCTTTACCCGCAGCCAGGCCATCGGCCTTGATCACGATCGGTGCGCCTTTCTCACGCAGGTAAGCCAGGGCCGGTTCGATCTCGGTGAAGTTCTGGTAGTCGGCCGTCGGGATCTTGTGGCGGGCCAGGAAGTCCTTGGTGAAGGCTTTCGAGCCTTCCAGCTGGGCGGCGCCCGCGGTAGGGCCGAAGCAGTCCAGGCCACGGCTGCGGAACAGATCGACGACGCCGGCAACCAGCGGCACTTCCGGGCCGACGATGGTCAGGGAAACATTCTTCTCGGCAAAATCTGCCAGCTGCTCCAGGGCCAGCACGTCGATGGCGACGTTTTCGCACTTGGCTTCGATGGCGGTGCCGGCGTTGCCAGGGGCGACGAAGACTTTCTGCACGCGTGGGTCCTGGGCTACTTTCCAGGCCAGGGCGTGTTCACGGCCACCGCTGCCAATGATCAAAACATTCATTTCAAAAACCTCGTTAACTTGATCGTTCCCACGCTCTGCGTGGTAATGCTACTTGTGACGCTCTGCGTCACGCTTTGGAACGCAGAGCGTCCCGGACTGCATTCCCACGCAGAGCGTGGGAACGATCAATCAGTGGCGGAAGTGGCGCATGCCAGTGAAGACCATCGCAATGCCAGCTTCATCAGCGGCGGCGATGACTTCTGCATCACGCATCGAACCGCCCGGTTGGATCACGGCGGTCACGCCGGCTTTCGCAGCGTTGTCCAGGCCGTCACGGAACGGGAAGAACGCATCGGAAGCCATCACCGAACCCACCACCTGCAAACCGGCGTGCTCAGCCTTGATCGCGGCGATACGTGCCGAGTTCACGCGGCTCATCTGGCCAGCGCCGACACCGATGGTCTGGCGGTTCTTGGCGTAGACGATGGCGTTGGACTTGACGTATTTGGCCACTTTCCAGGCGAAGATCAGGTCGTTGATCTCTTGCTCGGTTGGCGCGCGCTTGGTCACGACTTTCAGGTCCTGGCTGCCGATCATGCCGATGTCGCGGCTCTGTACCAGCAGGCCGCCATTGACGCGCTTGTAGTCCCAGGCCGCGGCGCGGTCAGCCGACCACTCGCCACAGGCCAGCAGGCGCACGTTGGCTTTGGCGGCGACAATGGCGCGGGCTTCTTCGCTGACGCTTGGGGCGATGATCACTTCGACGAACTGACGCTCGACGATGGCCTTGGCGGTCTCGGCATCCAACTCGCGGTTGAAGGCAATGATGCCGCCGAATGCGGATTCGGTGTCGGTGGCGTAGGCCAGTTCGTACGCCTGGCGGATACCGCCTTCAGCGTCCGGGCTGACGGCCACGCCGCATGGGTTGGCGTGCTTGACGATCACACAGGCCGGCTTGACGAAGCTCTTCACACATTCCAGCGCAGCGTCTGTATCGGCCACGTTGTTGTAGGAGAGTTCTTTGCCTTGCAGTTGAGTGGCGGTGGCGATACCCACTTCGGCCGGCTTGGCTTCCACGTAGAACGCCGCGCTCTGGTGCGGGTTCTCGCCGTAGCGCATTTCCTGGGCCTTGATGAACTGGCTGTTGAAGGTGCGCGGGAACTGGCTGCGGCCTTCTGTGCTCAAGGTATCCGCAGCTTGATTCACGGTGCCCATGTAGTTGGCGATCATGCCGTCGTAGGCTGCGGTGTGTTCGAACGCCTTGAGCATCAGGTCAAAGCGCTGGGCGTAGGTCAGGCCACCGGCCTTGAGGTTTTCCAGGACGTTGGCGTAGTCGCTGGCGTTGACCACGATGGCCACGTCTTTATGGTTCTTGGCCGCCGAGCGCACCATGGTCGGGCCGCCGATATCGATGTTTTCGATGGCGGTCGGCAGGTCGCAGCCTGGCTTGTTGATAGTGGCTTCGAACGGGTACAGGTTAACCGCCACCAGGTCGATCGGCTTGATGCCGTGCTCGGTCATGATGGCGTCGTCGATGCCGCGACGGCCAAGGATGCCGCCGTGGATTTTCGGGTGCAGGGTCTTGACGCGACCGTCCATCATTTCTGCGAAACCGGTGTAGTCCGCGACTTCTACTGCGGCCACGCCGTTATCCTGCAGCAGTTTGAAGGTCCCGCCCGTGGAGAGGATTTCCACACCCAGGGCTTCCAGCTCCCGGGCAAATTCGAGGATCCCGGTCTTGTCGGAAACACTGATCAAGGCACGGCGGATCGGCAGGCGGGTGGTCTGGTCGGTCATCTCAATTTCCATCAAAAGCAAAGGAAGTCAGCAAAAAAGGCGACCGGTTTTACGCGGGCGCCTTTCTGGTTTGATTGAATGCTTACAGCAAATCGTACTGCTTGAGCTTTTTGCGCAAGGTGCCACGGTTGAGGCCCAGCAGCTCACTGGCTTTGGTCTGGTTGCCCTTGACGTAGTTCATCACGCTTTCGAGCAAGGGCGCCTCGACTTCGGAGAGCACCAGGTTGTACACATCCGTGACGGAAGCGCCCTCAAGGTGGGCGAAATAATTGTGCAGCGCCTTCTCGACACTCCCGCGAAGGGTCTGGCCTTCTTCGCTCGGCGTGTTGAGGTGCTGTTTCAAATTGACATTGTCGCTCACGGGTGTTGTTCCACTCACTAAAGTCTCGGTCATCATCGTCATGCGGCCACCCCTTCTCCATCCCCTGTTCCCAGGCTCTTGTCGCGTCCGGCGAAGAACTCACGAACGGTGGCGACCTGTGCCTGCGTTTCATCCAAACGATTGAACTGAGCGCGGAATTCCTTGGCGCCCGGCAAGGTGGCGAGATACCAGCCGACATGCTTGCGAGCAATGCGTACTCCCATCACGTCCCCATAGAAGGCGTGCAGGGCGGCCAGATGCTCTAGCAGAATACGTTCCACCTCGACCAACTCTGGTGCCGGCAAGACTTCACCGGTACGCAGGAAATGCTCGATTTCACGAAAAATCCACGGCCGCCCCTGGGCGGCCCGGCCAATCAACAAACCATCGGCACCGGTCGCGTGCAGCACGCGCCGGGCTTTCTCGGCACTGTCGATGTCGCCATTGGCAAAGACGGGCATGGACACAGCCTGCTTGATCGCGGCAATGGTGTCGTACTCGGCTTCACCGGTGTAAAGGTCGGCGCGGGTGCGGCCATGCACCGCCAGCGCTGCAATACCTGCCTGTTCAGCGATCTTCGCCACGGTCAGGCCATTCTTGTTGTCCCGGTCCCAACCGGTACGAATCTTCAGGGTCACCGGCACATCCACTGCGCCGACAACGGCCTGCAGGATCTCGGCGACCAACTGCTCATCTTTCAACAGCGCGGAACCGGCGGCCTTGTTGCAGACCTTTTTGGCCGGGCAGCCCATGTTGATATCGATGATCTGTGCACCCAGCTCCACATTGGCCCGGGCTGCATCCGCCAGCATCTGCGCATCGCCACCGGCGATCTGCACCGAGCGTGGCTCGGGATCACCTTCGTGGATCATGCGCATCCGCGACTTGCGGGTGTTCCACAAACTCATGTCGCTGGTAACCATTTCAGAGACTACTAGACCCGCGCCCAAACGCTTGCACAGCTGACGAAAGGGCTGGTCGGTGACACCCGCCATCGGGGCGAGGATCAAGCCGTTTTGCAATGTGTATGGGCCGATGCGTACCGCCGACATAGGACTTCCCTGTTGTGGGGCCGGATCATTAGAGTTCGAAAAAGGGTTGGCATGATACCCGCTCTCGATGACGGGTTAAAGGCTGAATTGGATAAAATCTGAACAGTTACTTTTTTATCGCCATCGGTTTGGTCGACGGCGGCCAAGTCAATAATCCGCCGTCAAACCTCGGTGGGCGCGCCGTTTCACTCGGGTGAATGGAAGCTCAGGCTGTAATTTACGGCTTTGTTGCCGGGGTCCAGGATGTCCAGGGAGATGTGGATCGGCGTCTGCGAGGGCATTTCGCTGACGCCGGCCAACTCGCCGCTCAGGTATTCGGCGGGCTTGAAGCGACGACTGGCAATCAGGCTGCCGTTCAAGTCCGCAAAGCGCAGCTCCAGCAGTGGGAAGGGCTGGGAGAAGGTCGCGCGGTTATAGAGGATGGCATCCACCACCAGTGCCCCGGCGAACTCGGGGTGGCTGCGCACCACCAGGTTGCTGCTCTTGATATGGGTAATGTCGACCCGCGATGGCACCGTACATCCCAGTTTCGGGCACAGCGCCTGGAACCATGGGCGGTAGGCGTCCTGGCGGGCCAGGTCGTCGAATTGGTAGGCGATGTACTGGCCGGCCAGGCCGGCGGCGGCGAGTACGACCAAGAGTATCCAGAGCAGACGGCGACCCCAGCCTGACGGACGCTTCTGCGCGTACAGGTGCAGGGGGTCGTCTTCCAGGTCTTGGAGCAACTCGTCGTGTACACCGGCCTCCGTTCGCGCGCGCTTGCGTCGCGCGAACGCGCGGTCTTCGGGTTCAGGCTCGTCGTGCTCGTCGCGGGTGGGTGTCAGCGGCGGGTCGAGGTCATCATCCACGGCAGTGGTGTGCAGAGCGGGTTCGTCATCAAGTTCGTCGACGTGGGCCGACATGGACGGTTCGGTGCGCTGTTTGGACGCAGGTGCCTTAACCGGCTCGGGCTCTTCTTCTGGTGCCTGGGCGCGCTCTTCGGGTGGCTCACTGAACAGGCTGGCCGCCCATTTTTCTTCCTCGGCCTTGACCGTGTCGCGGCTGGCACTGAAGGACTCTTCCTTTTGCCGACGGTCGGCGCCTGGCTGGCGACGTTCTGCGCCCCCTGCCTGGGTGTGCTGGATCTCGCGACGTTCCAGCCTGGCCAGTTCCTTGTCCAGGTTATCCAGGTCCAGCTCTTCGGCCGTCCACTGCTTCTGGCTGATGGCCCGCGGTGGCTCGGGAGGCGTTTCGACAGGCGGCTCGGTGGCCGGCTCGGCGCTGGTCGGCACTTCAGGCTCCGGCGCAGACGCCTGGGCCCGTTGCTCCAGCAACTGGCGAGCGGCGTTGAACACTTGCAGGCACGAGCCGCAACGCACGACGCCGCGGGCCACGCTCAACTGAGCGTGGTTGACGCGAAAACGCGATTGGCAATGTGGGCACTGGGTGACGAAACTGTCGGTCATGCGGCCATCCGATTCAGGCAAGCGCTCATTCTAGCGCCGACGACCGCTGATGCGTACCCAGCCATCACGGTTGGCGATCGGGTCCAGCTCGAAGTCCTTGGCGTAGGCCGCAGCCACGTCTTCACCTTGCTCAGCGAGGATGCCCGACAGCGCCAGGCGCCCGCCCGGCTTGACCAGGCTCGACAGTTGCGGCGCCAGCGACACCAGTGGCCCGGCGAGGATGTTGGCCACCAGCACATCGGCCTGAACCTGGGGCAGGTCCTCGGGCAGGTAGAGTGGGAATTTGCCTTCGGCAATGTTGTTGCGCCCAGCGTTATCGCGAGAGGCTTCCAGGGCCTGCACGTCGATATCGGTGCCTACGGCCTCCTTGGCGCCCAGCAGCAGGGCGGCGATTGCCAAAATCCCCGAGCCGCAGCCGAAGTCCAGTACGTTGCTGTCGGTCAGGTCCTGGCCGTCCAGCCATTCCAGGCATAGGGCGGTGGTCGGGTGGGTGCCGGTACCGAACGCCAGGCCCGGGTCCAGCAGCAGGTTGACGGCGTTTGGCTCAGGAGCAGCGTGCCAGCTTGGCACGATCCACAGGCGCTGGCCGAAGCGCATGGGCTGGAAGTTATCCATCCAGCTGCGCTCCCAGTCCTGGTCTTCGATGACCTCGCTATGATGCTCGGGCAGCGGGCCACCGGTGAGCAGTTCCATATGGGCCAGCACGACGGCGGCGTCGGTGCCGTCTTCGAACAGGGCCAGCAAGTGGGTGTGGGACCACAGCGGCGTGGTATTGAGTTCCGGCTCAAAGATCGGCTGGTCTTCGGCGTCCATGAAGGTCACCGACACGGCGCCCACTTCGAGGAACGCGTCTTCGTAGGTTTCGGCTTGTTCTGGGCTGATGGCGAGACGGACTTGCAGCCAAGGCATGGCGGGCACCTTTGAAAAAAATGAATGTGCGGCGGGCAGGCCGCGAAAGCGCGCAAGTTTACGCGAGCGGCGGGAAGGGTGTACACAGAACAAAATGTGGGAGCGGGCTTGCTCGCGAATGCGTTGGGTCAGTGGAGGATGTTTTAGCTGATACACCGCATTCGCGAGCAAGCCCGCTCCCACAGGGGGAATGTATCCATCCAGCACATTTGGGGGCCCACAAACAACAAAACCGCCCGAAGGCGGCTTTGTTGGGTGGAGCACTTACTGGTTGGCCAGCTTGTGTTCCAGATAGTGAATGTTCACACCACCTTCGCAGAAGCCTTCATCACGAACCAGATCCCGATGCAGCGGGATGTTGGTCTTGATACCGTCGACCACGATTTCGTCCAGGGCATTGCGCATACGGGCCATGGCCTCGTCGCGAGTGGCGCCCCAGGTGATCAGCTTGCCGATCAGCGAGTCGTAGTTGGACGGAACCTTGTAGCCGCTGTACAGGTGCGAATCCACACGTACGCCGTTGCCGCCGGGCGCGTGGAAATGCTTGACCAGGCCAGGGCTTGGGATAAAGGTTTTCGGGTCTTCCGCGTTGATGCGGCACTCCAGGGAGTGGCCGTGCATCTTCACGTCGTCCTGGGTGAAGGACAGCACGTTACCGGCGGCGATGCTCAGCATCTCCTTGACGATATCGATACCGGTGACCATCTCCGATACCGGGTGCTCTACCTGCACACGAGTGTTCATCTCGATGAAGTAGAAACGGCCGTTCTCGTAGAGGAACTCGAAGGTACCGGCGCCACGGTAGTTGATGTCGATGCACGCCTTGACGCAACGCGCCAGCACTTCCTGGCGGGCTTTCTCGTCCAGGCCCGGTGCCGGGGCTTCTTCCAAAACCTTCTGGTGGCGACGTTGCAGCGAGCAATCGCGATCACCCAGGTGGATGGCGTGGCCCTGGCCGTCGGACAGTACCTGGACTTCCACGTGACGTGGGTTGGTCAGGTACTTCTCCAGGTAGACCATCGGGTTGCCGAACCAGGCGCCCGCTTCGGAGCGGGTCTGCTTGGCGGCTTCGATCAGGTCTTCTTCCTTGTGCACCACGCGCATGCCGCGACCACCACCGCCACCGGCGGCCTTGATGATCACCGGGTAACCGACTTCGCGACCAATGCGCAGAGCGGTTTCCTCGTCTTCAGGCAGTGGGCCGTCAGAGCCTGGAACGGTTGGCACGCCGGCTGCGATCATCGCGTCCTTGGCCGAGACCTTGTCGCCCATCAGGCGAATGGTTTCGGCTTTGGGGCCGATGAAGGCAAACCCGGATTTTTCCACCTGTTCGGCAAAATCGGCGTTTTCCGCGAGGAAGCCGTAGCCTGGGTGGATGCCATCAGCGCCGGTCACTTCTGCCGCGGCGATGATGTTCGAGACTTTCAGGTACGAGTTCGTGGCCAGTGGCGGGCCGATGCAGATGCTTTCGTCCGCCAGCTTCACGTGCATCAATTCGGTATCGGCCGTCGAGTAAACAGCGACGGTCTTGATGCCCTCTTCCTTACAGGCGCGCAGGATACGCAGCGCGATCTCGCCGCGGTTGGCGATCAGGACTTTTTGCAGTTTCTTCGCAGGTTTCAACATCGAAGGCGCTCCGCGGTTCAAACGATGGTGAACAGCGGCTGGTCGTACTCAACCGGCTGACCGTTTTCTACCAGGATGGATTCGATGACGCCGGCTTTTTCCGCGGTGATGTGGTTCATCATTTTCATCGCTTCAACGATGCAGATGGTGTCGCCCACTTTCACGGTCTTGCCCACTTCAACGAAGGCTGGCGAGGTCGGTGCCGGAGTGCGGTAGAAAGTACCGACCATTGGCGACTTGACCACGAAGCCGTTCAGCGCAGGCGCGGCTGGGGCGGCAGGTGCAGCGGCGGCGGCAGGCGCGGCAGCCGGAGCAGCAGCGGCTGGAGCCGGCGCTTGCATCTGTGGTGCGTAGAACTGTTGGGCCGGGGTCTTGCTGTGACGGCTGATCCGTACGGACTCTTCGCCTTCCTTGATTTCCAGCTCGTCGATACCGGATTCTTCCAGCAGTTCGATCAGTTTCTTAACTTTACGGATATCCATGAATCATCAACTCCCAAGGGTCGGTCAGGGGCGTTTAGCCTGTTCTTCAATGTGTTCCAGGGCGGCCTCCAGGGCCAGTCGGTAACCGCTGGCGCCAAGGCCGCAGATCACTCCTACCGCTACGTCGGAGAAGTAAGAGTGATGGCGGAAAGCTTCGCGTTTGTGCACGTTCGATAAATGCACTTCGATGAATGGGATGCTCACCGCCAGCAGCGCGTCACGTAATGCAACGCTTGTGTGCGTAAAAGCGGCGGGATTGATCAGAATAAAGTCCACGCCTTCGCCGCGCGCGGCATGGATGCGATCAATCAATTCATACTCGGCATTGCTTTGCAGGTAGAGCAAATGGTGGCCGGCAACACGGGCCCGTTTTTCCAGGTCGAGGTTGATCTGGTCCAGGGTCACTGCCCCGTAGACGCCCGGTTCGCGGGTGCCAAGCAGGTTCAGGTTGGGTCCGTGAAGAACCAGTAAGGTCGCCATTGGCTGTTCCTTGTTATCGGTGTGGGTGCGTCAGAACCCGGCGACTATGCCGCAAAGCCTTTGTGACTGTCCAGTTCTATGCAGTAGCCGGCACGATTAGCGAGGATTGCGCAAAATTTGTGACTGCGGCCTTAGATCCAGTCATCGCTGTTACGGCACTGAGATCGCTGGAGACTCATTGTGGGAGCGGGCTTGCTCGCGAATGCGGTGGATCAGCTAGAGATGCATTGATTGACACACCGCATTCGCGAGCAAGCCCGCTCCCACATTTGGTCTACACCGGTCGGGATATCGAGTCAGACGCGGAAGGCTTGCACCGCGGTAGTCAATTGCCCGCCCAGTACCAGCAGGTGCTCGCCCTGGCTACGGCTCTGGCCAATACGCAGTAAATTATCCTCACCCAATTGATGAATCCGCTCACTGTTGTCGCGTATCTCGCTCACGGCGCCACTCTGTTGCGCGGTCACATCGGCAATGCGTACGGCGGTATCCGAGATGGTCTGGATCGCACCGACGATTGCATCCAGCGCACCATCCGCCGCCTGGGCCTGCTGGGCGGTGGCTTCGGCATGTTCGACCTGGGCGCGCATGCCTTCAACCGACTGGTGCGCGGCGCTTTGCAGGCCGGCGATCAGGCCCTGGATTTGGGCGGTGGCACCGGCGGTACGCTGGGCCAGGGAGCGAACTTCGTCGGCCACCACGGCGAAACCACGTCCGGCTTCACCGGCGCGGGCGGCTTCGATGGCGGCGTTGAGCGCCAGTAGGTTGGTCTGGTCGGCAATCGAGCGAATTACCGTAAGCACGCCGCCGATGGTGGCGGACTCTTCGGCAAGCTTCTCGATCATCTGCGCGTTTTGCTGCACTTCGCCTACCAGCGCATGCAGCCCGGTGAGGCTCAGGCCGATCACACGCTGGCCTTGCTCCACCGCCTGGCCCGCACTGCGACTGGCCCCGGCGGCCTGGCTGGCATCCCCGGCGACTTGCTGGATGGTGGCTTCCAGCTCGCCGAGGGAATCACGGATTTGCGCCGTGTCGCCGGCCTGGCGTTCGGCGCCGTCGTGCAGGCCGCTACTCAGTTCGGCCAGGGCGCGGCTGCTGCCCGCCACTTCTTCGGCATTGCCACGGATGGTGCCGACCAGGTCTACCAGATAGGCGCGCAGGCGGTTAAGGGAGGCCTCGATATCGTGAAGTTCACGGTTGGTCTTGCCCAGGGCAATCGGTTGGCTGAAGTCGCCTTCGGCCCAGGTCGACAAGGCTGGTGCCAGGTTGGTCAGCACGTGCGCCAGGCGGCGTTGCAGGGTGTCGATCAGCAATGCGATCAGCAGGATCAGACCAATCATCACGCCCTGCATCACGCGTACTTCGCCCTGGATCCTGGCATGTTGCGCGCGCACCACGGGTTCCAGGCCGGCGATGGCTTGTTGTACGTTAGTGATTTTAAGGTGGGTGCTGGCGGCGAGATCGGCGCGTTGCTGGATCTGTTCACGGGTGCGTTGCAGCTCGGCGGGGTAGCGGGTCAGCAGGCTGTTGAGTTCGCGCTTGAGGTCAACACCGGTGTCCAGGGCTTCGTTTTTTTCGGTATTTTCCAGGCCCATCAACGCGGAAAAGTCGTCGGTGTTGGATTCAGCGCTGGCCTTTATTCCCAATAGGGGCAGTTGCGCGAGCAGGTCGGCCTGGGTTCGCAGGTTAGTCACCTCCCGCTCGACATCCGCAGCCAACTCGGCGCGCCCGCTGCTGACCAGCTTGTCGCGGGCCAGGGACAGTTTGCCCAGGTGCTGTGAGGCGGCGAGCAGCGGCGACATATAGCGCGCAGCCTCTGCGGAATTGACGCCGCTGGCGTACTGGCTCAATTGCTCCAGGTTCGCGCCCAGTTCACGTTCGGCTTGCAGCAACAGCGCTTGCGGGTCGCCAGCCAATTTACCGGCGGCCAACAGGTCGGTCTTGCTAAAGGTCTCCAACTCCGCGAGGCTGGGCCGCAGGCTTTGCGCCAATTCGGGCGGCAGTTCGCCCAGTTGCAGCTGCAGGCTTTCCAGGCTCTGGGTGGCACTGCTCAGGCGCAGGGCATCGCCGCTGGCCAAGTAGTCCTCGATGTTTCGGGCAGCCTGGTTTTGAAAGACCTGGGACAACCCCAGGTAGCGCTCCATCAACAAGTACGGGCGCTCCAGCGCCCGTTGCGACCACCACAGCGTCGCGCCGAGGGCCAGGCACACGGCCACCAGCAGAAGGGTATTGAGATTGGTCAGCAGCTTCAGGCGCATGCGGGGTTTCAACCGACGGCAAGAGATAAGCGCCTGAATTTATTGCGTTTGTATTACAGCGTTATGACCGAATCGGTGGATTCTGGTGAAAAGATGGCACTTTGCTTTGATGTGCGAGCGGCTTGCACTCGATTGCGTCCGGCGTCCTTGGCGCGGTACAGCGCTTCGTCAGCCTGGGCGGCCATCATTAAGCTGTCGGAACCGTCGCACAGCTCCACCAGGCCGGCGCTGAAGGTGCACCACAAATCCTGCGGTTGGGCAGGGTAGTGGATTTCTGCAAAGCGCCGGCGAATGTCGTCCAGCACCTTGCAGGCCGATTCCACGTCGGTGTCGGGCATGACGATGGCGAATTCTTCACCGCCGTAGCGCCCGATGTAATCGGTCTTGCGCAAACGCTGCTTGAGAAACAGTGCCAGGCTCTTGATCACCCGGTCGCCCATGGGGTGGCCGTGGCTGTCATTGACGCGCTTGAAGTGGTCGATATCGAGCATGGCGAAGCTCAAGGGCTTGTTCTCGCGGCGTGCGCGGAAGCTGCAATCTTCGAGCAGTTGCAGGATATGCGTGTGGTTGTACAGCCCGGTCAGGCTGTCGCGCACCATCCGTGCCTTCAAGTTGCGTGCACGTGACGCACGGTTGCGCACAGTGGTGATCAGGTGGCGCGGCTTGATCGGTTTGGTGAGGAAATCGTCACCGCCCTCGCTCATCGCATCCAGCTGTTTATCCAGGTCGTCCTCAGCCGACAGATAGATGATCGGCACGCTGACGTAGCGGTCGTTGTGGCGAATCACCTTGGCCAGTTCCGTGCCGGTACAGGCAGGCATATACATGTCGAGGATGATCAGGTCGGGCTGGAAGTCCGCCAGCTCGGCCATGGCCTGGATCGGTTCGATCAAGGTGCGGGTGACAATGCCAGCACTGTTGAGCAGGCGTTCGGTGTGCAGCGCCTGGGCTCGCGAGTCGTCGATGATCAGCACTTTGTAGGGCTCATACTGGGCCGCACAGGTCAGCACTTCGATCTTTTCCAGCAGGCTTGAGGCTTCCAGGGTGCCGGTCAGGAACTCTTCGCCACCGGCGCGTACGGCGGCCAGGCGCGTTGGGGTGTCGGTTTCGTGCAGGCTGAAAAACAACAGTGGCAGCTTTTGCTCCAGGCCCTCCTGGGCCTCTGCCGCGAGCTTCAGGCCCTGGCCCGTGCCGCAGAAGTCCACGTCCATCACAATCGCTGACGGCAAACGCTCGGCCATGGACGTGTGAAAGGCAGCGACGCTGTCTAGGGCGTGGGCGCTCATGCCAAAAAATTCGAGCTGCTTGGCCAGGCGCTCAGCGCGGTCATGGTCGGCGAGCATCACATAGATCGGCTTGCGCATTGGCGGCAGGAAGGTTTGCTCAAGCTGATCGCCCTGACGCAGGCCGGTGCGGGACAGGCGTTGCATCAAGCGGTTGAGCTCGGTGATCAGTTGGCTGCTCAGGCGGCCACGGTTCTCGTCCACGGCCTGCAAGGATTCACTGATATGCCGTGCCAGCTGTGTGTGTTCGGGCTGTTCGAAACGTTCGGCAAAGCGTTGCAGGCGCAGGTTGGCTTCGCTGAGTTCGGAAAAGTCGGCGTTCGACCACTCGCTGCGTTGCAGGCGCTGCCAGATCTCAAGAATTTGACGTGCCTGATGAATTACCCGCTGGGCAAAGTGCTGCTTGAGACGCTCGCGGCTGGGGTCTTCTGGCTCGGTCATATCCTGACTACTGTGAGGGTGCATGCTGAGGTCGACTGATGGCTCTATGCTAGCACCTCTTTTCTGATAGATGAGTGTCATACGTCAATTAAGTCTGCGTGCCTGTGATTCAGTTATTGACCGGCTGGTCGCCCAGCGTAAAAGGCGTGCATCCTTTATAGTCCAAGCGCCCCGGTGCGCCACTTTCGTGTAAAAGCCCCGCACCGATGGGCACGATGGGGTAGGGTTGTGGTCGGAATGTCTGAACGCACCCTGACAATTGACGTGCATGAACTCAAGTGATTGAAAGGATATCGCCATGCTGGACTGGAAAAACCGCGAAGGCAGTGCCAAAGGCCCCGCCCCTGAGCCCAAGTCGGCCAACCGCAGCTATTTTCGCAACTTGCTGATGAGCCGGGCTTTGCTCAGCATTATCGGCCTGTACTTGCTGGTCACCGGTGGCCTGGGTTGGTACTGGAGCCAGGAGCCGGCGCTGTTTCCGGTCCAGCAGAACGCCCAGCTGGCCGCCGAGAAGGAAGGCAAGCAGATGGTAGTGGGTTACACCACCGTCGAAACCCTCAAGACCGTGGTTGGCACCTTGCTGAACAAGCCGGGCGGCTACATCTCCAACGACCGTTTCCCACCGGGCTTGTGGATGGACAACATGCCGAGCTGGGAATACGGCGTGCTGGTGCAGGTGCGTGACCTCACCCGTGCCCTGCGTAAAGACTTCGCCCGCTCCCAGTCGCAGTCGGCTGAAGACGCTGACTTGGCCAAGGCCGAGCCGCGCTTCAACTTCGATAACAAGAGCTGGGTGCTGCCTTCCAGTGAGTCGGAATACCAGGAAGGCATCAATTCTCTGAGCCGCTACGAAGCGCGCCTGTCTGACCCGAACCAGCGCGGCGCGCTGTTTTATGCACGTGCCGACAACCTCAACAACTGGCTGGGCGATGTGGCCACACGTTTGGGCTCGCTGTCCCAGCGTCTGTCCGCTAGCGTGGGCCGGGTCAAGCTGAACACGGCGCTGAAAACCGAGGCGCTGGCGCCGGGTGAAGTGCCTCAAGTCGATGAAGAAGTGGTGGAAACCCCATGGATGCAGATCGACAACGTGTTCTACGAAGCGCGCGGCCAGGCCTGGGCGCTGTCCCATCTGCTGCGTGCCATCGAAGTCGACTTTGCCGACGTACTGGCCAAGAAAAACGCCACCGTCAGCGTGCGCCAGATCATTCGTGAGCTAGAGGCCTCGCAGGAGCCGGTATGGAGTCCTATGATTCTTAACGGCAGTGGCTTCGGCGTACTGGCGAACCATTCGCTGGTGATGGCCAACTACATTTCCCGGGCAAACGCTGCAGTGATCGACTTGCGTCAGCTCCTCAACCAGGGTTGATGATGGACGCTACCCAAAAGGAGGCCGCACACCGAGCGGCCTCCGACGCTGAACTGATCTGCTGGGTCGACGAGCAGGACCACCTGCTCGGCCATCTGGTCAGGTCTGACCTGCGCCAGCGCGGCTTGATCGGCCGTTGCACCTTTATCTTTTTGTTCAATTCCAAGGGCGAGCTGTGCGTGCATCGGCGCACCTTGAGCAAGGCCCTGTATCCGGGGTTTTGGGATACGGCGGCTGGCGGTATGGTGGCGGCGGGTGAGTCCTATGCGTTGTCGGCAGCCCGTGAGCTGGAAGAAGAGCTGGGTGTCAGCGGTGTGCCATTGATTGAGCATGACCACTTTTATTTCGAGGATGGTGACAGCCGCCTGTGGTGTACTTCCTACTCTGCCGTATGGGACGGTCCGCTGTGCTTGCAGCCTGAAGAGGTCATGGAGGCACGCTTTCTGCCCATCAAAACGGTGCTTGCCGAGGCCGGGCAAAAGCCCTATTGCCCGGATGCTCAAGAAGGTCTGCGGCGCTATCTCGCCTCACGTCGCTAAAGTTGCATAAATTGGCGCCATTTGGCTCTTAGCAACTTCGCTTTTTGCCGTTACACTGCGCGCCTTTTCACCCGAACCGCTATTGTTTCACCCTGTAGGAGCGAGCTTGCTCGCGAAAAACGCCAAGACGCCGCGTGCTGCCTGAATGCCCGCGTTATCGTTGACGACCTTCGCGAGCAAGAACTAGGCGTCCCCCTCGCTCCTACAATGGTGGTGGCCTTGACGGTTCGGTAGCGCTGCCCCTGCCTGAGTGGGGCTTCGCGGTCGGTCACCGCCTTGTGCGGCGCCGATCAGTCTTCATCCTCCCAAGAGGATTGCCGGTGGCCAAAAAAGCCGCATCCTTCGCCGCCCTTGGTGGCCTGGTATTTTCCACCGACGCAGGTCGACACTGCCCGGACTGTCGTCAGCCCGTGGATTCGTGCACCTGCAAACAGACCCTGATCCCCGAAGGCGACGGTATTGCCCGCGTGCGTCGCGAGAGCAAAGGCCGTGGCGGCAAGACGGTGACCACCATCACCGGCGTGCCCCTGGCTGAAGAGGCCCTGAGGGAATTGGCCACCTCGCTGAAAAAGCGCTGTGGCACCGGTGGCGCGTTGAAAGACGGGGTTATCGAGATCCAGGGCGATCACGTCGAGTTGCTGTTGGCCGAGCTGATCAAGCTCGGGTACAAGGCCAAGAAGTCCGGCGGCTGAAAGCCTCTTCCCAACCTGTGGCTAAACTCTGTCCTGCCAGTGGGGTCTACTTCCCTTGCAGGCAAATCGTCATTTTCATTCTTTAGACTGCGCCAGCCTCCGCGAGAGGTGGCGCCTTCGCCTTCATTTATAGGGGACTTCGATGTCCGTACGACGCACACGCAAAGACGATGGCAGCCAATGGACAGTTGCGGACAGCCGCAGTGTTTACGGGATTCGCCATTGGGGGGCCGGGTATTTCGCGATCAATGAAGCCGGTCGCGTAGAAGTCCGTCCGAACGGCCCGAACAGCACGCCCGTCGACCTGTACGAGCAAGTCGATGAGCTGCGCAAAAGCGGCCTGTCGTTGCCGCTGTTGGTACGCTTCCCCGATATCCTGCAAGACCGCGTGCGCCAATTGACCGGTGCCTTCGATGCCAACATCGAACGCCTGGAATACCAGAGCAAGTACACCGCGCTGTACCCGATCAAGGTGAACCAGCAAGAAGCGGTGATCGAGAACATCATTGCCACCCAGAACGTCTCCATCGGCCTGGAAGCCGGCTCCAAGCCTGAGCTGCTGGCCGTGCTGGCCCTGGCGCCGAAGGGCGGCACCATCGTCTGCAACGGTTATAAAGACCGTGAGTTCATCCGCCTGGCGCTGATGGGCCAGAAGCTCGGCCACAACGTGTTCATCGTGATCGAGAAAGAGTCCGAGGTGGGGCTGGTGATCGAAGAGGCGGCGAGCCTCAAGGTCAAGCCACAGGTGGGCCTGCGTGTGCGCCTTTCTTCCCTGGCATCGAGCAAGTGGGCGGACACCGGTGGCGAGAAATCCAAATTCGGTCTGTCGGCAGCGCAGCTGCTGTCAGTGGTCGAGCGCTTTCGCGCAGCCGGCCTGGACCAGGGCATCCGCCTGCTGCACTTCCACATGGGCTCGCAGATCGCCAACCTGGCCGACTACCAGCACGGGTTCAAGGAAGCCATTCGTTACTACGGCGAACTGCGCAACCTCGGCCTGCCGGTGGACCATATCGACGTCGGCGGTGGCCTGGGCGTGGACTACGACGGCACCCACTCGCGCAACGCCAGCTCGATCAACTACGACATGGACGACTACGCTGGCGTGGTGGTGGGCATGCTCAAGGAATTCTGCGACGCGCAGAGCCTGCCGCACCCGAACATCTTCTCCGAAAGCGGCCGCTCCCTGACCGCTCACCACGCCATGCTGGTGGTGCAGGTGACGGACGTCGAGAAGCACAACGACGAAATCCCGACCATCGAAAACAAGGAAAGCCTGCCGGAAACCGTGCAATGGCTGGTGGACCTGCTGGGCCCGACCGACATCGAGATGGTCACCGAAACCTACTGGCGCGCCACCCACTACATGAGCGACGTGGCCACCCAGTACGCCGACGGCAAGCTGACCCTGGCGGAAAAAGCCCTGGCTGAGCAGTGCTACTTCGCGGTGTGCCGTCGCCTGCACAACTCGTTGAAAGCCCGCCAGCGCTCGCACCGCCAAGTGCTGGACGAACTCAACGACAAGCTGGCCGACAAATACATCTGCAACTTCTCGGTGTTCCAGAGCCTGCCGGACACCTGGGCCATCGGCCAAGTGCTGCCGATCCTCCCGCTGCACCGCCTCGACGAAGAGCCGCTGCGCCGCGCTGTGCTGCAAGACCTGACCTGCGACTCCGACGGCAAGATCAAGCAATACGTCGACGAGCAGAGCATCGAAACCAGCCTGCCGGTTCACGGCTTGAACGAAGGCGAGGACTACCTGCTGGGGATCTTCCTGGTCGGCGCCTATCAGGAAATCCTGGGCGACATGCACAACCTGTTTGGTGACACCGACTCGGTGAACATCTACCAGCGTGAAGACGGTTCGGTGTACAGCGCCGGGATCGAGACCCACGACACCATCGAAGACATGCTGCGCTATGTGCACTTGTCGCCGGAGGAGTTGATGACGCACTACCGCGACAAGTGTGCGAGCGCGAAGATCAGCGCCAGTGAACGTACGCAGTTCCTGGATGCGTTGCGCCTGGGCTTGACCCGCTCTTCGTACCTGTCCTCGTAAACCTGTCACCTCTTGTAGGCGCGAGATTGCTTGCGAAGAGCATTAACGATGATGCGGTCCTCCTGAATACACGCGTCGCTTTAAGGTTTTTCGTGAGCAAGCTTGAAGATGCAGTGCCCGCGCGGAGTCCCCGAATATTCACGTTTTTTAGGGGTTCTCGGTACCTTGGACAATTAAGCAATACTGGGTTTCGCATTTGGTATTGGTGCCTAGCAGCGAGGCGAACTTAAACGCGCCAGTGGGAGATACAGGGGAGATTGTTACGGGGTAGCGATTGTCCAGGCGCATGCGGCCCTTGGGCTCGACGATGGTTTTCTTGCCTTGTTGTATCGCGTACACCTTGAAGTCGCTGTTATTCCAGACCTCTATCATCTCGGTCAACGCTCGGTTTGGAGTAACGGACGGCGCTTGGACGGGAGGGGCGACGACATGGCCATCCGGCTGGGTGGTTGCGTCGGCAATGGCCGGTGAGGTGACGGCGTTGACCATCAAGAAAGTGACGAAGAGATGATTTTGAATGTTCATGTTTGGTCGTCCCTGAGTTAAAAGAAGGTTACGGTACTGAGCCTCAACCCTCTTCAGCACCGACCTTTATTCAACGGTAATACAAGGGACTTGTAACCTGTGAAATCTAACAGGTCGGCTCACTGATCCATTGATTTTTTCTATTCAAGTGCCAGGCGATCGCCCACAGCGTCAGGCTGCGCACCGCCATGAACAGCAGGAAGGTGATCCACAACCCGTGGTTACCCAAGCCCTGCAGCGCCCAGGCAACCGGTAGCACCGCTATCACCGTCAGCAACATCCCATTGCGCATCTCCCGCGCCCGCGTTGCGCCGATAAACAGGCCGTCGAGCAAATAACTCCACACCGCTATCAATGGCAATACCGCAAGGTAGGGCAGGTAGATATCGGCGGTTTCGCGCACACTGGGAATATCGGTTTGCATGGCGATAAACAGATGGCCGCCGAAGGTGAACAGCAGGGCAAAGCCGATGCTGGCGATCAGCGACCAGCCACAGGCAACCACCAATGATCGCCTTAACGCCTGGCGGTCACGCGCACCGATGGCGTGACCGCACAAGGCTTCGACAGCGTGGGCCAGGCCATCCAGGGCATGTGCCGTCAGCAACAGGCCATTGAGCAGCAGCGCATTGGCTGCAACGGTGGCGTCCCCCAACCGTGCACCTTGCACCGTGATCATGAAAAACACTGACTGCAAGGCGAGGCTGCGAATAAAGATATCGCGGTTCACTGCCAGCAGCGGGCGCCAGCTTTGCCACAGTGTCAGCGCGGCCCAGGCGATATGCCCGGGATAGGCACGCAGGGCTTTTTGCGTGAGTGCCAGGCCGAGCAGGGCGCCGGTCCATTCCGCAATCACCGAGGCGCGTGCGGAGCCGACCACGCCCCAGTCCAGGCCGAGTACAAACCACAGGTTGAGCGCGATGTTCACCAGGTTGGTGGTCAGCAAAATCGCCAACGGCGCTCGCGCATTCTGGGTGCCGAGGAACCAGCCGACCAGCGCATAGCTGGCGAGGGCGGCGGGCAGGCCGAACAGGCGGGTGTGGAAAAACTCGCGGGTCAGTTGGTTCAGTTCTGGCGAAGGCTGCATCCATTCCAGGGCCAGATGGCTCAAGGGAATGCCCACGGTGCCCAGCAGCATCGCCAGGCCCAGCGCCAGCAACAAGCCTTGCAACAGGATCTGCCGCAACGCTGCGCCATCATTGCGCCCGGCGGCTTGGGCGGCGAAGCCGGTGGAGCCCATGCGCAGGAAACCCATGGCCCAGGCGAGGAAGGTATACAGGCTGGCGCCGACAGCCACGGCGCCCAGTTGGTGGGCGTGGGGCAGGTGGCCGATAACCATGCTGTCTACCAGGGCGACCAAGGGCACGGAGATATTCGACAGGATCATCGGCGCGGCCAGGGCCCAGACGCGGCGGTGGGTAGGGCGGTGGCGCCAGTCGGTAAGCAGGGCGGTCATGAAGGCTCCTTGGTGGAGCGGCATTGTAACCGTCAACCCGCCACACAGCAGAACCAATGTGGGAGCTGGCTTGCCTGCGATAGTAGTGGGTCAGCCAGTGAAGATATTGGCTGAAAGACCGCTATCGCAGGCAAGCCAGCTCCCACAATTTGATCTCCAGTGGCTGTGGGATTTGGCTTGGCTTCATGCCAACCTAGAACCAACCGCCCCTCCGTCGGTCAATGTGACCGGCGCCGCAGCAGCCAGGCCGACGCTGATATATAGTTCACCCCCAGGTTCCCTCTGACGACGAGTGCCCCATGTTTAACAAAGGACTGTTCCTCGCTTGCGCGCTGGCCCTGCTGAGCGCCTGTGATTCTTCCGATAAACCGGCCGCACCCGCGGCCCCTGCAGCGCCAAGCGTGGCACCCAAACCTGCCAAGGCGGCGGTGGACGTGGCAGCGTTGAAGCAACGCTATGCCGGGCGTGAGCTGAGCGTGGTGGACGTGTCCGAGGTGCAGTTGGATGGCGCCAGCACGCTGTCGGTGAGTTTTTCCATTCCCCTGGACCCTGATCAGAAATTCGCCGACAAGCTGCACCTGGTAGACAGCAAGTCCGGCAAGGTCGATGGCGCCTGGGAACTGTCCGATAACCTGATGGAACTGCGCCTGCGCCACCTTGAGCCGCAGCGCAAGCTGGTGTTGACCGTCGACGCCGGGGTGAAGGCGGTCAACGGCAACACCCTCGCCGCCGAATACAGCGCCCGCCTGGAAACCCGCGACCTGCAAGCCACCGTCGGCTTCGCCAGCCGTGGCACCCTGTTGCCGACGCGCCTGGCCGAGGGCCTGCCGGTGATCGCGTTGAATGTCGACAAGATCGACGTGGAATTCTTCCGGATCAAACCCGAATCCCTGCCGTCATTCCTGGCACAGTGGGGGCGCAATACCAGCCTGCAAAGCTATGAGTCCCGGGAACTGCTGCCGATGGCCGAGCTGGTGTACGGCGGGCGTTTTGACCTGAACCCGGCGCGCAATACCCGCGAAACCCTGCTGCTGCCCATTGCCGGCCTCAAGCAGTTGCAGCAGCCGGGCGTGTACCTGGCGGTGATGCGCGCTTCAGGCACCTACAACTATTCGCAACCTGCCACCCTGTTCACCTTGAGTGATATCGGCCTGTCGGTGCACCGCTATGCCAATCGCCTGGATGTGTTTACCCAGGCGTTGGAAGGCGGCAAGGCGCTCAACGGCGTCGATCTGGAAATCCTCGATGCCGAAGGCCGCGTGCTCGGCCAGGGCAGGACCGAAGACGGTGGCCACGCCGAGTTGCCACTGCCGAAAAAAGCCCAGGTGTTGCTGGCAAAGCAGGGCGAGCAGACCAGCCTGCTGCGCCTGGACAGCGCCGCGCTGGACCTGGCCGAGTTCGATATCGGCGGGCAGCCCTCTCACCCGTTGCAGTTCTTCGTGTTCGGCCCGCGTGACCTGTATCGCCCCGGCGAAACCGTGCTGCTCAACGCGCTGTTGCGTGACAAGGATGGCAAGGCGGTGAAGCCTCAGCCAGTGAGCGTCGAAGTGCGGCGCCCGGATGAGCAGGTGAGCCGCAAGTTCGTGTGGGAGGCCGACGCGTCTGGCCTGTATCAATACCCGTTGCAACTGGCTGGCGAAGCGCCGACCGGGCGTTGGCAGTTGGTGTTCGACCTCGGTGACGGCAAACCGCAACTCTATGAATTTCTCGTCGAAGACTTCCTGCCCGAACGCCTGGCGCTGGAACTCAAGGGCAGTGACACGGCGTTGAGCCCAGCAGATAACCCGGTCATCCAGGTCAACGGTCGTTACCTCTACGGCGCGCCCGCCTCCGGTAACCGCGTCAGTGGCCAAGTGTACGTGCGCCCACTGCGTGAGGCGGTCAAATCCCTGCCGGGCTACCAGTTCGGTTCCGTCACTGAAGAAGAGCTGAGCCAGGATTTCGAACTGGACGAAAGCGTACTCGATGCCAATGGTGAGCAAGCGCTGACCCTGGAAAGCAAGTGGGCCGAGGCCAAATCGCCGTTGCAGCTGATCGTGCAAGCCAGCCTGCAAGAGTCCGGCGGGCGGCCGATCACCCGGCGCCTGGTGCAGCCGATCTGGCCGGCCGAGCAATTGCCGGGCCTGCGCGGGCTGTTTGACGGCAAGGAAACCAACGGCGATGGCCCGGTGGAATTCGAAGTGCTGGTGGCCAACCAGGACGGTCAGAAACTGGCCGCGCAAGACCTCAAGGTGCGCCTGGTGCGTGAGCGCCGCGACTACTACTGGAACTACTCGGAGAATGACGGCTGGAGCTACCACTTCAACGAGAAATTCCTCAACCTCGATGAGCAGAGCCTGAACATCAAGGCTGGCGACACCGCCAAGGTCAGCTTCCAGGTGGAGTGGGGCCCTTACCGCGTGGAGGTCGAAGACCCGCACACCGGGCTGGTCAGCAGCCTGCGTTTCTGGGCCGGCTACCAGGCCCAGGACAACACCGAAGGCGGCGCCGTGCGCCCAGACCAGGTCAAGCTGGCATTGGACAAACCCGCCTATGGCGATGGCGACACCGCCAACGTCACCGTCACGCCACCGGCTGCCGGTAAAGGCTACCTGTTGGTGGAGTCCGCCGAAGGGCCGCTGTGGTGGCAGGAAATCGACGTGCCGGCCGAAGGCAAAAGCTTTGCGGTGAAGCTCGACCCGAAATGGTCGCGCCACGATCTGTATGTGAGCGCCCTGGTGATTCGTCCCGGCGAGCGCAAAGCCAACATCACGCCTAAACGCGCCGTGGGCTTGCTGCACCTGCCGCTGGATCGCACCCAGCGCAAACTCGGCCTGACCCTCACCGCGCCAGAAAAAATGCGCCCCAAACAACCGCTGACGGTGAAGATCGCCGCCAAGAACGCCGATGGCAGCGTGCCCCAACAGGTGCACGTACTGCTGGCGGCGGTGGACGTGGGCATCCTGAATATTACCGAATACCCAACGCCCGATCCGTACGCGAGTCTGTTCGGCCGCAAAGCCTATGGGGTCGACCAGTTCGACATCTATGGGCAACTGATCGAAGCTGGCCAAGGGCGCCTGGCCAGCCTGGCATTTGGTGGCGACGCGGCGTTGGCCAAGGGTGGCAAGCGCCCGGATACCAGCGTGACCATCGTCGCCCTGCAAAGCGCGCCGGTGACCTTGAACGAGAAAGGCGAGGGCGAAGTCAGCGTCAATATCCCCGACTTCAACGGCGAACTGCGCCTGATGGCCCAAGCCTGGAGCGATGATCGCTACGGCATGGCCGAAGGCAAGACGGTGATCGCCGCCCCGTTGATCGCCGAGTTGTCAGCACCGCGCTTCCTGGCGGGAGGCGACCAGACCACCTTGGCCCTGGACCTCTCCAACCTGTCGGGCAAGGCCCAGAAACTCGATGTGCAATTGACCGCGCAAGGTCAGTTGCAGTTGGTCAACAGCGGCGTGCAATCGGTTGAGCTCAAGCAAGGCCAGCGCACCACCCTGCGTATTCCGGTACAAGCCTGGGGCGGTCTTGGCCAGGGCAAGGTCACGGTCACCGTCAACGGCCTGGACTTGCCGGGTGAAAACCTGCCGCCGTTCAGCCGCGAATGGACTTTGGGCGTACGCCCGGCGTACCCGGCCTTGCTCAAGCATTACCGTGCCGTACTCAAGGATCAGCCGTGGAGCTTGCCGTCGGGTGCACTGGATCAATTCGATGCATCGGGACGTGAGGCGTTGTTGAGCCTGTCGAGCCGGCCGCCGTTAAACCTGGGGGCGCAGATCAGTGCGCTCAAGGCGTACCCCTATGGTTGCCTGGAGCAAACCGCCAGTGGCTTGTACCCGTCGCTGTACGCCGACGACGCGCTGCTCAAGCGCCTGAGCATCAAGGGCGAGCCGGATGCCGAGCGCAAGCGCAAGATCGAGTTGGGCATCGAGCGCCTGTTGGGCATGCAGCGCTACAACGGCAGCTTCGGCTTGTGGGGCGCCGATGGCGAGGAAGAATATTGGCTGACTGCCTATGTCACTGACTTCCTGCTGCGCGCCCGCGACCAGGGTTTTGCCGTACCGCCTGAAGCCTTGAAGAAGGCCAGCGAGCGCCTGTTGCGGTATGTGCAGGAACGTAACCTGATCGAGGTGGATTACAGCGACAACGCTGAACACACCCGGTTTGCCGTGCAGGCGTATGCCGGCATGGTGTTGGCGCGCAGTCAGCAGGCGCCGTTGGGTGCGTTGCGCAGCCTGTTCGAACGGCGCAGCGATGCACGCTCCGGCTTGCCGCTGGTGCAGTTGGCCATTGCCCTGCAGAAAATGGGTGACCAGCCACGCGCGGATCAGGCGTTGTTGGCCGGCTTGGCGGCGCAGCGCAATGCCAATGAGTGGCTGGCCGACTACGGCAGCCCGTTGCGCGACCAGGCGATGATTCTGGCATTGCTGGAGGAGAACGACTTGGCCAAGGGCCAGCGCGAGGAGCGTTTGTTTACCTTGTCGGACCAATTGGCGGCCAGCCCGTACCTGTCGACCCAGGAGCGTAATTCCCTGTTCCTGGCCGGGCGCCTCGGGTTCGCCAAGCCGCAAGCGAACTGGCAAGTGTCGCTCACCGGCAGTGGTGGCGTACGCGAGTTGAACAACCAGCAATCGACGTTGGAGTTGGATGGCAAGTTGTTGTCCAGCGACCTGGCCTTGAGCAATCAGGGTGAAGCGCCGGTGTACCAGCAATTGACGGTTTCGGGTTATCCACAAGTGCCGCCAGCGGCGGGTGGCAACAACCTGAGTATCCGCCGCGAGTACCTGGGCATGAACGGCCAGCCGTTGAACCTGCGTAACCTCAACAGCGGTGATCTGGTGCTGGTGCACTTGGCGGTCAGCGCCAAGCAACGCGTACCGGATGCCCTGGTGGTCGACCTGTTGCCTGCCGGCCTGGAACTGGAAAACCAGAACCTGGCCCAAAGCGCGGCGAGCTTGGAGAACGCAAGCAGCCAGGTGAAGGAGTGGCGTGAGTCGATGCAGAATGCCTCGCTCAAACACCAAGAGTTCAGGGACGATCGCTATGTGGCAGCGATGAATCTGGATGGCTATGGCACCACGCACTTGTTGTACCTGGCGCGTGCGGTGACACCGGGAACCTACCGCGTGCCGCCGCCGCAGGTAGAGTCGATGTATCGGCCGAACTGGCAGGCGGTGGGCGAGACGCCAGTAGATATGGTGATCAAGGGCCGCTGAAAGACAATGGTGCGATCCCTGTAGGAGCGAGCTTTCTCGCGAAAAACGTCAACGATAACGCGTGTTTCCTGGGAGAACGCGGTGTCTGTGAGTTTTTCGCGAGCAAGCTCGCTCCTACAGGGGGAGTCGAGTGGTTATAACGTCAGTGCACGACCCAACTGAGTAGCCAAAGCCCCAGCATCAGCCAGATGATCCCCACGATAATCGAGGCCCGCATAAAGGCGCGTACCGCAGAGTAGAGGAACAACAACCCGACGATCAGGGTGATGATGCTGATGATCGAGGTGTCCATGCCCAAGGTGCGTGACAGGCCGTCGATAAAGTTGCCGCCGGCGTGGGTCAAGGCCCCGAACAAACCGCTGAGCCCGTCGACGATAAAACGGATGACGGAACCGAGCGCCTGGCCCAACCATTCGAAAAAGCTTTCTACCTGCATGTGCGTGTCCTGATGAGAAGGTGGGCGTAACTGTGCCTTTGGTTGTCGATAACGCAGGCGAGTTCCCTGCAAGCATAGAGGTTTGCCCGTTTGAGTTTTAGTTTAATCACGTCCGGATGTACGCGGCCCAATGTGGGAGCTGACTTGCCTGCGATAGCGGTGGGGCAGTTGTGGATAAGTTGACGGACCCTGCGCTATCGCAGGCAAGCCAGCTCCCACGGTTATTGCGCTGGGCTTTGGGTTGTGTGGTGTTGGTGGTTGCCCTGCTATGGCTGGCCGATCGTATTTGGCCCTTGCCCCTGCCCCAGGACGACCTGGCCCGGGTAGTGCTGGCCGAAGATGGCACACCACTGTGGCGATTTGCCGATGCCAATGGCGTATGGCGCTACCCGGTACACACCAGCGAAGTATCGCCTTATTACCTCGACGCGTTGCTCACCTATGAAGACCGTTGGTTCTACCAACACCCCGGCGTAAACCCGTTGGCGCTGGTGCGGGCGACCTGGCAAAACCTGAGCGGCGCTCGGGTTGTCTCCGGTGGCAGCACCTTGTCGATGCAAGTGGCGCGCCTGCTCGACCCGCACTCACGCACCCTGCACGGCAAGTTACGCCAGCTGTGGCGTACCGCGCAGTTGGAGTGGCACCTGTCCAAGGACGAAATCCTCAACCTGTACCTCAACCGTGCGCCTTTCGGCGGCACGCTGCAGGGCGTGGCGGCGGCGAGTTGGGCCTACCTGGGCAAGTCGCCGTCACAGCTGACCCACGCCGAAGCCGCGTTGCTCGCGGTGTTGCCCCAGGCGCCGAGCCGTTTGCGCCCGGACCGTCATCCGCAGCGCGCCCAGGAGGCCCGCAACAAAGTGCTGCGCCGCCTGGCCGAGTTTCAGGTATGGCCGCAATCGGCGGTCGATGAAGCCCTGGAAGAACCCCTGTTGCTCGCCCCACGCCTGGAACCGAGCCTGGCGCCCTTGCTCGCACGCCGCCTGAACCGGCCCGACAGCCCGCCGCTGATCCGCACCACCCTGGATGCCACCTTGCAACGCCGTCTCGAAGACCTATTGCTGGGCTGGCGCGCACGCCTGCCGGAACACACGTCGGCGGCCATCCTGGTGGTGGAAGAAGAAAGCATGGCGGTGCGCGCCTACCTAGGGTCGGTGGATATCAACGACACCAAACGCTTTGGCCATGTGGACATGATCAGCGCGCTGCGTTCGCCCGGTTCCACCTTGAAACCTTTTCTCTACGGCATGGCGTTGGACGACGGCCTGATTCACTCCGAATCGTTGTTGCAGGATGTGCCTCGACGCTATGGCGATTACCGCCCTGGCAACTTTTCCATGGGCTTTACCGGGGCGGTGCCGGCGAGCACGGCGTTGTCCAGCTCGTTGAACCTGCCGGCGGTGCAGCTGCTGGAAGCCTACGGGCCCAAGCGCTTTGCCGCGCAGATGCGCATCGGTGGCATGCCGTTGGCGTTGCCGGCATTGGCCGAGCCGAACCTGGCGTTGATTCTCGGCGGTGCGGGCAGTCGCCTGGAAGATCTTGTGGGTGGCTACAGCGCCCTGGCGCGTGATGGCAAGAGCGCCAGCCTGCGGTTACAGCCGGACGATACGCTCAGGGAGCGACCGTTACTGTCGCCCGGCGCCGCGTGGATTGTGCGGCGCATCCTCAGCGGCCAGGCGCGGCCCGATCGCGACCCGCGTGCCGAGCTGGTCCAACGCCCGGTGCTGGCGTGGAAAACCGGCACCAGTTATGGCTTTCGCGATGCCTGGGCGATTGGCGTGGGCCCGCGTTACCTGATCGGCGTATGGATCGGCCGGCCCGATGGCACGCCGGTACCGGGGCAATTCGGCCTAGCGTCGGCAGCGCCGTTGATGTTGCAGGTGCATGACGTGCTGACCAACCGCGACAGCCAGCGCGGCATCAGTGCGCCGGTCAAACCAGTGCCGGCGAACATCGGCGTAGCGGCGATCTGTTGGCCGTTGGGCCAGCCCATGAGCCGCAGCGACCCCAATTGTCGTCGCCAGCGTTTTGCCTGGACCCTGGACAACACCACGCCGCCGACCTTGCAGGCATTGGATCAACCCTTGAGTGTGGGCTTGATGGAAAGCATCTGGGTTAACACAAAGGGCTTGAGGGTCGATGCTCATTGCCCTGGCGCAACCCCCAAAAGCATTGCCCTCTGGCCGGCGCCGCTGGAGCCCTGGTTGCCAAGGATTGAACGCCGTGAAGCGCGCATTCCTGCGCCTGACCCGGATTGCCCGCCACCGGCGCTGGCCGCGTCATCGCCGTTGTCCATCGTGGGCGTACGCGAAGGCGACCAACTGCGCCTGCCCGCCGCCAGTCAGCAAGCCTTGCGCCTGAAAATCTCCGCCCTGGGCGGCAGTGGCCGGCGTTGGTGGTTTCTCAACGGTGCGCCGTTGGGCGACAGCGCCAATCAGGACAGCGTCAATGCCAGTTTTGAACGGCTGGGCCGCTATCAGCTCAGCGTATTGGATGAAGCCGGTCAAACTGCCAGGCTCGAATTCAGCGTTGTCGACTAGCCCCCACTGTAGGAGCGAGCTTGCTCGCGAAAGACGTCAACGATAACGCGAGCGTCCTGGATAAACGCGGCGCCTGTGAGCTTTTCGCGAGCAAGCTCGCTCCTACAGACGCTTGCGTTCATCCCCCATCCCCCTGAAGCTATACCCATTCAGGAGCCACCGCATGAACCTCGAACACCTCACCGAACGCTTGCACCGCATCCGCGATACCAATGACTGGAAGCAGTTCCACAGCCCGAAAAACCTGGCCATGGCCGCAAGTGTGGAAATGGCCGAGCTGGTGGAAATCTTCCAATGGCTCACCGAAGACCAATCCCGCCAA
Organism: Pseudomonas sp. AM4(2022); assembly: GCF_036346515.1. NCBI lineage: Bacteria > Pseudomonadati > Pseudomonadota > Gammaproteobacteria > Pseudomonadales > Pseudomonadaceae > Pseudomonas > Pseudomonas sp. AM4(2022). The sequence goes on from NZ_JAOTNW010000005.1 coordinate 278,767, forward strand.
CTGCCCGCCGATAAACTCGCCCATGCGGGCCAGGAGGTCGGTGATATCGTTCTGTACCTGCTGTTGCTGTGCAGTGAGCTGGGCCTGGATATGAACGAAGTGGTGCGCGCCAAGCTGGCCGATAGCGAACGGCGGTTTGCCCATGAGTGATCGTCATTTCGACCAGTTGGCCACGCGCTTTGCCGAAAAGATCTACGGCGGTGCCAAGGGCGCGATTCGCCTGGCGGTGCTCCAGGCCGATCTGGTGCAAGCCCTGCCGCAACGCCCGTTGCGCGTGCTGGATATCGGCGCAGGCCTGGGGCATATGTCGCTGTGGCTGGCCGAGCAGGGCCACGAGGTAACCCTGGCCGAACCCGCTGCGCCGATGCTTGAAGGGGCGCGTCAGCGCTTTGCTGACGCCGACCAGACCGCGACCTTTATTCATGCACCGTGGCAGGACTTGCTCGGCCAACTCACCGAACCTTACGATCTGGTGCTGTGTCATGCGGTGCTGGAGTGGTTGGCCGAGCCCCACGCCATCCTGCCAGTGTTGCACCAACTGACGCTGCCGGGTGGCTGGTTGTCCCTGGCCTTCTACAACCGTGATGCGTTGATCTACCGCAACCTGCTCAAAGGCCACTTCCGCAAAATGCGCAAGAACGACATGGCCGGCGAAAAACAGAGCCTGACGCCGCAACAACCCCTGGACCCGCGGGAGTTGGCGGCGCAACTTGAAGGTTTGTGGCAGGTCGAAAGCCAAAGTGGCGTGCGGGTGTTTCACGACTATATGCCGGTGGAATTCCAGGCGCGCGCCAACCTGCAGGACTTGTTGGAGATGGAACTCGCTCACCGTCGTCACCCAAGCTTTGCCGGGCTTGGGCGATATTTGCACTGGATCTGCCGCCCGGTTTAAGCGGCCCAGCGTGGGAGGTCGACATGCGTCGTCTCGGTTTAATCCTGTTGTCTCTAGGCCTTGGGGCTTGTTCGAGCCCCAACCCTTACGTCGCCAGTTCGGCACCGATGCCGCCGGCGCCCGCCCAGGCGGCCACTACCTTTGATGCCAGCGCCTACCCTGCGCCGGTACGCGACTACGGCGCCTACCGCAGTTGGGGCTGGCTCAACGGCCAGTTGCCGGCGGGCACGGCCTGGGCCGATTCGGCGCAGATTGCCGAGGCGGTCAGCGGCGCCCTTGACCAGCGTGGCTTGCGGCCCTTGCATGACAAGCGTGCGCCCGACCTGCTGGTGAGCGCCGATGTACGCCTGGAAAAACGCCTGCGCCAGGTCCAGGACGATTATGGTTACGGCTACGGCGGTTATAACCGTTATGGCAACGGCTATGGCATGTACAACAGCGTGCCGGTGGTGCGCACCTATGAAGTGACAGTGGCCGTGGCGCGTATCAGCCTGTTCGATGCGCGCACCCGCCAGCCGGTGTGGAGCACCAGCGCCGAAACCACCAGCCAGGGCAGCCTGAGCGAACGCGCCGATAGCTTGCGCAAGGCGATGCAGAAGGCAATGGCTGCCTATCCACCCAGTTAGCAGCTATTCTCATTACAGGCCCACGTTGTTTTTGGAGTACACCATGCTTCGTCGCATCGCTGCACTTGCTGTTGTCATGTTGCTGGGCGGTTGCCAGAGCAACCAGGTCAACCACGATTTCGACGCCAGCCGAGACTTCGGCGCCTACCGCAATTGGGCCTGGAAAGACCCGGCGTTGCAGTACCGTCCCGATGACCCGCGAATCAAGAGCGACCTCACCGAGCAACGCATCCGCCAGGCCGTGGGCGAACAGCTGGATCAGCGCGGTTTGCGTCCTGCGGCGGCGGGTACGAAGGCAGACCTGAATGTGCAGGCCTACCTGATCGTCGAAGACCGCCAGCAGCAAGTCACCACCAACTATGGCGGTGCCTGGGGCGGCCCGTGGAATGGTTATTGGGGCGCGCCGATGTACAACGAAACGCGCAACATCACCTACAAAGTGGCGACCATCCAGATCGACCTGCTTGATGGCAAGGACGGCAAGCTGGTGTGGCGCGGCAGCGACGAACAAATGATGGCCAGCACGCCAAACCCCGAGGATCGCAACAAGGCCATCCGCAGCACTGTGACCAAGATCCTTTCCAATTACCCGCCGCGCTGATCACCCCCTCTCACCCCTGTGGGAGCGGGCTTGCTCGCGAAAGCGGTGTGTCAGTCACTGCTTCAGTGACTGACACACCGCTTTCGCGAGCAAGCCAGCTCCCACATTTGATCTTCAGTGTTTTGAGCATTGCGTTCGCTTAACTGATTTGTATTAGGGCTAGCTCCGCACGGTTATATCCGATATTCAGTACATCTCCGCCAGTCGCCAATGTGGCGAGTTGCCAGCAACCTGTCGAAGCCTTGTCTACACTCCAGTGCAACGGAGAGTTAGCGCAGGAGTGCTTCGATGTCTCCCCGATTCGGTTCCAGACAGCGTGGTGCAATAGGCTTGATGGCGGCAGGCACCTTGGCCTTGGCTCTGGTGTTCACGTTGCTGGCGGTCGACAGCGGGCGCTTGTATCTGGAAAAGCGCAAGCTGCAATCCGTCGCCGACACCTCGGCGCTGGAAGCGGCCGGTCTCGGTGGCCAATGCGGCACTAACACCACCGCGAATGCCTATGCCACACAAAATGCGGCGCGCAACGGTTTCGTGGTCGGCAATGGTCGCACCCTGGCGGTGACGTGCGGCACCTTGGCGACCAACGCCCTCAACACCCGTGTGTTCAGCGCCGATGCCACCAAGAATGACGCAATCCGCGTGGTGGCCTCGCGCACCGTCCTGACCAGCATCGCCAATGGTCTGTGGAACCTGTTCAGCGGCGCGCCGATCACCCCGCAAATCAACTTGAGCGCCACCGCCGTTGCGGCGACACCGCCGCCCGTGGCGCAGCTGTCGATCCGCAGCAGCCTGGCCAGCGTCGATTCAGGCAAATCCCCGCTGCTCAACCTGGTCATCGGCAACCTGCTCGGCGGCAACCTGTCGCTCACGGCGGCGGGTTGGAACGGCTTGCTGCAAACCAACGTCAACCTGCTCAGTTATTTGGACCAACTGGCGATCAACCTGAACGTGAAGGCCGGTGACTACGATGCCTTGCTCAGTACGGCGGTCTCGGCTACTCAACTGATCGACGCTGCCGTGAAGGTCTTGCAGAAAAACGGTGCGGCGGTCACAGCGGTCGTCAACGACGTGATTTCGATTCAAGCCATTGCACCGAACAGCAAGCTGTTGACCGTGGGCGACCTGATCGACATCGCCACCGGCACGCCGACGGCGGCGCTGAACAGCAACGTGCAGTTGTTTCAACTGTTGGAAGCGGTGGCGCAGTTGTCCAGCAGCAAGAATGCGGTGAGTGCGGCGGCCCAACTGAACGTTCCGTTGGTAGGCAACGTTTCGATCCAGACTAAAGTGATTGAGCCACCGCAGCTGTCGGCGATTGGCAATCCTGCGTTGGCCAAGAAAGGCTTGCAGAATATCCCGCCAACCGATCAGATTTTTGTACGCACTGCGCAAGTGCGTACGTTGGTGTCTCTTCAACTGCCTGTGTTGAATGGCATCAATGGGCTGACGTCTGCGGTTTCAGCCATTACGACTCCGGTGACAGGTGTCGTAAACAACTTGCTGCATTTGAATTTGGTGAGCCTATTGGACCCACTGTTGTGCCTGATTTTAAAGCCTTGTGATCATACCGATGTTCAGTTGTTGAGCGGTCTGGATATAAACATCGAGGTTGCCAGCGCAACAAGCTATATCAAGGATTTCAATTGTGCGAGTAACGCGACTAAGTCGTTAACTGTGCAGGTTGAGACGGCGATCGCAGATGTTTCGGTAGGCAAAGTGGACCCGATAAAGGCTTTCTCCTCCGCAACGAAATCTGAAGTGAATCCAGTAGCGCTTGTTGATATCGGCGTACAGACATGCAAAGGGATATTCGGCTGTGGCCCACGTAAGGCAGGTGTGGGTGGGAGTTTATTGTTATCAGTCGAACATGCGAAGGTTGGAGGAGGAGAGCACACCTTAGTATTTTCTCCTGTCAACGACATGAATCAGGCACCTACCTATATGTCCGCCCCCCCTTCTACAGATGTGGTCAAAGGCCTAGTCAACACATTGGGTGCGGTCCAGGTGAGTTACGTTCCCCCGCCCGGTAGTACCCCGAGCGGAATACTGCCGGTAGTGTCGGGGTTGCTCGCCACCATTACCAACACGCTGGTAGCGGCGATCAAGAACATATTGTCGCCGGTACTCGATCCGATTGTGGATACCCTGTTGAGCGCCTTGGGCATCAACCTGGGCAACGCCGAAGTCGGTGCCAACCTCTCTTGCCATATGGGCCGAGCTTATCTGGTGATTTAGCCTGTCGAATTCCGGCCAGCGTGGTTTGACGGGGCGCTTAAGACCAAGAGCGGCTCGCTTCGCATCGTGGTTAGCGGATTGAGTTCTGCGCGATGGGCAACTCGACGCAGAATTTCGCACCAGCCTCGCCATTGCTGACACTCAGGCGCCCACCCATATTTTCCACAATCCCATAGCTCACCGAGAGCCCCAGTCCGGTACCCACGCCTATCGGTTTGGTGGTAAAGAACGGCTCGAAAATCCGCTCCAGCAAGCGCGGGTCTATCCCGCCGGCGTTGTCTTCGACCCAGATACGCACATGGCGGCTGTCGTGCTCGCTGTGCAGGGCAATCCAGGGGCGCAGGGCAGGGTCTTTTTCTCGCTGGCTGAGTAATGCGTCGCGGGCGTTGACCATCAGGTTGATCAGCACCTGTTCCAACTGGTCGACATAGCCTTTGACCTGCACCGAGAAGTCCGCAGGGCTGATGCGCACGTCCACACCTTTGCCGCGCAAGCCTTCGCTGAGCAGGGACAGAGTGCCCTCCAGTGCCTGCGCCGGGTCGAACGGTTGCTGCTCGATTTCCGAGCGGCGGCCGAACACGCGCATATGGTCGACCACCCGTGCCGCGCGTTGCACCTGGGCGTCGATGCGCTGGAGTTTTTCCGTGAGGTAGTCGATTTGCACATCGCCATTGCCCAGGCGCTTGAGCACGTTGACGACGGCCATGTGCATCACGTTCAGCGGTTGGTTGATCTCATGGGCCAGGCCGGTGGCCATTTCGCCGAGGGTGGCCATTTTCGCGCTTTGGGTCAGTTGCTGCTGGGAGCGGCGCACTTCGGTGTTGTCACGGCCCACGGCCTGCACTTCGATCAGGGCGCCTTGTTCATCGAAGACGCCACGGTCCGACCACACCCACCAGGCATGTTCGCGCCCGGGCAGTTGCAGGCTGATTTCCGCCGTGCTCACCGGGAATTCGGGGGTCAGTTGCTGGATGCGCTGTACAAAGGCGGCGCGTTGTTCATCCGACAGCCACTGGCCCAGGTCGATGCCTGGCAGTTGCTCGGGCCGACACTCCAGGTAATTGGCCAGCGGCGTGTTGCCGAAGGTGAGGATCAGGTCGGGGCGGTAGCGACAGATCATCGCTGGCGAGTCTTCCACCAGGATGCGATAGCGCTCCTCGCTCTGGCGCACCTGTTCGGCAGCCAGGGTCGCCTCGGTGACGTCCAGCCACAGGCCCACGGCTTCCACCGGCAGGCCGAGGTCGTCGCGCAAAAGCTTGGCTTCGTCGAGCAGCCAGTGGTAGTGGCCTTGTTTGTCGCGCAGGCGGTAGCGGCTGCGCACGTTGCCTTCGCGCAGCAGTTGGCGGGTGCGTTCGAAGTAGCGTTCTCGGTCGTCGGGGTGGATCAGCGCCGCCAGGGTGTCGTGGTTGCAATCGGCCAAGGTCCAGCCCAACAGCGGCAACAGGCTGGCGCTGAAAAACGCCGGGTGCAGCGCGCCGTTGACGTAGCGCTGCACATAGATGACGGCCGGTGAGCTGGCGATCAGGTTGTCCAGGCGCGCATGGGCGGCGGCTGCTTGCAGTTGCTGGTTCTGGATGTCGCTGATGTCGAGCATGAAGCCGATCCAGCGCCGTTCATTGCCGGCGCCCAGCACTTGGCCTTGTATGCGGTACCACAGGGGCGACTGCTCGGACTCGGTGCGTTGCAGGCGCACGCTGGTCAGCAGTGGCTTGCCCAGGGCCTGCAGGTCTTGCAGGCGGCTGTTGAGGGCCTGGCGGTCGGCGGGGTGGATAAGTTCGAGCCAGGTGCCGAGAGGTTGGCGGGTGGGGCCTTCGTCCAGGCTCAGGTTGCGCAGCAATTGTGGCGCCAGTTGGATCTCCTGGGTGGCGGGCAACAGTTCCCACCAGCCAGTGCCGAGCAGGCCTTGCAGGGCTTCTACCCGTTCCAGTTGCTGGTAGTGACGCTGTTCGCGCAGGCGGCCCAGCAGCGGCGCGGCGAGTGCTGCGCACAGGTTCAGCCAGTCACGCTCGCCGGTGTGGGATGCCTGGCCGTTATAAAAACCACACAGCAGCCACGCGGCGGCGCCATGGCTGTCGCGGTACGGCACCAGGAAGCCGTCGGCATTGCCAAATACACTGTGCAAGCGCGGGTTGTCGCTGCGGCCCTGGGCAACGTCCAGGCTCAGTGGCGTGTTGCCGTTGATGCTGTCCAGGCTGGTGCCCAGGTGCTGCCCGGTTTGCCATAAGGCCGGGGCGTCGTGGGCGGTGTATTGGCTGTAGATGCGCCAGCCCTGGTCATCTTCGTCGAGCAGTGCCATGGCGACGCAAGGGATGCGCCAGCGCTGGGCCACGCTGCGCAGGTGTTCGCTGAACACCTGGGGCAGGCGGTTGAGGCTGCACACGCGCAGCTGTTCGCTCATCAGGGCGGCGAGTTGGTGGTTCTGCTCGCGTTGCTGCACCCGTAACCGGTCGGCCAGCAGGTCAGTGATGTCCAGCAGGTGCAGGGCCCAGCCGTCGCCCTCCGGCTCGATCCAGCCGCGGGTATGCAGGACTTGGCCGGCAGCGCCCTGGAAGTCGAGGTCCAGGCCGTGTCGTTGCCACTCCTGCGGCGTGCCCTCGACACTCCGCGCGCTGTCGGCACACAGCAAGATCTGCAATGGTGGGTTGGGCGCGTTGGCAAGATGCTGGGCAAGCAAAGGCCTCAAGGTGCCTGAGATGTTCAGCACCCGCCCCAGGTTGTCCAATTGCACTTGCAGGCCCGGCGCGGGTGTTGCTGGCGCGTCCAAGGCCAGGGCGCTGGTGCGCCCGCGCAGGCGTGCGAACAATTTATCCCCCGTCGTCAAAACTGAAGGCTCGAGGTAGCAGTGAGGTGGGTGGGCAGGTTCGGTACGGTGCCCACCCCGGGCAATACCAGGGCCGGCAAGACCGCTTTGATATTGGCCGAGGGGTAGGTGATCTTCACCGTCAGCAAATTATTGGTGTAGGTGGCGGTGATATAGCCGGGCAAGAAATTCAAGGAACTGGGAATCCAGTTCAACTGGGCCTGAGTCGCCTCCTTGGCGCGTTGCACAACCAGGGCCGAATAGCCTGAACCCGCAGTGATTGGGTCCAGGGACACACTGCGGCGTACCCCTTCGGCGGCTGCTTGGTGAAATGACTGCATCAACAGCAGCGGCAAGCTGTAGCTGAGCATGCCGTAGAACACCGCAAAAAAAATCACGAAGACCAAGGCAAACTCGATCGCCGCAGCACCTTTTTGCTTTCTCGGGAGGCTCGATTTCATGACTGCGTCTACCCTGAGGCGAGTACTTGATATCAGCATAGAATCATTCAGCCAAAAGGGATGTTTTTTACGTGATCCAGACGCTAGTGATTGTGCTGTGGTTGGGCGTATGTACCGTGCAGGATATTCGCCAGCGCCAAATTGCCAATACGCTGACCCTGGGCGTCGGGCTGCTGGCGTTGATCTACCTGCTGTGGGCGGGGTCGACCTGGCTGGGCGCGCCCCGTAGCGAGGGTGGCCTGGCCTTGGCTTTGGCGCTGGTGCTGACCTTGCCGGGCTATGCGTTGGGCCGCTTTGGCGCGGGGGATGTGAAGTTGCTAGCCGCCTTGGGGCTGGCCTCCAATATCGAGTACCTGCTGGGGTCGTTGATCGGTGCCGGCATCGCCATGGTGGCCTGGACACTTATGCATCAATGGCTTAGCTCGTGCCGTGTCGAGGGTAAGGCGCAGGTGTCAACAAAGCAGCCTTTTGCTCCCTTCGTTTTGACAGGTTTTGCCGGCAGCTGGCTTTGGATCCATCAGTCGCACGAGTTGATTAATGCTATGTACATAGTCGGAAAGTACGTCTACGTTTAATGAGTAGTTGTGTAGGAATTTTCGTCAGAAGGGATAGGTCATCATTTGGCTTGCCAGGCATGGAGTAGCGCGTGAACAAGCTTACGTCTGCAGTAAAAGTGCTCGTAGTCGACGATCAACCATTAATCGTAGAGGAGCTCTGTGAATTTCTTGAAAGCAGCGGGTACCGTTGTGTCCCGTGCGAGTCCAGCCAGCAAGCTGTTCAGCGTTTTGGCGAAGACCTTCAGATTGGTTTAGTGCTGTGTGACCTGCATATGCCGGACATGGACGGCATCGAACTGGTCCAGGCGCTGCAGCGGATCGCCGGTAAACATCGTGCGTTCGAAGCGATCATGCTCACCGGTCGCGCCGACAAGCAGGATGTGATCAAGGCGCTGCGTGCGGGCATCGCCGATTACTACCAGAAGCCGATCAACCTCGATGAATTGCTCGAGGGCCTCAAGCGCCAGGAAGCGGCATTGGAGGAGCGGCAGAAAGACCTGCAGTTGGGCACGCTCAACCAGAAGTTGCAGTACCTGTCCGAATCCATCAACGACTTGTATATGGACTTGGACAAGGTGCGCCGTAACCCGACGCCCCAGGACCATGACGGGGCCCCATCGACCGATGAGGCCGGTTCGTTGGAGATTCCGGCGATTTTCAATCAGCTGTCACCGCGCCAGTTGGACGTGGCACGCCTGGTGGGCAAGGGTCAGACCAACTATCAGATTGCCTGTGAATTGGGGATTACCGAGAACACGGTCAAGCTGTATGTGTCCCAGGTATTGCGCCTGACCCATATGCACAACCGCACGCAGTTGGCGCTGGCGTTGTCACCGAACAACTCGGCGATGCGCCAGCGGGTGACGGCGCACTAGCACCGCCCTACGGTAGGAGCGAGCTTGCTCGCGAAAAACGCCAAGACACCGCGTTACCCCAGGATGCACGCGTTATCGTTGACGTTCTTCGCGAGCAAGCTCGCTCCTACAGGGGTTATTTGCCGCCCTGCGCAGTGCCGCCTACTTTCTGATCAAAAAACTCCGGAATCGGGTGCTTGTTGCTGTCCAGCCAGCGCTTGAGCGCTTGTTCGCGTTCTGCCGGCGTGGTTTTTTGCGGGTTGGCCGAGGCTGCGCGGCCGCTCAGTTGCAGCGCCATCCAGTTTTCCGTTTCTGCCTGCCGGGGTGAAGACGGCCCCGCTTCGATGGCCGAAGCGAGGAGGGGTAGGGCCAGGCAGGCAAGGCCAGCGAGGTGGAGGAATTTCATCATTGACTCCCTATTTCACAGAGGCCGGCAGCGTGTCGCTGACCGCCGCTACCTGATCCTTGACTGGACGCTGCGGTGCCGTGCCAGCGTCCTTGAGGTGTTGCGCCCGTGCCTGGGCCCGAGTCACCTGATCGGGACTCAAGCCGAGTTGGCCGACCACTTTCGCCGCTTGCTCCCAGTTGTCCTGATAGATCAGCAGGGTCACCAGGTTGACCGCCGCCAATTGATCGCTCTGCTTGAGCTCGATGGCGGTCATGAACTCAAAGCGTGCGTCGTCCAGGCGCCGTTGGTCGAGGTACACCACGCCCAGGTCATTGCGGATTTTTTCGTCGGTAGGCGCCAGTCGTGCCGCACGTTGCAGGTGAGCCATGGCCTGGCCATTGTCGCCCTTGGCCGACGCCAGTTGCCCCAGGCCGTGCTCACCGTCGGCGGCCAGGCAGGTGCCCAGCAGGCTGCGGTACAACGGCTCGGCGTCAGGACGGCCTAGCAAGCGATAGGCACGGGCCTGGCGTTGACGAACCTGGGGCAGAGCGCTGGGCAGGTTCTGCAGGTTGGCGAGGCTGGCGTGCAGCTTGCCTTCGTTGGCCATGTCATCGGCCAGGTTCAGCGACAGCTCCTGGTCCGAGCTGGGCTTGGGGCAACTGCCCGGTGCCAGCAACCCGGCCCACGGGACCTGGCCATTGCTGGCACAACCGCCCAGCATCAGCAGGCTCAAGGCGACGATCAGTGGTTTCATGGCAGGCTCCTCAAAAGTTATTCAAGGCTCGGGAGATGGCGATCATGGCCGGCCCCCCCAGCACGATCAGCAAGGCGGGAAACAGGAACACCATCATCACCACGGACATCTTCGCGGACATCTTCGAGATGTATTCCTGCAGGCGGGTCAGGCGGCGGTCGTCGAGCAACTGCTTGAGGGCCAGCAAGGATTTCATCGCGCCGCCGCCTTGGTGGATCAACTGCTGAAGGATGATGCAGGTGTCGGTGAACTCATCCACGGCCAGCAGGCGTGCGGTCTTGCCCAGTTCTTCGGACAGTTCCAGGCCTGAGTCGACCCTTACCAAGACCAGGCGCAGTTCACGGGTCAGGTCTGGCAGCAGGCGCTGGGCTTCGGTGCTCAACACCCGCAGCGATTGCTCAACCGCCATGCCGGATTCGAACAGGATGCGCAGCAACGGAATGAAGGTGGAAATTTCTCGAGCGATGCGCTCCTGGCGGTATTTCGCGCTGAGGGCCAGGATGCGTTTGGGCAGCAGGTAACCGATGCCCAGGGCAATTGCCGGGGCAATCCAGGGTGAGCCGGCATGGGGAAACAGCAGTTGCTGGCCGAGCAGGGTCAAGCCCAGCAGCACGATGGGCACGCCGATCTGGAAAGCGGCAAACATGGAGCGCTGGTTGGCTTTGCGCCAGCCGACGCGGTTGAGCAGGGTCTGGGTTTCGTTGTCCAGGCTGACGGAGCGCTGGGCTACAGCGCTGGCGCCCAATTGGCGCATCAGGCTGCCAAGCTTGTCCTCGCGGGTCAGTTGGCCTTGCAGGCGTTGACTGACCAGGCGTTGACGGCGCCTTTGCTCCAGCAGGTTGCCGACGATCAAGGCGACGGCGGCGAGCGACAACAGGATGCAGATCAGGATGGCCATCTCAAATACTCCGCAACATGCGCCACATGACGAAGGTGCCCGTGATGTCGAGCGCCACTGCGGCCAGCAGCAGGTAGCGCCCGGTACCGTCATTCCACATGCTCATCAGGTAGCCCGGGTTGACCATCAGGAAGTAGCCGACCATGACGATAGGCAAGCCCGCCAGCACATAGGCGGTCATGCGCGTTTCGCCAGTCATGGCCTTGAGTTGGCGCGCACCCTGTTCGCGCTCGCGGATCATCTTGATCAGGTTTTCCAGCAGTTCGCTGGCGTTGCCGCCGTAGCGGTGGTTGACCTTCAGGCCCAGGGCAAACAGGCGGAACTCATCGCGTTCGTAAAACTCGGCAAAGTCGCTGACCGACTCCGGCAGGCTCACGCCCATTTGCACGTTACGCTGGATGCGGCTCATCGCCTGTTTGAGCGGCGCTTCGGTGCTGTCAATCGCGCCCAGCACAGCGTCCGCCAGGGTGCGCCCAGACTTGAGGCTGCGCACGCTGTGGTCCAGTAGTTGGGGTAATTGTTCGATCATGCGCTGCACTCGCCGTTGGTAGCGCCAGGCGATAAACACACGCAGCAGCAGCGGCGGCATGATCAGCATCACCAACAGGCCCAGCCCGCCGGCCAGCAAGTAACCCAGCAACATACCCACCGCCCAGCTACTCAGCCACAACCCCAGGCGATCGGTGGGCTTGCCCAGGCCGGCGCGCTGGAACATGCGCTCCAGCGCGACCCAGCTGCCGTTCGGCTCCTGGGCTACCGGCTGGCCATCGGAGAGGCGCTCCAACACCCGATCGGTACCGGCCTGGCGCAGCCCTCGCTGGAACAGCCAGACGGACAGGCTGATCAGCAGGATACAAATGAGCAGCAAGACAAGTCCGGTCATGAGCCCTCTCTACAACGGCAATGCCGATTCACGCCGCAGCTTGTCGCCGGCCGGGTTGAGCGCTTCGCGCAGGAAGCCAAAACCGGTACGGCGGTCGAGGCGGAACAGGGTGTTGGTGACATACACGTCATCGCGCACGCCCACTACTTCCACCACCTCGCTGACGCAACGGCGCCCATCGGGCAGGCGCGTCAGTTGGATCACCACATCCAGTGCGGCGCAGATCATCTGCCGCAGGGTTTTCTCCGCCACCACACGGCCGGTCAGACCCACCAGGGTTTCCAGGCGCAGCAACGCGTCCTGGGCATTGTTGGCGTGCACGGTGCTCATGGAACCGTCATGGCCGGTGTTCATGGCCGTCATCACGTCGAGCACTTCGACGCCACGGATCTCGCCAAGGATGATGCGGTCGGGGCGCATCCGCAGGGCGTTGCGAATCAGGTCGCTGGCCTTGACCTCGCCATGCCCCTCGGCATTGGGCGGGCGGGTTTCCAGGCGCACCACATGGGGGTGGCCCAGTTGCAGCTCGGCCACGTCTTCGATGGTGACCAGGCGTTCGTGGGGGTTGATCAATTGGCTGAGGATATTGAGCAGCGTGGTCTTGCCGGTGCCGGTGCCGCCACTGATGAGGATGTTGCAGCGCTTGCCCACCGCTTCCTGGAAGAACTCGAAGATGTTGTGGTCGATGGTCTGCATCGCCACCAGGTCGCTGCTCTTGAGCATGTCCTTGCGAAACTTACGGATCGACAGGCAGGGGCCGTCCAGGGCAATCGGCGGGATGATCGCATTGACCCGGCTGCCATCCGGCAAGCGCGCATCGACCATCGGCGACGACTCATCCAGGCGCCTTCCAAGGGGCGCGAGAATGCGCTGCATCACGCGCTCGACATGGTGCGCGTCGATAAAACGCAGATCGCTCTGGTGGAGTACTCCGTCACGCTCGATAAACACCCGGTGTGGGCCGTTGACCAGGATCTCGGTGATCGACACATCGCGCAGCAGCACTTCCAGCGGGCCGAAGCCGGTCAGCTCATCGACGATTTCCTCGGCCAGGCGCTCCATCTCATAGCGCGAGATGGCCAGGTGCATGCGCGTGATGTATTCGGCCACTTTGTCGATGACAAATTGCGCCAGGGATTGGCGCGAGCCTTCCAGCAGGTTCTGGCCCGACTCTTCGATGGCATCAATGATGTAGCGATGCAGCACCAGTTTCAGGCCGTCGTGGTCGTTGTGCGCGGCGCTTCCACGGGCCGGGGCGCCGAAGAGTTTTTCGCCGTTCATCGACTCGCCCCCAGCAGGCGTTCGAACCAGCGTGTCGAAGGTTTATCCAGGCCTTCGGAGCGTTTGGCCAGACGCTCGCCCAGGTGGCGCAGGGCTTGGGTCAAGGCTTCGCGGGGGGCCAGGGTGAACAGGCTTTGCCCCTGGTTCTTGGCGTTCAGGCGCACTTCGGGGCTCAAGGGCAGCACGGCGATGCACTCCAGGCCGAAGCTTTTTTCCAGGGCTTCGGTGTCGGGGGCACAGCCTTTGACGTAGCGATCGACGAGCAGCTTGGCATGGTCGAGCTTCATGCCTTTTTCGCGCCACAGGTTCAGCACCGCCAGGTTGCGCCGACAGTCGAGCACGCCCTGGTCGGTGCACCACAGCAGCTTGTCGCAGTGGCTGACAAAGGTGCGCAGGGCTTCGCTGTCCGCTTGCCCGGTGAGGTTGACCACGATGTGCTGGAAGTGCTGGCGCAAGGCGCTGAGCAACATGTACAGCTCGGCGGCGCTGGTTATTTCCAAGGGTTCATCGCTGGCGGCGTAGGCAAGGATCCGCAGGCCGTCGTCGGTGCTGGTGAACGCGCTGTTGATCAGCGTGGCGTCTAGGCGGCGCAGGTGGCGCAAGGCGTCGCCGAAATTGAAGGTGCTGTCCAGGCCCAGCAGCGCCAGGCTGTCACCCCTGGGCAGGCCAAGATCGAGCATCAGCGTCTGCTGGCCACTCTTTTGCACCACCATCGCCAGGTGGCTCGCCAGCAGGGCGCCATCGGTATTGCCCTGGGCACCGTAGAGTACGGTGAGGCCGCCAAGATGGGCGTTCGGCGCGGTGGGCGGCAAGCGCTTGCTCAGGCGCCGCACCAGCCCGGCCACTTCGCTGGAGCGTGAACCATAGGCGACAAAATCCCGCGCACCGGCACGCATGGCGTTGAGTACCAACTGGTTGTCCATGCCGTCGCCCAAGGCCACCACCGCCAACATCGGCTTGGCTTCCAGGGCGCCTTCGATCAAGGCGCTCTGGGCCACCAGGTGTTCACGGTCCAGACCCACGAACACCAGGTTGGCGAAGGTCACGTCCACCAGTGCCAGCAATTCATCCAGGCTGCCGCCGCCCACGCTGATCACTTGGCCAAGGGGTGCCAGCGCGCCCTGGAGCCATTCCAGGTCGGTGCTGTTGCGGGTGATTGCCAGGAAGGTCTGGCTCAGGCTATCGCTCATTGGGAAAGTCCACTGCGACGGTCGAAGTTGCCGTTTTCCAGGAAGAACAGGCGGAACCAGTTCGGGTCATAGGTGCGCAGTTTTTCGCCGGGCAGCGACGGCAGCTGCGCATTGGCGGCCAGTGGCTGGACGAGGTGCGGCGTGACAATCATCAGCAGCTCTTTCTCTTCGCTCTGGATATTGGAGTCGCGGAAAAACGCACCAAGGATCGGGATATCGCCCAGGCCCGGAAGCTTGGCGATGGTGGAGCGGTTGGTACTGCTGATCAGGCCGCTGATCACGAAGCTTTCGCCATCGGCCAGTGACACGCTGGTGTCGGTACGTCGCACGGTCAGGGCCGGCACTTGAATGCCTTCGATGCGGATTGCATTGTTGTAATCCAGCTCGCTGACTTCCGGGGCGACTTTCAGGGCGATGCGGTTGTGGTCGATGACCGTGGGCGTCAGCGTCAGGCGAATGCCGAATTCCTTGTACTCAATGGTGATGGTATCGCTGCCGGCAGAGGGCACCGGGATCGGCACTTCGCCGCCGGCCAGGAAGGTCGCGCTCTGGCCGCTCATGGCCACCAGGCTCGGGCGCGCCAGGGTATAGGCGAAGCCGCTGCTTTCCAGGGCGTTGATCAGTGCCTTGACCCGGCCACCGCCAAACCCGATGTTGAAGTTGTCGGCGCTCACCGGCAATTTGAAGATGCCCTCTGACGGGGACAGCAAGTCGGGGCTGCCGAGGAAGAAGTTTTTACCCATGCCGAGGATCTTGGTGCTGGCTTCCTTGAGTTTGGTGCGGCTGACTTCGACGAAGCGGATATCGGTCTGCACCTGGCTGGGCAGCGTCGGGTCTTCGGAGGGCGACAGCGATTGGCTGGTCAGCGCCGAGGTGGCCTTGCCTTTGACGAACACCATGCTCTGGCGCGGCGTGGTCGAGCAGCCGGTCCACACCATCAGGCTGGTGGCTCCGCTGCCAACGCCGGTGAGCAGGAAGTGGCGGTCGCCGTTGACCCGCACATCGGCGATTTTCGGGTCGCCGATAGCCAAGCGCGTAATCGCTACCGGCGATTGCAGCTCAGTCTGCAAGCCTTCGCCCACCTCGATCACAGCGGGCAGTTGGCCCAGGGCGTTGCAGCTGCCCGATGCGCCCATCGCCATGCCCAGGGGCAGGCACGGCAGCATCAAGGCCAAGGCCAATTGAGCGTAGCGTTGGCTCATTCAAGGCATCCTTGTTCAATCAGGGGGTAGGTTGTGCCGCCGCCGCGCCGCGAATCACTTCGACGCCCCGACGCTGGCCGGTGTCGGCAACTGCGGGGGTGATTTTTTTCGGCGGGCCGCTGAGGGCCAATTGGGTGAATTGGTAGAGGTCGCGATTGGCGCTTTGCACCTTGTCCGGGGTGTCGCTTTCGCCAGCCCAGTAGCGGCTGAGCAATTGTTCGTCGGCACTGCGCACGGCCAGGCGCAGCGTGCCGGCTTGGGAGGCGAGCATCAGCCGACTCAGCAACGGTTCGGGCACCGCCAGCACCACACTGCGCGCAGCGGTGCGACGTTGGGCGGCCTGGGCGCGTTCTTCGGCGGTGGCGGGTGGCGGTACGGCCGGGGTGCCGTCGTTGGCCAGTCCCAACTGGTCGCCGACGCTGAGCAGGCGAATCGCCGGGATGACCACCTGCGCCGATTGCTCGGCATTGGCATTGTCCTGGCGCAAGAACAGCAAGACATCGACGTAATCGCCGGGGCTCAGTTGCCCACCGGCACCGATGACCTCATCGACGGCGACGGCCAGCGCGCGTTCATTTGCACGAATCATGCGGGCCAGGGGGCCACCGGCGGTGAAGCTTTCATCATTGAGCCAGGTGCCGGCACCCAGGGCCCGCAAGGGCGTACGGCCGATGGCCTGGTCGACGCTGGTCAGGCTGCCAGCCGGCACGGTGCGCAGCTTTTCCACAGTTACATCGGCAGCGGTGAGGGGCACAAAAGGCGCAACCGCGTGCACCAGCACGACGACGGGCTGGCGGGTCTGGTCTTCTACAACAGCAACGGTTTTTTCAACGGAAATGACAGGTTCTGGCGAGGGTGCTACGGCGGGTGCAGGCGGACGACTCAGCACCAGGCCCCAATACCCTGCAACCAAGGCTCCGATAAGCAGCAAGCCAGCCAGGACCATGCTGATGCGACTGTTCATGACGGCTCTCCCTATCCTGTTGCACTGCTTTTATTCCCGTTAATCCAAACGAGTTAAATTCGCAACTGGGCTGTGATGAACAACTAACGATTTGGCTATTTGAAGGTAGCTCAGCTAGGACGAAATGCCATTACCGAATGAAAAATTTATCGATGTTTTTAGAATCGGGCCTTTAAACAACGGACTTACAGGGCGCATGAGGCGACTAATACTTTATGATTAATTCATTCTTACAGTTGTGAGTGTTAAATTTGTTGACAATGCTCTAGTGGCACACGGCAATCATTGTGCGGGCCAGCTGTATCGGCGCTTTGTGGCGCATGAAGGAGATCTCAACATGATCCTTGACCTGTTCTTGAAATTTTACGTTCACGCTCAGTTATTCCTGCGCCGTAGAGAGGGGGCGTCGGCTATTGAATATGTGATTATTGTCGCGATAGTTGCGTTGGTGATAGTGGGTGTTGGCACTGGGCTTGGCGAAAAAATCAAGGGCGTTTTAGATAAGGTAGTCGTTGCATTGACGCCGCCGGCCTAACCGTCGATGTTTTCGGTTGTTCTCTAGGTGGTCTTATTTATCAGGTAATGCCCATGAGCCCCCTCTCGTCATCCCGCCAACAAATCCTATTGGTGGACGACGAAGAGGATGCGCTGGTGGAGTTAGCCGAATCCCTCGAAAACGAGGGATTCGTCTGTTTTACTGCGACCTCCGTCACCTTCGCCTTGCAAGAATTGACACTTCACCCTGATATCGCCCTGGTCATCACCGATCTGCGCATGCCCGAGGAAAGCGGTATCTCCTTGATCAAACGCCTGCGCGAACATACCTCACGCTCGCATTTGCCTGTGATCGTGATGTCTGGCCATGCAGAAATGGACGATGTCAGCGATATGCTGCGCTTGCAGGTGCTGGACTTGTTTCGCAAGCCGATCTACCTGGCGCGCTTGCTCGATACCCTCAATAGCCTGTTTCCCCTCTCTAAACCTGGTCGGTAACGGACCGGCACCGCTTATTAAATGTGGGAGCTGGCTTGCCTGCGATAGCGGTGGTTCAGTTAAAGATTCATTGACTGACACACCGCCTTCGCGAGCAAGCCCGCTCCCACCGTTTGATCGCGGGGGCTCAGGTAGAGAGGTTTCGTTCGGCTGTCAGGCCGCAGGGATCTGTGTCGGGCACTGATTCTGTGAGCAACACAGACCCTTGTGGGAGCTGGCTTGCCTGCGATAGCGGTGGTTCAGTTAAAGACTCATTGACTGAAACACCGCCTTCGCGAGCAAGCCAGCTCCCACATTGATTACAGGTGCCCTCATCACAATTGATAACTGAAACTCAGCGTATACCGCGGCCTGCGGTTAAAGCTGTCCAGGGCGATATCCGACATTGGCTTGGCCGCCTCCAGCGCGATGTTGTAGTACTTCTTGTCGCCAAAGCGTAGACCCACCGCCGCCGAGGACATGTCGTTGGCCTTGACCGGCAGGTCGTTGAACCAGGATTTGGCGCGGTCGACTACGACGTAGGGTTGCAGGATCTTCACCCAGTTGCCGGTGCGGTTGAAGCTGTAGTTGACCTCGTACGCCACCCCCCAGCCCTTGTCGCCCGAGCCTTGGTCGTCCGGGTAGCCACGGCCGAAATTCTGCCCGCCGAAGGTCACACGTTCGCTGTCGGGCAGGGTGTTGTCGCTCCAGTACAGCGCACCGGACAGCACGCCTTGCCAGTTGTCGAAGAACTTATCGCTTTGCACGCCGGAAAGGCGCAGGCGGAAGAAGTCGAGGTCCGGTTTGGCCACGCCCAGGTCGCTGCGGGCCTTGGCGCCCAAGCCGTCTATGCCCTGGTACAGGCCACCACTGATAATGCGCAGGCGTTGCGCGTCGGCCTTGCGCCAATCGCCTTCGAAGGCCAGGGCGCGCAGGTTGGATTCGATGTCGAAACGCAGCGGGTAGCCCACCAGTTTATAGCGCGTGGTCTGGTCGACCGCGTACAGGCGCGTGCCCAGGGTGAGTGACTCGGTGGGGGAGGCGATGAACGGGTGGCTCAGGCCAATGGAGTAGCGGTCGATGGACTGGTGCGGCTTGAGTTCGAAACCGCCGTCCAGTTGCACGCTGCTGTTGGGGTCGGCGCGATAGCGTTCGGCGGCGAGCGCCAGTTGGGTGCCCTCGGCGTTGATGAATTGGTTGTAGTCCACGCGGTAGTAATGCTCTTTGTCCTCGCCGGGTGGGAACAGGCCGCTGACGCTGAGCTGCTCGCCCATGGACGTCTGGGAATTGCTGGTGGCGCTCAGCAACGCTTGCGTGCCGCCACGGCTTTTCTGCACCAGGCTCATGCTGGTGGTGAAAGGTTTGCGGCTGGCCTGGATCTGCATGTGCGTGGCGCCATCGGTGGTGCCCGGTGGGGGCACTTGCGCCTGTACGCTGAGCCCGGGGATGCGGCTCATCAATGTGGTGTAGCGCTCGAAGGTCTTGCGGGTCAGCGGGCGCTCAGCCAGGAGCTTCTGCGCGAGTTTATCGACGTAGGCCGACACCGAACCGATGTCGCCGGTTTGTTGATAGTCCTTGATGTAGCCCTCCACCAGTACCACGCGGACCAGGCCGTTTTCGAAATTCTGTTGCGGCAGGAACGCGTAGGACAGCAGGTAGCCATCCTCCTGATAACGGCGGGTGATGCCACGGGTCGCTTCAATCAGTTGGGCGAGGTTGGTTTCCCGTCCAATCAACGGCGCATACACCTGTGCCGTCTCGGCGAGCGGGTAGACCGTTCCGCCTTCGATCTGCAATTTTCGAATAGTGACCTTGGTGTCCATCAACAGCGGCTGACCGGCAGTCGGTGGCGCTTCAGGTACCTGGGTTTTCGACGAGGGTGGTCGGTAGGCGTCGGCGGGCAGGTTGGGCACCGGCAGGGTGCGGACAGTGTCGTTGCTGTTAAGAAAGCTGGGAAGGGTCTCGGCCTGGACGTAGGCACTGAGGGTGAGCAATAACAACGGCGTCAACACGCGCATAGGACACTCCATGGTCAACTGCAGCAGCGCTTCGGGCCCGCCGGGTTCTGGGACTCGGTTCGGGAGGGTGGCGATTGATAAAGCGTGTCGCCGCCCATAAAAAAGACGAGAGACTTATTAAAGGTCTCTCGTCTCAACCAAGCGTAGGCGCTGTAGGGGAGGCCGTCTAATCGGCCAGGTGCATTTCTATTTGCCGGTCAGGCCGTTCAACAAACCGCCCAGACCGCCAGTGGCCGGAGTGCCGCCTGTGGTTGTGGCCGTGCCGGTTGCTGTGGCGGTGGTGCCGATATTCAGGCCACCGAGCAAGCCACCGCTGGTGCCGCCAGTGGTGCCGCCGGTCACCAGGCCCCCCACCGAGGCGACGGTGCCGCCGACCGCTGTGACGGTGGTGCCTACCGCGTTGGTGATCGGGTTGGCATTAGCTGCCGTCAAGTTAGTGCCCACGCTGCTCACAGCGCCGCCGACTTGAGTGACCAAACCATTCACCGGAGCACCCACACCGGTAGTCGTGCCGATGGTTTGCGTCAGGTTGGTGACGCCGCTGGTCACAGGGTTGAGCGCTGCGCCGACATTGGCCGCCACGGTGGCGACCGGTGCGGTAGCTGCGGTGTTTGCTACACCTGTGCCACCCAGCACAGTGCCCAGCGACGCAACGGTGCCGCCGACCGCACCACCGGTCACACCCGCTGCACTGACGGTGCCGTTGGTGTTGCCCACGTTCAGGCCGGTACCTACGTTAGCCACCAGGCCACCCACCAGCTCTGGAATGCCGGGAGCCGAGGTGCCACCGGTTGGGGCCACATAACCACCCGATTTATCCAGTGTACCGCCGACGCCAGTGAGCACGGTGCCGACAATACCGGTGACCGGGTTGCCCGTGCCGCCGGTGCTGGCGACTTGAGTCCCCAGACCAGTGACAGCCGAACCGACTTTATCCAGTACGCCATTGAGTGGAGCGCCCAGGCCGGTTGCGTTGCCCAGGTTGCCGGTGGTGTTTTCCACCAGCGACACCACAGGCACCACGACTTTGCTGCCCAGGGTGTTGGTCAACGAACCCAGTGGGCCCGTGGTGCTGGCCGTGCTGAGGGTATCGCCGAGCATGGTGACGGTGGTGCCTACTTTATCCACAACGCCACCTACCGCAGTGCCTACTCCGCCTGTCACACCGCCGACGACGGGGATTCCCCCGAGGGTGGTTGACAGTGATTGGCCGGTGGTCGAGAGGCCGCCGCCCAAATCGGCCACCCCATTACCTACGCCTGCCACCGTGGTGCCCAGGGAGTTGGTGTTGGTGCCCAGTGAGCCCAAGCCGGCGGTTACGCCAGTGCCGATGCTGTTAACAGCGGTGCCTGCCGAGGTGACCAGGCCGCCAGCGGTTGCGCCGACGATGGGGACGCCATTCAACGTCGAACCCAGGTTACCGACCGCTGTGCCGACATTGCCGACTGTGGTGCCAAGGGTGCCGGCGATCTGGCCGGTGACCAGTGGGGTGGTTGTCGAACCAGTGCCGCCGCCGGTACCACCACCAGTGCCGCCGCCAGTACCACCACCAGTGCCGCCGCCAGTACCACCACCAGTGCCGCCACCAGTGCCACCACCCGTGCCACCACCCGTGCCACCGCCAGTGCCACCGCCAGTGCCGCCGCCAGTGCCGCCGCCAGTGCCACCGCCAGTGCCACCGCCAGTGCCACCGCCAGTGCCACCGCCAGTGCCACCGCCAGTACCACCACCGGTGCCGCCACCCGTGCCACCGCCAGTTCCGCCGTCACCACCGCCCGTGCCACCACCGGTACCACCACCAGTTCCGCCGTCACCGCCGCCTGTGCCACCACCGGTACCACCGCCCGTGCCGCCATCACCGCCACCAGTACCTCCACCTGTGCCGCCTCCGGCACCTGCACCAGCATCCGGCGATGACGCCGCCACGCTTGATTTATGCCCGCCACCACCGCTGCTGCAGCCGCCCAGGCTCATTGCCAGAACGAGGGCCAGCGCGGTACTTGCTTTCCAAAACACGACTTGAGTTTTCATGATTGAGTTCCTTGCACCTGGTACAACCTTGGTTGTTTCAAACTTTCGTTACTTCTTTGGATAACGATAGGTTTGTCCGTGTGGCTATCTCAGGCCAGGGCACTCTTTCACGCAATGCTCAACTTGGTATTAACGATTTATATACACCCGGCAACAGTCGGCTTAATGACTAATGCCAAAGGTGTAATGGATGGATGTTGCAGGATATTTAGATGATTAAAATCAAGGCGTTGTAAATAAAGGCGGACCTCGTAAGGTCCGCTATAACTTAGGGTGTATATATACAATTAATCAGAGTTTCTCACGCAATCGGCTGCCACTTCCCCAGCATATGTTGTATATCCCCAGCGCCTTTGAGTTCCAACGCCCCGCTGGAACCGGCCGCGCTGCTCATCAATATCACTTCACTGGGCAGCCGCACCGGCTTCATGAACTCGACGTCGATTTCAATATTCGCGGCCGGCAGTTGTTCTGCCAGCGCCGCGAGGGTGCGCGCCTTGTTCCACAACCCGTGGGCGATGGCCTGGGGAAAACCGAACAGCTTGGCGGTAGGCGCACTGAGGTGGATGGGGTTGTAGTCGCCGGACACTCGGGCGTAGCGGCGGCCTATGTCAGTGGGCGCTTTCCAGCGCGTCAATTCGGTGAGCGTGTCTGGGGTTTGCAATCCGCTCTCCAGGGCTTCGCCTTCCAGCTTCACGCCCCGGCATAACATTTGGCTTTCGGCTTCCCACAAGAGTCCAAGGGCATCCTCTACAACGGTGACGATGTCAAAGGTGGCCCCTTTGGGATGGGGGCTGAGATTGCGTGCATAGACACCGACGCTCACGTCACCCACCCCACCCAACGGCCGATGAATACGGATGCGATTGCGCAGGTGGATCAACCCCAGCAGCGGAAATGGAAAGGTCTTGTCCGTCAGCAGTTGCAGTTGCAGGCCGAACGCGAGGATATGCGGATAAGTCGCGGGCAGCATCGGGCTGTCAGCAAAACCGCATACCTTGCGGTACGCCGCAACGGCGCGGGGATTGACACTCATCCGGCAGCGCAACCCACGTTCGGGCAATGTGCTGCCGGTGATCTTGCGCTTGAGCGCCGCGCGCCAATACAGCGGCAGTAGAGACGGGGTGCTGTCCAACGTTTGCCATTGCATGCTTACGCTCCCAAAAGACTTTGCCCACACACCCGCAGCGCCTGGCCGCTGACCGCACCGGAGCCCGGCTGGCTCAGCCAGGCGACGGCTTCGGCCACGTCCTGGGGCAAGCCACCTTGGCCCAGGGAACTCATGCGGCGCCCGGCCTCCCGCAGGGCGAAGGGGATATGCGCGGTCATCTGGGTTTCAATAAACCCAGGCGCAACGGCGTTAATGCTGATCCCACGTTCCTTCAGCAGCGGCGCCCAGGCTTGAGCCAGGCCGATGAGCCCGGCCTTGCTCGCGGCATAGTTGGTTTGCCCACGATTGCCGGCGATGCCACTGATGGAGGCCAGCAACACTACCCGGGCGTTGTTTTGCAGGGTGCCGCTGTCGAGCAGGGCCTTGGTCAGCAGTTGCGGTGCCTTGAGGTTGACCGCCAGCACGGCGTCCCAGTATTCCGGGGTCATGTTGGCCAGGGTTTTGTCGCGGGTGATGCCGGCGTTGTGCACCAGGATGTCGAGCCCGTCTGGCAGGTGTTCGATCAGTTGGCGTGCGGCATCTTCGGCGCAGATGTCCAGCACCACCGTGCGCGCATTCAGGCGTGCGGCCAGGGCTTCGAGGTCAGCCTTGGCCTGGGGCACATCGAGCAGAATGACCTCGGCGCCGTCGCGGGCCAGGGTTTCGGCGATGGAGGCACCGATGCCTCGAGCGGCGCCGGTAACCAATGCCTTGCGCCCGGCCAGCGGGCGCGTCCAGTCTTGCACCGGGGTATCGCAAGCTGCCAGGCGAATGACCTGGCCCGAGATGTAAGCGCTCTTGGGCGAGAGGAAAAACCGCAGCGCGCCTTCCAACTGGTCTTCAGCGCCGTCGCCCACGTAGAGCAACTGCAGCACGCCACCGCTGCGCAGCTCCTTGGCCAGGGAACGGCTGAACCCTTCCAGGGCGCGCTGGGCGCTGGCGGCGAACGGATCGCTGAGGCTTTCCGGCGCCCGGCCAAGGATCACCAAGTGGGCACTGTGGTCGAGGTTTTTAAGCAGTGGTTGGAAGAATTCGCGCAGCTGCTTGAGCTGGTCGGCTTGCTGCAAACCGCTGGCGTCGAACACCACCGCCTTGAGCTTGGGGCCGTGCCCTGGAATCCACGCGGGCGCTGTCGAGGCCTCGGCGCCGTAGCTGTAGACGGCGTCGGTGAGTCGGTTGGCAAACGCCAGCACCTGGGTCGCCAGTGCGCCACCGCCCAGCAGCAGTGCGCCTTCGACCGGGCGCAGGCGTCCGGCTTGCCAGCGTTCCAGGCGTACCGGTGACGGCAGGCCAATGGCGGCGACCAGGCGATGGCCGAGGCTTGAGTTGGCGAAGTCGATATAACGGTCAGACATGGAACGCTCTCCGAAGGCTGGGGTTCAAAGGTTGACCACCCTGGGGTGGCAGTCGTTCGATTGAGCCTAGGCTAGGCTTGATGATTCCACCCACCACCACAAGGGAGCTTTCCATGACTCAATTGCGCCGTGTAGCGATCATTGGCGGTAACCGCATTCCTTTCGCCCGTTCCAATGGCCCCTACGCCACGGCGAGTAACCAGGCGATGCTGACTGCCGCGCTGGAGGGCCTGATCGAACGCTACAACCTGCACGGCCTGCGGATGGGCGAGGTGGCCGCCGGCGCGGTGCTCAAGCATTCCCGTGATTTCAACCTGACGCGTGAATGTGTGCTCGGCTCGCGCCTGTCACCGCAAACCCCTGCGTACGACATTCAGCAAGCCTGCGGCACCGGGCTTGAGGCGGCGCTGCTGGTGGCCAATAAAATTGCTCTGGGCCAGATCGAGTGCGGCATTGCCGGCGGGGTGGACACCACGTCGGATGCACCGATTGGCGTGAATGAAGGGCTGCGCAAGATCCTGCTGCAAGCCAACCGCAGCAAATCCCTGGGAGATAAATTAAAACTCCTGTTACAACTTCGTCCTCATCACCTCAAGCCGCAACTGCCGCGTAACGGCGAACCGCGTACCGGTTTGTCCATGGGCCAGCACTGCGAACTGATGGCCCAGACCTGGCAGATCCCCCGCGCCGAGCAGGACCAGCTTGCGCTGGAGAGCCACCAGAAGATGGCGGCGGCCTACGCCGAAGGCTGGCACAACGATTTGCTCACGCCCTTTCTCGGCCTTACCCGCGACAACAACCTGCGCCCCGACCTGACCCTGGAAAAGCTCGCCAGCCTCAAGCCGGCCTTCGAGCGCAGCGAAAAGGGCACGCTCACCGCGGGCAACTCCACACCGCTGACCGATGGTGCCTCTCTGGTGCTGCTGGGCAGCGAGGCGTGGGCCAAGGAGCGCGGCCTGCCGATCCTGGCTTACCTGCGCGATGGCGAAGCAGCGGCGGTGGATTTCGTCCACGGCGCCGAGGGCCTGCTGATGGCGCCGGTGTATGCAGTACCCCGCTTGCTGGCGCGCAACGGCCTGACCTTGCAGGACTTTGATTACTACGAGATCCACGAAGCCTTCGCCGCCCAAGTGTTGTGCACGCTCAAGGCCTGGGAAGACGCCGACTATTGCAAGAGCCGCCTGGGCCTGGACGCGCCGCTGGGGTCTATCGACCGCAGTCGGCTTAACGTCAAGGGCAGTTCCCTGGCGGCGGGCCATCCGTTTGCCGCCACCGGTGGGCGGATCGTCGCCAACTTGGCTAAATTATTGGATGCGGCGGGCAAGGGCCGTGGGTTGATTTCCATCTGTGCCGCCGGTGGTCAAGGCGTGACGGCGATTATCGAACGCTGATCGGCGAAAAAGTTGGCCCATTGAATGCATTCTGAAGGGGTCAGAGGTCAGTAGCCTCTCCCCCCGGCGAGCCGATTGCCGTATAACGAGTGCCACACGCGTGTTTGGTAATACAGGACCCACAATAAAAGCTGATGAAGACTCCTAAACGCATTGAACCCCTGATCGAAGACGGTCTGGTCGACGAAGTGCTGCGCCCTCTGATGAGTGGTAAAGAAGCAGCTGTTTATGTGGTGCGCTGCGGCAATGAATTGCGTTGCGCCAAGGTTTACAAGGAGGCGAATAAACGAAGTTTTCGTCAGGCATCCGAATACCAGGAAGGCCGTAAGGTCCGTAACAGCCGCCAGGCGCGAGCCATGGCCAAGGGCTCCAAGTTCGGCAAGAAAGAAACCGAAGATGCCTGGCAGAACGCGGAAGTGGCGGCGTTGTTCCGCCTGGCCGGTGCGGGCGTTCGTGTGCCCCAGCCGTTCGACTTTCTCGAAGGCGTGCTGTTGATGGAACTGGTGGCCGACGAGTACGGCGATGCGGCGCCGCGTCTGAATGACGTAGTGCTGGAGCCGGACCAGGCGCGCGAATACCACGCCTTCCTGATCTCCCAGATCGTGCTGATGCTGTGCACCGGCCTGGTGCACGGTGACCTGTCCGAGTTCAACGTACTGCTCACGCCTACGGGCCCGGTGATCATCGACCTGCCCCAGGCGGTGGATGCGGCGGGCAACAACCACGCGTTCAGCATGCTGGAGCGCGACGTGGGCAACATGGCTTCCTACTTCGGGCGTTTTGCCCCGGAGTTGAAGAAGACCAAGTACGCCAAGGAAATGTGGGCGCTGTACGAAGCCGGCACTTTGCACCCGGCCAGTGTATTGACCGGTGAGTTTGACGAACCGGAAGAACTGGCGGATGTGGGCGGTGTGATCCGCGAAATCGAAGCGGCGCGGCTGGATGAAGAGCGTCGCCAGGCGATTCGCGCGGCGGACGATGCGCCACCGAGCAAAGTGCCGGACGAGCCACCGCCGCCGCCTTGGATGCAGTAACTCACTGTGGCGAGGGAGCTTGCTCCCGTTCACCCGCGTAGCGGGTGCTGGCTTTTTTGGGGGGCGCTTCGCACCCCAGCGGGAGCAAGCTCCCTCGCCACAAGAGCCAGCTCCCACATTGGGTTTTGTGTTTATCCGGTCAGGCGCAGCAGTTGCCCGCTGCCAATTCCTTGAGGATCGGGCAATCGGGCCGATGATCGCCCTGGCAGTGCTCCATCAGGTCCTGCAAGGTATCGCGCAGTTGCCCCAGCTCGCGAATCTTGTGATTGAGCTCGTCGATGTGCTGGCGCGCCAAGGCTTTTACGTCGGCGCTCGCTCGCTGGCGGTCTTCCCACAGGGTCAGCAACTTGCCGACTTCTTCCAGTGAAAACCCCAGGTCCCGCGAGCGCTTGATGAACGTCAGGGTGTGCAGGTCGTCGTGGCCGTACACCCGGTAGCCGCTTTCGGTGCGGTGGGCGGTTTTCAGCAGGCCAATGGATTCGTAGTAGCGAATCATCTTCGCGCTTAGCCCGCTGGTGCGGGCGGCTTGGCCGATGTTCATGGGCGTTGATCCTCCAAGTCCTTGGGTTTCCAGGTTTTCAACAACAGGGCGTTACTCACCACGCTGACGCTGGATAAGGCCATGGCAGCGCCAGCCAGTACCGGGTTGAGCAGGCCGAAGGCGGCCAGGGGAATGCCGATCAAGTTATACACAAAGGCCCAGAACAGATTCTGTCGAATTTTCGCGTAGGTCTTGCGGCTGATCTCCAGGGCGGCCGGCACCAGCCGCGGGTCGCCACGCATCAAGGTGATACCGGCGGCGTGCATGGCCACGTCGGTCCCGCCGCCCATGGCGATGCCGATATCGGCAGCGGCCAGGGCCGGCGCATCGTTGATGCCGTCACCGACCATGGCCACCACGCCGGTTTTTTTCAGCTCGGCCACGGCAGCGGCTTTATAGGCGGGCAGTACCTCGGCATGCACATCGTCGATGCCCAAGGCCTCGGCCACCACCCGCGCACTGCCGTGGTTATCGCCGGTGATCAGGTGGCTGCTGATGTGCTGCGCCTTGAGTTGTTGCACGGCCTGTAACGCGCCGGGTTTGAGCGTGTCGCCAAAGGCAAACAGCCCCAGCACGCGGGGCTGCGCACCTTGCTCGATCAGCCAGGACAAGGTGCGGCCTTCGGCTTCCCATTCCTTGGCGCGCGGGCCTAAATCGCCTGCGTCCAGGCCGGTCTCTTCCAGCAAGCGACGATTGCCCAGCGCCAATGGACGACCGTCGAGCGTACCGGCAATGCCGCGCCCGGTCAGGGATTGGCTGGCGCTCACATCGGCCACGTCCAAGCCTTTTTCGCGGCAAGCATCCAGCACGGCCTTGGCCAGTGGGTGCTCACTGCCGCGTTGCAGGGCGCCGGCCTGTTGCAACAACAGGGCTTCGTTGCCATCCACGGCCGCCAAGTGGGCAATGTTGGGCGCGCCGGAGGTGAGGGTGCCGGTTTTGTCGAACACCACGGCACTCACGGCATGGGCGCGCTCCAGGGCTTCGGCGTCCTTGATCAGGATGCCGTGGCGTGCGGCGACGCCGGTGCCGGCCATGATCGCGGTCGGCGTGGCCAGGCCCAAGGCACAAGGGCAGGCGATCACCAATACGGCGACCGCATTGATGATGGCGGTTTCCAGGGAGGCGCCATACAGCCACCAGCCCACTACGGTAATCAGTGCCAATACCAGCACGGCCGGCACGAACACTTGGCTGACTTTATCTACCAGTTTCTGGATCGGCGCCTTGGCGGCCTGGGCGTCTTCGACCAGGCGGATGATGCGCGCCAGCACGCTTTCCGCGCCCAGGGCCAGGGTGCGCACCAGCAGGCGGCCTTCACCGTTGATGGCGCCACCGGTGACCGCGTCGCCGGGTTGTTTGGGCACCGGCAGGCTTTCGCCACTGATCAGCGCCTCATCGGCATGGCTCTGGCCTTCCACCACCTCACCGTCCACCGGGAAGCGTTCGCCGGGTTTGACCAGCACCAGATCGCCGTGCTTCAACGCACTGATGGCGACGTCTTCTTCACGGCCGTCCTGCACGCGAATCGCACGTTCCGGCCGCAAGGCTTCAAGGGCGCGGATGGCGCTGGCAGTCTGGCGTTTGGCGCGGCTTTCCAGGTATTTGCCCAGCAGCACCAGAGCGATCACCACCGCCGAGGCTTCGAAGTACAGGTGCGGCGTCACGCCTGGGGCGGCGGTGAGCCATTCATAGATACTCAAGCCGTAGCCGGCACTGGTACCGATCGCCACCAGCAGGTCCATATTGCCGGCGCCGGCGCGCACGGCTTTCCAGGCGGCGATATAGAAGCGCGCACCCAGGATGAATTGCACCGGCGTGGCCAGGGCAAACTGTATCCAGGCGGGGAGCATCCAGTGCAGGCCGAAGGGTTCTACCAGCATCGGCAGCACCAAGGGCAACGCCAGCAGAATGCCCGCCACCAGCGACCAGCGCTCGCGGCGCAGGCGTCGGGCTTGATCGGCGTCGGTGGCGGTTTCGCTTTGGGGTAGGGTGGCGGTGTAACCGGCTTTGTCGACAGCGGCGATCAGCACGCTGGGGTCCATCTGGCCCTGTACTTCGATGTGCGCGCGCTCATTGGCCAGGTTGACGCTGACACGCTGCACGCCCGGCACTTTGCCCAGCGCGCGTTCGACCCGCCCGGCACAGCTGGCACAGGTCATGCCGCCGATGGGCAGGTCAAAGGTGGTGGATCCATTCATGGGGCAGTCCTCCAGAAGAAGTTGCCACTAGGATCAACCTTAACCTGTGGGGAAGGTCAAGCCCCTTCAGTATTCCAATGCCGCGGCTTTGAGGTACATACCGTCCGGGCCCAGGGCAATGCGTAATTTGCGTACGTCACCGGCTTTCAAGGTGATGTTCTGCGCGGGTGGCGCGAGCATGCCTGGCAGACAGCCGGGGGCCTGGCTCGGCAACACTTTCAGGCGCAACGACACATCGCCAGGGGGAAGGTTGAAGGAGGTGGCCTGTTCCTGGAACAGACGCCCGGCCAGTTGGTCCTGGATATACAGGCCGATCTCGCAGTGGGTCGGCACTTCCAGGCGTTCGCGGGAAATAATCAGCACCGCATAATCTTCAGCTGCCAGGGCCTGGGGCGCAGCGGCAGGCAAGCTCATCAGGCCGGCAAGGGCAAAAAACGACCAGCGCATGGCGAATGCTCCGTGGTTCACAGCTAGGAAGGTTGAAGCTTGGCCGACGTCGCCTTCGAATACCAGCCCGGCCGTTTTTTTTGAAACTTGACCTTTCCATCATGGCAAGCTTGAGACTGGGCGCAACCTCATCAAAGGAGTCATGTCATGCAAATATTCAGCGTTGAAGGAATGACCTGCGGCCACTGCGTTAAAGCGGTGACCCAGGCGGTACAGAGACAGGATTCGGCGGCGAGTGTGGAAGTCGACTTGAAGGCTAAAGAAGTGCGGGTGGCAAGCAGTCTGTCCTCGGACAAAGTGATCGACCTGATTACCGAAGAAGGCTACAGCGCCAAGCTGGCGTGATTTTTCTGATCGTTAGCCACCTAACGTAATGTTCATGGCACCCAAGCGCGGCTAGACTGTTGAGCTGCCGACTCACTTGGGTGTCTGATGAACCTTCGCATAATCCTGATTCTGGGCGCCCTGAGCGCCTTCGCGCCGTTGGCGATCGACTTTTACCTGCCGGGCTTTCCGGCAATGGCCACGGCCTTTGCCACTGACGAAAAACATATCCAACTGACCCTGGCCGTGTATTTCGCGGGCCTGGCTATTGGTCAATTGATCTACGGGCCGCTGGCGGACCGCTTTGGCCGGCGCGTGCCGCTGCTCAGCGGCGTCACCCTGTTTACCCTCGCGTCTTTCGCTTGTGCGTATGCGCCGTCCCTGGAGTGGCTGATTGGCGCGCGTTTCGTGCAGGCTCTTGGCGGGTGCGCGGGCATGGTGATTTCCCGGGCGGTGGTCAGTGACAAATGCGATGCCGTGGGCTCGGCCAAGGTGTATTCGCAACTGATGCTGGTGACCGGCCTGGCCCCGATCCTGGCGCCGTTGGCCGGTGGCCTGATGGTCGGGGTGTGGGGCTGGCAGTCGATTTTCCTGGCGTTGTCGTTGTTCAGCGTGATGGCGGCCATCGCCGTGGCGGTCGGGTTGCCGGAAACCTTCCCGGCCGATCAGCCGCGTCAGCCGTTGTCGGGCTCGTTGCGCCGCTACGGCTCGCTACTGTCAGACCGGGTGTACCTGGGCTATGCCTTGACCGGCGGCATCTCGATTGCCGGGATGTTTGCCTACATCGCCGGCTCACCCTTCGTGTTTATCAAGCTCTATGGCGTGCCGGCCGAGCATTACGGCTGGTTGTTCGGCTCCAACGCCGCGGGCTTTATCCTGGTGGCGCAACTGAACGCAAGATTGCTCGCCAAGCGCGGCCCGGCGTTTTTGCTGTCGCGCACCGTGTGGGTCTACGTGGCGGCGGCGTTGACGCTGTTGGGGATTGCCGCGTTGCGCACCGAGGCACTATGGCCGTTGCTGGTGCCGCTGTTTATCTGTATCGCCAGCCTGGGCTGCATTTTGCCGAATACCTCGGCCTGTGCCATGAGCGGGCAGGGTGCTCGGGCCGGTAGCGCGTCGGCGTTGCTCGGTTGCATCCAGTTCGGTGTGGCGGCAGGCGCGGCGTCGTTGGTCGGCGTGTTGCACGACGGGACGGCGATGCCGATGGCCATGGTCATCAGCCTCTGCGGTGTGCTGGCGGTGACCATTGCCATGGCGACCCAGCGCCTGCAACGGGCAAGGGCCGTACAGGCGCAGGTCTGAAGTTCGGCTCAGCCAGCGGAGCGTTGCTGGTTGAGGGGGAAGCGATGGGGAGCCTGGATCCGGGCCTGCAGCGTGTCGGCGAAGGCGCGGGCCTCGGCCTCACTGCGGAAGGTGATGGCCTCGCCGTCGAGACGAACTTGCCATTGGCTGCCTGGGGATTTTGCTAACGCTTTTATCAGGATTTTCATTGCTGACTTCCTCACGTAAAAGAATCGTGGCAAAGGCGGCCAATATAAACCTGAACGGGCTCATAAATATGACAAGGATCAACTCTCGGACTAATGGTGTCGTCCATTACCTACGCAGATAACGGACGACACTGACAGCCGTTTTTTCAGAACCCTTCCAGCACGATCTTGCCCTTGGCCTTACCGCTTTCCAGCAGGGCGTGGGCGCGGCACAGGTTCGCCGCGTTGATCACGCCGAAGTGCTCGCCTACCGTGGTTTTCAGGATGCCGGCGTCGATCAGTTCGGCCACGCGGTTGAGCAGGTTGTGCTGCTCGATCATGTCTGGCGTCTCGAACATCGAACGGGTGTACATGAACTCCCAGTGCAGCGACAGGCTCTTGCGCTTGAGCTTGCTCACATCCAGGGCCTTGGGATCGTCGATCAACGCCAGCTTGCCTTGGGGTTGCAGCGCTTCGACCAGTTGGTCCAGGTGATGCTCGGTCTGGGTCAGGCTGGCAACGTGGGTGACTTGCCCGTGCCCGGCCTGTTTCAACGCTTCGCTCAGCGGCTGGCTGTGGTCGATCACCACGTGTGCTCCCAGAGCCTTGGCCCATGCCTGGGTTTCGGGGCGCGAGGCGGTGCCGATGACCTTCAACGCGGTGAGCTGGTTGGCCAGTTGAGTCAGGATCGACCCCACGCCACCGGCAGCGCCGACGATCAGCAGGCTCTGGCCTTGATCGTCCTTGCCTTCAGTCACCTGCAAACGTTCGAACAACAGCTCCCACGCGGTGATGGCGGTCAACGGCAATGCGGCCGCTTCGGCAAACCCCAGGCTCTTGGGCATATGGCCGACGATGCGTTCATCCACGGTGTGCAGTTCGCTGTTGCCGCCTGGGCGTACCAGGGAACCGGCGTAGTAGACCTTGTCGCCGGCCTTGAACAACGTCACGTCACTGCCGACCGCCTTGACCACACCCGCCACGTCCCAACCCAGCACTTTGGCGGCGCCATTTTCCGGGGCGACGTTCTGGCGCACTTTGGTGTCCACCGGGTTGACCGAGATGGCTTTGACTTCCACCAACAGGTCACGGGGGCCGGCCTCTGGGGCTGGTAGTTCGATGTCTTGCAGGGATTTTGGATCGTTGATCGGCAGTGAGGCGTAGTAGGCGATGGCTTTCATGATGACTCCAAGTGAATACGGTCAAGGTAGGAGCGAGCTGGCTCGCGAAGATCGTTAACGATGACGCGGTGTTTCTGATTTCGCGCGTCGTCCTTGGGTTTTCGCGAGCAAGCTCGCTCCTACAAAAAAAGGCGGGATCAGGCGAGAAATTTCAGGCGCTTGAGTTCGAAGTGTTCGATCACATCGGCGGCCTTGGCGCGAAAGCTCTGGATATGCGCGCTCTGGTCGTGGTCGGCCAGCGCCGCGTCGTCGCTCCAGCGCTCGAGCATGTAGAAGGTCTCGGGGTGTTGCAGGTCCTGGTGCAGGTCGTACTGCTCGCAACCGGCTTCCAGGCGAGTCGGTTCCAGCAGGCCGCGCAGCAGGGTCTCCAGGGTGGCGTGCTGGCCGGGTTTGGCGATCAGCGTGGCGATGACGTTAAAAGCGGTGGACATAGTCGACTCCTGGCACGGGCTAACGGGATGGGCAGATGATTGGCTATTTCCCATGCCGATAAAAGCGGCTAAAACAGCAGGCTGTTTCAACCAAATATTGATAATGAGCGGAAATGCATGCTGCGTTTTGATGATTTGCAGTTGTTTGTGCGGGCGGCGGACTTGGGCAGCCTGTCGGCTGCGGCGCGGGTCATGGACCTGTCACCGGCGGTGGCCAGTGCTGCGCTCAAGCGTATCGAACAGCAGCTGGGCACGCGCTTGCTGGCGCGCTCTACCCGCAGCCTTCGGCTGACGGCCGAAGGCGAGGGCTTTCTGGAGTACGCACGGGCGTCACTGAGTGCGCTGGATGAAGGGCGGCGCCTATTGGCCAGTGGCCAGGATCACGTCAGTGGTGTGCTGCAATTGTCGGCACCCTCGGATTTTGGCCGCAACCAACTGTTGCCGTGGCTGGACGCATTCCAGCAGGAGCATCCGCAACTGAACGTGCGCCTGTTGCTCGGTGATCGCATTGCCGACCTGTTCCGCCAGCCCGTGGACATTGCCCTGCGTTACGGCGAACCCGAAGACTCCAGCCTGATTGCGCTGCCCATCGCCCCGGACAATATTCGCGTACTCTGCGCCGCACCCAGCTACCTCGCCCGGCATGGCGAGCCGCGCCATCTGGAACAACTGGCCCAGCACAATTGCCTGCTGTACATGCTCGGCAGCCGCGTCCACGACCACTGGGGTTTTTACGATGGCAAGCGCCACGTAAGCCTGACGGTCAGCGGCGATCGCTTCAGCGATGACGCTGATGTGGTGCGCCGCTGGGCGGTGGCGGGCATGGGCATCGCCTACAAGTCGTGGCTGGATGTGAGCACCGATGTGCTGGCCGGGCGCCTGCGTTTGATCCTGCCGGAACTGCAGGGCGAGCGCACCCCGCTCAACCTGCTGTGCGCCCACCGTGCGCAATTGAGTAAACCCATCAATCTGCTGCGGGACATGCTCGTGTCCCGCTGTGCGACATTGACCGCGCAGCGACCGGGGTGAATGGCTTCTCGGCAATAGCCTGCGCCACGCTCGGAAGTTTCACTCGTATCCTGTCCTGATCTGCACTGTCAGACGCCGCGGAACCTACTGCCCGCGCACCTATACTTGGGCGTCAACCGCAGCAGAAAAAATGGTTTAACAGGGAGTGAATACATGGGAGCAGCACCTTGCATCAGTCAGATCGCCAGCTTGCTCGCCGAGCCTAAACGCACGGCCATGCTCTGGGCCTTGATGGACGGTTCGGCGAAATCTTCAGACGAGCTGGCAACGCTGGCCGGTTTGTCGCCGGCGTCAGCCAATGCACACTTGGCGCGGCTGACCGGCAGCGGCCTGTTGCGGATCGAGGCGCGGCGAGGCCAGCGCCTGTTTCGGGTAGCGGCCGCTGATGTCAGCACCGCCATTGATGCATTGGCCAGCACCACTATGGCTAGCGCGGCCCGCAGCACCCCGGATGTTTTGCCACCGGCGCTGCGCGCACCGCCGTTGCTGCGCCGCGCCCGCTGGTGCCACGGCCATCTCGGCGGCGAGCTGGCGGCGCAGCTGTATCAACGGATGCTTGAGGCCGGATGGATTGAGCGCCATGAGCAGCGTACCGAGGTGACGCCCAAGGGCGTGCAGGCGTTGGCGGAACTGGGCATTTTTACCCAGGCATTGGCATCGCCGCTGGCCTGCGACTGTTTCGACTGGAGCCAGCAGCAACCCCATCTGGGCGGTGCGTTGGGGGCGGGCTTGATGCAACTGTTTCTGCAGGCGAACTGGATCAGTGTGATCAACGAGTCACGGGCCCTGTCGGTCAATGACGGGGGGCTTGAGCACATAGCTCGCATTGCCAAACTGTAGGAGCGAGCTTGCTCGCGAAAAACTTGAGTGCGCCGCGTTTTCTCCAGATGCCCCGCGTTATCGTTAACGATCTTCGCGAGCAAGCTCGCTCCTACAGGTGCTGGCGTCGTTCTCAGCTGTCGTCAGGTCGCATCCAGCAATAGCCGGCGCAAACGATGCCGCACACTCGCCAAGGGGATTTTTTCATACGAGGGGTGCGGCATGGGTAGGCAGGGTTATAGCGCGGCGGAACGCCTGGAACGGTTACCCATCAGCGGTTACCACCGAATCATTTTCATCATCATCGCCCTGGCGTTTTTCTTTGACTCCATGGACCTGGCGATGATGACCTTCCTGTTGGGCTCGATCAAAACCGAGTTTGGCCTGAGCACGGCCCAGGCCGGGTTGCTGGCCAGTTCGAGTTTTTTCGGCATGGTGGTGGGCGCTTCGCTGTCCGGGATGCTTGCTGATCGCTTCGGGCGAAAGCCGGTGTTCCAGTGGAGCATCGTACTCTGGGGCCTGGCGAGCTACCTGTGTTCCACGGCGCAGACGGTGGAGACGCTGACGTTGTTCCGGATCTTGCTGGGCATTGGCATGGGCATGGAGTTTCCCATTGCCCAGTCGATGCTGTCGGAGCTGATCCCCGCCAAGCGACGCGGGCGTTACATCGCCTTGATGGATGGCTTCTGGCCGTTGGGTTTTGTGGCCGCGGGTGTGTTGTCTTACTTCTTATT
The DNA here is from genome assembly GCF_036346515.1 of Pseudomonas sp. AM4(2022). Classification (NCBI taxonomy): domain Bacteria; kingdom Pseudomonadati; phylum Pseudomonadota; class Gammaproteobacteria; order Pseudomonadales; family Pseudomonadaceae; genus Pseudomonas; species Pseudomonas sp. AM4(2022). The sequence goes on from NZ_JAOTNW010000005.1 coordinate 314,477, forward strand.
GCCGGTGATTGGCTGGCGCGACATCTTTCTGGTGTTGGCGATACCGGCGGTGTTTGTGCTGGCCATCCGTTTCTTTATCCCGGAGTCGCCGCGTTGGCTGGAACAGGCTGGGCGCCATGAGGCGGCGGACAAGGTCTTGCTGGGCATCGAGCACAAGGTGCGCGATTCCCTGGGCCGCGCCGACTTGCCGGAGCCGATTGCCCTGCCACGGATCGAGAGTGCGCCGGGGACGTTTTTCTCCGCGTTTCAGCAGCTGTGGTCAGCGCAGTACCGCCAACGCACGATGATGATCTGGAGTGTGTGGTTCTTCGCCCTGCTTGGGTTCTACGGGCTGACGTCGTGGTTGAGTGCGTTGTTGCAGCAATCGGGTTTTGCTGTGACTCAGTCGGTGTATTACACGGTGATCATTTCCCTGGGCGGAATCCCAGGCTTTTTGATGGCCGCGTGGTTGGTCGAGCGCTGGGGACGCAAGCCCGTGTGCGTGGTGACCTTGCTGGGCGGCGGGGTGATGGCGTTTGTGTATGGGCAGAGCGCAGTGTTTGGCGGCAACGTGGGCCTGCTGATCACCTCAGGGTTGTTGATGCAGTTCTTCCTGTTTGGCATGTGGGCGGTGCTGTACACCTACACGCCGGAGTTGTATCCCACCTCGGCACGTGCGACCGGCTCGGGGTTTGCGTCGGCGATTGGGCGGGTTGGTTCGTTGCTGGGGCCATTGGTGACCGGGCTGGTGTTCCCGATAACCGGGCAGGGCGGGGTATTTGCCTTGGGCGCGCTGTGCTTTGCGGTGGCGGCGCTGGTGGTGTGGCTGTTTGGGATGGAGACCAAGGGCAAGACCCTGGAAGAACTCAGCGAAACCTAAAGGACCATGCAAAACCAGTGTGGGAGCGGGCTTGCTCGCGAAGGCGGCGTGTCAGTCGATGCAACTGTAGACTGGTTCACCGCATTCGCGAGCAAGCCCGCTCCCACATTTAGCCCGTGTACATCCAATGATTACCAGTTATGGCTTCACGAGCCGCGCATCCAGGCTGTTCTGCGCCAGGCGTGTGGCCTGGTCCTGGGTCATGCCCAGGCTGGTGTACAGCGCATGGAAGTTCTCGGTGACGTAGCCGCCGAAGTACGCCGGGTCATCCGAGTTCACGGTGACTTTCACGCCACGCTCGAGCATGTCGAGGATGTTGTGCTGGGCCATGTCGTCGAACACGCAGAGCTTGGTGTTGGACAGTGGGCACACGGTCAACGGGATCTGCTCGTCGATGATGCGCTGCATCAAACGCTCGTCTTCGATGGCGCGCACGCCATGGTCGATGCGTTGGATCTTCAGCAGGTCGATGGCTTCCCAGATGTACTCGGGAGGGCCTTCTTCACCTGCGTGGGCCACGGTCAAAAAGCCTTCGTGACGGGCGCGGTCGAACACGCGCTGGAACTTGCTCGGGGGGTGGCCCATTTCCGAGCTGTCCAGGCCCACGGCCACGAACGCGTCACGGAAAGGCAGCGCCTGGTCGAGGGTTTTCTGCGCTTCGTCTTCGCTCAGGTGGCGCAGGAAACTGAGGATCAAACCGCTGGTGATGCCCAGTTGCTGCTCGCCGTCTTTAAGCGCAGCGGCGATGCCGTTGAGCACCACTTCGAACGGCACGCCACGGTCGGTGTGGGTTTGCGGGTCGAAGAAGGGTTCAGTGTGGATCACGTTCTGGGCTTTGCAGCGCAGCAGGTAGGCCCAGGTCAGGTCGTAGAAGTCCTGGGACGTGCGCAGCACATCGGCGCCTTTGTAATACAGGTCGAGAAACTCTTGCAGGTTGTTGAAGGCGTAGGCCTTGCGCAGGGTTTCGACGTCGTTCCATGGCAGCGCAATCTTGTTGCGCTCGGCCAGGGCGAACAGCAGCTCGGGCTCCAGCGAGCCTTCCAGGTGCAGGTGCAATTCAGCCTTGGGCAGGGCGTTGAGCCAATCGTACATTTTAAAATCTCATCAGGTGCAATGGCGGCATTCTACAGGCCATGGCTGAAATAATCGGCAAAACCTGACCAGCAGGAGAGTATTTCTGTCACTCACGCAAGGGCGGCCTGAACTAAGGTGTAACGAAACGTTAGCGGCTCGGCGCAGTCTGTACCCCATCAATGACTGATTCGCTGTACGAAAAGGCCCGGAATGCTCACATCCCTCAAGCAAGAAAAATTCATGCTGCTGGCGCTGATTGCCGCCATCGCCGCCTACCCGCTGGAACACTGGATGCTTCACAGCGGCCAACTGGTCGCGCTGCTGGCCGGTTTCGCGCTGATCGCGTTTATCGTGATGGCATCGATGCGCGTGGCTCATCACGCCGAGCAGTTGGCGGAAAAAGTCGGCGACCCCTACGGCACCATGATCCTGACCCTCGCCGCTGTATTGGTGGAAGTGGTGATCCTGGCGATCATGATGAGCAACGAGCCATCGCCGACTCTGGTGCGCGACACCATTTACTCAGCGGTGATGCTCGATATCAACGGCATCCTCGGCCTGGCCGCGCTGATGGGCGGCATCAAGCATGGCGAACAGTCCTACAACGATGACTCGGCGCGCACCTACAGTGTGATGATTCTTACTGCCATGGGTGTGTCGATGGTGGTGCCGGAATTTATCCCCGAAGCCGACTGGAAAATTTATTCGGCCTTCACCATTGGCGCGATGGTGGTGCTTTACACCTTATTCCTGCGTATGCAGGTGGGGCCGCACAGTTATTTCTTCAGCTACAGCTACCCGGAAAAACGCCGCAAGAAACAGCCGGAAGACGAGCACGCGCCGTCTGTCAGCCTGACGTTTTCCATTGCGACCCTGGTGTTTGGAGTGGTCGTGATTGGCGCGCTGGCCGAGGTGATGTCCAAGACCCTCGACCTGGGCCTGGAAGGCACAGGTGCACCGCCGGTGATTACCGCGATTGTGGTGGCGGCTATCTCGGCCGCGCCGGAAATCCTCACGGCACTGCGCGCCGCCCTGGCCAACCGCATGCAATCGGTGGTCAACATCGCTCTGGGGGCTTCGTTGTCTACGGTGATTCTGACGGTGCCGGTGATGGAAGCCATGGCGCTCTATACCGGGCAGCCATTCCAGATGGCGATGACGCCGGTGCAAACGGTGATGGTGTTTATCACCCTGATCGTCAGCGCGATCAACCTCAACGATGGTGAAACCAATGCGATAGAAGGGATGACGCATTTTGTGTTGTTTGCGACTTTTATCATGCTGTCGCTGTTGGGTTTGTAACCGATTTGAAAGGTGGCACAGATCCAATGTGGGAGCGGGCTTGCTCGCGAATGCGCTGTGTCAGTCAGTACATCTGTGACTGAACCACCGCATTCGTGAGCAAGCCCGCTCCCACATTTTGATTGGCGCCTGGCTTAGGTGCCCGCGATCAACTGCCGCGCCGCCTGGCTGTGATCGGCGATCAAGCCCTTGAGGTCAAGGCCTTCGACTTGGCCGTCGATCACCCGCCACTTGCCGCCGACCATCACTCGATCCGCCCGGTCCGCGCCGCACAGCAGCAGCGCGGAAATGGGGTCATGGCTGCCGGAGAAGCGCAGTTCATCGAGTTTGAACAGTGCCAGGTCCGCCTGCTTGCCGACGGCCAACTCGCCAATATCCGTGCGCCCCAGCAACTGCGCCGAGCCCTTGGTGGCCCAGCCCAATACGCCTTCGGGGGTGATTTTTTCCGCGCCATAACGCAGGCGCTGGATGTACAGGGCCTGGCGTGCTTCAAGGATCATGTTCGAAGCGTCGTTGGAGGCCGAGCCGTCCACGCCCAAGCCGATGGGGGCACCGGCGGCAAGCAGGTCCAGGGTAGGGCAGATGCCGGAGGCCAGGCGCATATTCGAGCTTGGGCAATGGCAGATGCCGGTGCCGGCGGCGCCCAGGCGCGCTATTTCGTCCGGGTTGAAATGAATGCCGTGGGCCAGCCAGGTGCGTGGGCCGAGCCAGCCGACGCTGTCGAGGTAATCCACGGTACGCAGCCCGAAGCGTTGCAGGCAGAAATCTTCCTCGTCGAGGGTTTCCGCCAAGTGGGTGTGCAGGCGCACGTCCAACTGGTTGGCAAGTTCGGCGCTGGCTTGCATGATTTCGGGGGTGACGGAAAACGGCGAGCACGGCGCCAGGGCGATCTGGATCTGCGCCCCGTCACCGCGCTGGTGATATTCGCGGATCAGACGCTGGCTGTCTTCGAGGATCACCTGGCCTTGCTGCACCGTTTGCTGCGGCGGCAGGCCACCATCGGCTTCGCCCAGGCTCATGGAACCGCGAGTGAGCATGGCGCGCATCCCCAGTTCACGCACGGTCTCGACCTGCACATCAATGGCGTTCTCCAAGCCATCGGGGAACAGGTAGTGGTGATCGGCCGCCGTGGTGCAGCCCGACAGCAGCAACTCGGCCAGGGCGACTTTGCTGGCCAGGGCCAGTTTTTCCGGGGTGAGCCGCGCCCATACGGGGTACAGGGTTTTCAGCCAGGGAAACAGCGGCTGGTTGACCACTGGGCCCCAGGCGCGGGTCAGGGTTTGATAGAAGTGGTGGTGGGTATTGATCAGCCCAGGCAGCACCACATGCTCGCGGGCATCGAACACCTGCGCGCAGGGTTGTGCAGGCGCTTGCCCTTGGGCCAGCACTTCGGTGATGACACCGTCTTGCAGCACCAGGCCGCCACGGGCATCGAGGCCATTGGCAGTGAAAATCGCGAGGGGGTTTTTTAACCAGATACGGGTCGCAGGCATTGGCCGGCTCCTCTGAATGATGGGTTCAGGTTTGCCAGCTCAGTGTTGCCCTGTCTGCTGATCCAGGGTCGCCGGGAAGGGCGAGGTGGGCAGTTTACCTCTGTGGGAGCGAGCTTGCTCGCGAAAATCGTCAACGATGACGCGGGCAGTCTGGTTTAACGCATTGCCTGGGCGTTCTTCGCGAGCAAGCTCGCTCCTACAGTTGGGGGTGGTTACCAGGCGATGGTGTCGCCTTTGTAGTCGACGAAGTGATGGCCGCCTTTGCCGGTGTAGGCATTTACCTGGTCCACCAGGCCGCGCACGCTGGTCTCGACGTCGATGTGGGCGTTTTCGCCGCCCATGTCGGTCTTCACCCAGCCCGGATGCAGTGACAGCACCGTCGGCTTGGGCTCGCCCAGTTGGGTGATAAAGCTGTTGGTCATCGAATTGAGGGCGGCCTTGCTGGCTTTGTACAGCGCCAGGTCCGAGCCGTCGGGAATGGTCACGCTGCCCAGCACCGAACTCATGAAAGCCAGCACGCCGGTGTCTTTGCGGATCTGCCCGATAAAGCGCTGGGCCAGGTTGATCGGCGCCACGGCGTTGGTGAAGAACAGCTGGCCGACTTCCGCCAGGGTCGCGTAGCCGGGCTCCTGGTTGGCCGGGCCCTTGACGCCGGCGTTGACGAACAGCAAGTCGAATGTGCGGTCTTTCAGGCGCTGGGCCAGGGCGATCACGGCTTGCTGGTCGTCCATATCCAACTTCTCGATCTGCACCGGCCCCACGGCTTTCAGGGCATCGGCCTTGTTCGGGTCGCGCACGGTGGCGGTCACGTCCCAGCCGTCCTGGAGCAGTTGCTTGACCAGGCCAAGGCCCAGCCCGCGCGAGGCGCCGATGATCAGTGCGGTTTTTGGCGTAGACATGAAAGGCTTCCTTTGAAATCGCGGTTCAGGGAGTTCAGCGCATAACAGTAGCAGTTTCAGCGCTCGAGCAGGATGCGCCCACGGCTCAGGTCGGCGAGCTGGGTTTGCAGGGTGTCGATGTGCGCCTCTCCCAGTGCGAGCTGCAGCTCTACGCCGTTGGCGGTGAAGGTTTCCTCCACCACAAGCCCGCCGAGTTCAGCGACACGCAGCTTCACCAGGTTCAGTTCGGAGAAGCCACAGGCGCAACTCAGGGGGACGCGGCTGATCAGCTCGATGCGTTCGGCATTTTGCAGGCATTTATTGGCCCCGCCGCCATAGGCGCGGGCCAACCCACCCGTGCCCAGTTGGATGCCGCCGTACCAGCGGATCACCAAGACGGCCACCTGATCAAAGCCCTGGGCCTCGATGGCCGCAAGGATCGGGCGCCCCGCGGTGCCACCGGGTTCGCCGTCGTCGCTGCTGCGGTATTGATCGCCCAGCTTCCAGGCCCAGCAGTTGTGCGTGGCGTTGAGGTCGCTGTGTTGCTCGAAAAACGCCTGGGCGTCCTGCGGGCTGGTAATCGGCGCCGCCAAGGTGATAAAGCGGCTTTTGCGTATTTCTTCACGAAACTCGCAAAAGCCGGTGAGCGTAAAAGACATAAATCGCTTCGTTTATAGGGCTGGCTTGATGCCGCAGCCTTTGAGAATGATATGGATCAGGTTGGTGCCGGCATCTTCCATGTCCTGCTTGGTCAGCTTGGTGCGGCCGGTAACGCGGCAGATCTGGGTGGCGAAGTCGGCGTAATGCTGGGTGCTGCCCCACAGCAGGAAAATCAGATGCACGGGGTCGACGGGGTCCATTTTGCCGGCGTCGATCCACGCCTGGAACACCGCGGCACGGCCACTGAACCAGGCCCGATAGTCCTGGCCGAAATATTCAGTGAGGCATTCGCCACCGCTGATGATCTCCATGGCGAAGATCCGCGAGGCTTGGGGTTGGCGGCGCGAGAATTCCATCTTGGTGCGGATATAGCGAGCGAGCGCCACGGCCGGGTCGTCCTCGGCGGTCAGCGCGTTGAAGGTGCTGTCCCACAGTTCGAGGATATTGCTCAGCACCGCGACGTACAGGCCCAGCTTGTTGGTGAAGTAGTAGTGCAAGTTGGCCTTGGGCAGCCCGGCACTGGCAGCGATGGTGTTCATGCTGGTGCCTTTGTAGCCATGGCGCGCGAATTCATCTTCAGCAGCCTGGAGAATCGCTTGTTCGTTCTTTTGCCGAATGCGGCTGGCGGGTTTACCGGCGTGGTTGCTGTGGGCAGGAACTTCGAGGCTCATGGAGGTTTCCGTGCTGATCGATAGAGACGACGTGTGCACAGATAACCCACCCTCAAGCCTCAGACAAGTCCTGATGCAATAAAACCGTCAAAGCGGTTCCAGGCTGTCGCGATCCGGGCTGTGGTTGGCGGCGGCGCTACTTGCCTTGGCCTCCGGCAGTAACAGGCACAGCAGGATGGCGGTGATACCGCCGCTGGTGATGGCGGAGTCGAACAGGTTCTGCACCAGTGTTGGCATCAGGTGCAGCAGGTTGGGTTGCGCGGCGATACCCAAGCCAACGCCGAATGAGGTGGCGATGATCAGCATGCTGCGTCGGTCCAGCGGTGCCTGGGCAAGGATGCGCACGCCGGCCGCAGCCACGCTGCCGAACATCACCAGGGTGGCGCCGCCCAGCACCGGCTTGGGGATTTGCTGCAGCACGGCGCCGATCAATGGAAACAGGCCCAGACAGAACAGCAACACGCCGATGTACAAACCGACGTAACGGCTGGCCACGCCGGTGAGTTGGATCACGCCATTGTTCTGCGCAAACGTGGTGTTGGGGAAGGCGCTGAAGGTTGCGGCGATCATGCAGCTCACCCCATCGCCGAGGACGCCGCCCTTGAGCCGACTTATATAAGAAGGGCCGCTGATGGGCTGGCGGGCAATCATGCAATTGGCGGTGAGATCGCCGACGGTTTCAATGCTGCTGATCAGATAAATCAGCGCAATCGGCAGGAAGGCGCTCCAGTCGAAGTTGAAACCAAAGCGGAATGGTGTAGGCAGGCTGACCAATGGCAGGTCAGGCAACGCCTGGGGAATCAGTTTGCCGCTGAACCACGCCGCGAGGCTGCCCAGGGCCAGGCCAATAATAATGGCCGACAAACGTACCCAGGGCGTGTTCGAGCGGTTTAGCAGGATTATCGTCAAAACCACGAACAGGCCCAGCGCCAGGTTGGCGGGGGCGCCGAAGTCCGGTGCATTGAAACCGCCGCCGAGGTCGGTGATGCCCACTTTGATCAGGCTGATGCCGATCAGCGTAATCACAATGCCGGTCACCAGCGGTGTGATCACGCGGCGCAGCTGGCCGATAAAGCGGCTCAATACAATCTGTACCGCTGCACCGAAGAAGCACACGCCGAAAATCATCGCCAGAATGTCTTCCGGGCTGCCACCGCGTTGCTTCACCAGAAAACCTGCTGACAACACCGCGCCGAGAAACGCAAAGCTGGTGCCTTGCAGGCAGATCATGCCGGCACCGATGCCAAACGGCCTGCGTGCCTGGATGAAGGTGCCTACGCCGGAAACCATCAATGCCATGCTGATCAGGTAGGGCAAGTGGGCGGTGAGACCGAGGGTGGAGCCAATAATCAGCGGCGGCGTAATGATGCCAACGAACGCCGCCAGTACATGTTGCAGCGCCGCGAGGAGAGCGGGCAGTGGTTTCGGCCGGTCGTTGAGGCCGTAGATCAGGTCGCTGGGGCTGGAGGATTCTGGGGGCATGGCGGGTCAACTCAAGGCGGACGGTTCAAGGTCCTTGAGTCCTTGCAAAAAGCTGTCCATGTGCTCAGCTTTTTGTGCAAGGCCCGAGTTAGCGGGTGGCGGCCAGGCTTTCCAGGAAACTTTCCAGCACCAAATGAGGGCGACGGCCCTTGCGCGTGACCGATGCCAGGCTCAAATCGTAGAAACGTGTCGCCGGTTTCAGCGCACGCAGTCGGCCTTGTTGTACCCACAGGCTGGCGTAATGATCGGGCAAGTAGCCGATATAACGCCCGGTGAGAATCAGGAACGCCATGCCTTCACGGTCTGAGGCACTGGCGGTGCAGTTGAGCGCCTGGTAATGGGCCTGGATCTCCGCGGGCAAGCGGAAGGTGGGGGCGATGGCGTCCTGGCTGTCGACTCGTTCGTCGTCGAGTTGCTTGTTATCGGCATAAAACAGCGGGTGGCCGACCGCGCAATAGAGCAAGGAGCGCTCGCTGTACAGCGGCTGGTACTCCAAGCCCGACAGTGCGCTGGCCTGGGGCACCACACCGACGTGAAGGCGACCGTCGAGTACACCTTGCTCCACTTCATTGGGGGCGATCATGCGGATCTGGATCTGCACGTCCGGGCCGCGCTCCTTCAACTGCGCCAGTGCGTGAGTGATGCGCATATGGGGCAGGGTGACGAGGTTGTCGGTGAGGCCAATGATCAACTCGCCGCGTAAGTGTTGGTGCAGGCCGTTGACCTCGGTGCGAAAGCTTTCCAGGGCACTCAGCAGTTGCAGGGCAGACTGATAGACCTCGCGGCCTTCTTCCGTCAGGGAAAACCCGGCACGGCCACGTTGGCAGAGCCTCAACCCGAGCCGTTGCTCAAGGTCGCTCATCTGCTGGCTGATGGCCGAGCGACCGATGCCGAGGACGGTTTCCGCTGCCGAGAAGCCGCCGCACTCCACCACGCTGCGAAAGATGCGCAGCAGGCGAATATCAAAGTCACTGACTTGCGCCAAAGGGTCGGGACGACGGCTGCTCATAGTTTAGTGAAGTCCTGACTGAAGGTTAGAAGAGTTGGATTTCACCGACTTTATCCCCGTGGCAATTTAGCTGCAACAACGCTTTTTCAATCCCGACGCTGCCTGTTGCCCTGCGAGGTTTTGCTGATGAACATGCCCGAAAACGCCCCATCGTCCCTGGCCAGCCAATTGAAGCTGGATGCGCACTGGATGCCTTACACCGCCAACCGCAACTTCCAGCGCGATCCACGCCTGATCGTGGCCGCCGAGGGTAGCTGGTTGACCGATGACAAAGGGCGCAAGGTTTATGATTCGTTGTCGGGCCTGTGGACCTGTGGCGCCGGGCATACGCGCAAGGAAATCCAGGAAGCGGTCGCTAAGCAATTGGGCACCTTGGACTACTCTCCGGGCTTCCAATACGGTCATCCGTTGTCCTTCCAGTTGGCGGAAAAGATCACCGACCTGACCCCAGGCAACCTGAATCATGTGTTTTTCACCGATTCGGGCTCTGAATGTGCCGATACGGCGGTGAAGATGGTGCGGGCTTACTGGCGCCTCAAAGGCCAGGCCACCAAGACCAAGATGATTGGTCGCGCCCGTGGTTACCACGGCGTGAACATCGCCGGTACCAGCCTGGGCGGTGTGAACGGTAACCGTAAGCTGTTTGGCCAGGCGATGATGGATGTCGACCATCTGCCTCACACCTTGCTGGCCAGCAATGCCTTCTCCCGGGGCATGCCGGAGCAGGGCGGTATTGCCTTGGCCGATGAGTTGCTCAAGCTGATCGAGCTGCATGACGCGTCGAATATTGCCGCGGTGTTTGTCGAGCCGATGGCCGGTTCCGCTGGCGTATTGGTGCCACCGCAGGGTTATCTCAAGCGTCTGCGCGAAATTTGCGACCAGCACAATATCCTGTTGGTGTTCGACGAAGTGATCACAGGCTTTGGCCGCACCGGCTCGATGTTCGGTGCCGACAGCTTCGGCGTGACCCCGGACCTGATGTGCATCGCCAAGCAAGTCACCAACGGCGCTATCCCGATGGGCGCGGTGATTGCCAGTAGCGAGATTTACCAGACTTTTATGAACCAGGCGACGCCGGAGTACGCCGTGGAATTCCCCCACGGCTACACCTACTCGGCGCACCCTGTGGCTTGCGCGGCGGGCTTGGCGGCATTGGACCTGTTGCAGAAAGAAAACCTGGTGCAGAGCGTAGCCGAAGTCGCGCCACATTTTGAGAACGCGCTGCACGGTTTGAAAGGCAGCAAGAATGTGATCGACATTCGCAACTACGGCCTGGCCGGTGCTATCCAGATTGCCCCGCGTGATGGAGATGCCATCGTGCGCCCATTCGAGGCCGGCATGGCATTGTGGAAAGCCGGTTTCTATGTGCGTTTTGGCGGCGACACCCTGCAGTTCGGGCCAACCTTCAACAGCAAGCCGCAGGACCTGGACCGTCTGTTTGACGCGGTCGGCGAAGTGCTGAACAAGATCGACTGATTTCTCCTTCTATATAGAACAATTTTTCAGGAGCCCTGCATGAGCCTTATCCAGCATTTGATCAACGGTGAGCTGGTCAACGACAGCGGTCGTTGTGCCGACGTCTATAACCCGTCTACCGGCCAGGTGATTCACCAGGTGCCGTTGGCCAGTCGTGAAACCATTCAACAGGCGATTGACTCAGCCAAGGCCGCGTTTCCGGCCTGGCGCAATACGCCGCCGGCCAAGCGTGCCCAAGTGATGTTCCGTTTCAAGCAACTGCTGGAGCAGAACGAAGCACGGATCTCGCAGTTGATCAGCGAAGAACATGGCAAGACCTTGGAAGACGCAGCGGGTGAGCTCAAGCGTGGGATCGAGAACGTGGAATACGCGTGCTCGGCACCGGAGATTCTCAAGGGTGAATACAGCCGCAACGTAGGGCCGAACATTGATGCATGGTCGGACTTTCAGCCGCTGGGCGTGGTGGCGGGTATCACACCGTTCAACTTCCCGGCGATGGTGCCGTTGTGGATGTACCCGCTGGCGATTGTCTGCGGTAACTGTTTCATCCTTAAACCTTCAGAGCGCGACCCGAGTTCGACGCTGTTGATTGCGCAGCTGTTGCAGGAAGCCGGGCTGCCTAAAGGCGTGCTCAGCGTGGTGCATGGCGACAAGGGCGCGGTGGACGCATTGATCGAAGCGCCGGAAGTCAAAGCCTTGAGCTTTGTAGGCTCGACGCCGATTGCCGAGTACATCTATTCCGAAGCGACCAAACGTGGCAAGCGTGTGCAGGCGCTGGGTGGGGCGAAGAATCACGCGGTGCTGATGCCGGATGCAGACCTGGATAACGCGGTGAGTGCCCTGATGGGCGCAGCTTATGGTTCCTGCGGTGAGCGTTGCATGGCGATCTCGGTGGCTGTGTGCGTGGGCGACCAGGTAGCGGATGCGTTGATCGCCAAGCTGGTGCCGCAGGTCAAGGCGTTGAAGATTGGGGCGGGCACTTCTTGCGGGCTGGATATGGGGCCGTTGGTGACGGGGCAGGCGCGGGATAAAGTCAGTGGCTATATAGAAGACGGTGTGTCGGCGGGGGCTGAGCTGGTCGTTGATGGCCGTGGCTTGAGTGTTACCGGGCATGAGCAAGGTTTTTTCCTCGGTGGTAGCTTGTTTGACCGCGTCACCCCGCAGATGCGTATCTATAAAGAAGAGATCTTTGGGCCGGTGCTGTGCGTAGTGCGGGTGGATAGCCTGGAAGCGGCGATGCAGCTGATCAATGAGCATGAATACGGCAACGGTACTTGCATCTTCACCCGTGACGGTGAAGCGGCGCGTCTGTTCTGTGATGAGATTGAAGTCGGCATGGTGGGGGTTAACGTGCCGCTGCCGGTGCCGGTTGCGTATCACAGCTTTGGTGGCTGGAAGCGTTCGCTGTTTGGCGACTTGCATGCCTATGGGCCGGACGGGGTGCGTTTCTATACCCGTCGCAAGGCGATCACCCAGCGTTGGCCGCAACGGGCCAGCCATGAAGCGTCGCAATTCGCCTTCCCTAGTCTGTAAGGCTCGGTAGGTAGAAGGCCGGCCCCTGGGGCCGGCCTTTGCGTTACTGGGTTTTTTGACTTATATGACAGAAATGTGAAAAAGAAGGTTGACGGCAGATTCTGGAGGCCTATAATTCGCCCCACTTCCGGCGCAGTCGAAACGGAAAACTCCTTGGTAAACAATGAGTTA